>JAZRWH010000046.1:0-3054 GCA_045599585.1 Myxococcota bacterium
GTGGGTGGAATTTGCTACGACGTCGATAGCATCAACCAGGCTGGTTGTTTAAAATGCAATGAAAACCAGGTTTGCCGAAACAATGTTTGCTACGATGCGACAGAATTTTGTGCTACGTGCGCCGTTGACGAACAATGCGTCGATGGAAAAACTTGCGAAAAACTCTCAGATCCTTGTTTAGCTTGTTCCGCAGATCAGTCCTGTGTCGATGGAAATTGCGTTGCGTGTAACAGCGAAGTATGCGGCGGCGTTTGTTGCGAAGAAGACTTTGGTTGTGACCTCTATACCGGCAAATGTGAAGCCATGGATTACGGCAAACACGCCTGTAATGGCATGTTCTGCAATGACAATGAAGTTTGCTCCGAATCCGGCTCTTGTGAAATTGCTTGCGATGATGGCCGCGATGCATGTAACGGCTATCTGTGCTGTGCGGCAGATCGCGCTTGTTCGGATAACACCTATTGTCAGCTAACATGTGAAGGCGGTTCGTTGTGCGGAAAAGCTGATCCTGCCAACAATTTTGAAGGCGAGTTCTGCTGCGATGCAGCCCATGTATGCGATGAGGATATGTGCAAAATAAAATGCGCTGAAAACGTCGTCCGCTGTGGAACTGGGGAAGGCTTCTGCTGCGACGTCGGAGAAGTATGCGTATTCGGCAAATGTCTCGAACCCACGAGTGAAAAAGAATGTGCGTCAGACCACGACTGCGATTACTGGAGTACCTGTGATATTTCTTCTAAACGTTGTGTTTCTGCTGACGAAGATGAGAGCGCCTGTATTTATAACCCGCCCAAAGGCGTCTTCGATCCCAAAATTAAGTGGCAATACAAAGTTACGGGGGGCAACGGTATCGTACAAACCCCAATCGTCATCAACTTGACCGATGATAATGGTGATGGCAAAGTCGATGAAAATGACATTCCTGACGTCGTATTTAATGATAACGCCTACACGCTCACGGCGCTTTCGGGCGACGACGGCCATGTTTTGGCGCGTACCGCAACTTCAGGAACGCGCATTACTTATAATCGTCATAACGAGTTAGGGGCCGCTGATATCGATAATGATGGGGAAATCGAAGTCGTGACTTCTGCGACGACGGCATCTATGGAGACTTCAAAGCTCTATGCGATGGTGCTTCGTAAAAATGCAGAGGGCAATTATTATTGGCATGAAAAACACTCGATTGCTACGACTTCTGCTTTCGGAAAAGGTAACGGCGGTCTAGGGGATACCTATTGGAGCGACTTCCACCCCTCCTTTGCAGACGTCGATTCCAATGGTATGCCTGATGTTGTTACAAACCGAGGTATTATCGTCGGCAACGATTGGTCAAAATGGAAATGCACCTATACGCTCGTCCAGGTTTCAACTTGGTACCAGAGCCTCTTTGCTGTTGCTGACCTTGATCAGGACGGCAATATGGAAATCATCGATACTGATATCTATGATAACAATTGCAACAAGATCTTAAACCACAGTACTGCTGCTGTCTCTTTTGATAAGGCTGGAAAGGCTGCGAATGCGACCTATTGGTATACGGCTGTCGCAGATCTTATTCCTGACGAAAATGATCCGGAACATCCAGGGGAACTCGTTCCTGAGATCGTTCGTGTTCGAAGCGGTTACGTCAGCGTATGGAAGGTTTATAAAGTTACAGAAAATGGTCAGGTCGTCTGGAAGCAGCGCAAAATGTGGGAATCCGCTCAAACTACGACGGTAGGTGGCGGTAATCCTGTTATTGGTGACTTCGACGGCGATGGCGATCCCGATATCGGTGTCGCTGGCAAATATGCGTATTCCGTCTTTAATGGTCAGGACGGTACGCTTGTCTGGGCAAGCCCCACGCAAGATGCGTCGAGTAATAAAACAGGTTCTTCCGTCTTTGACTTTGAAGGCGATGGCGTTGCCGAAGTTATTTATCGTGATGAAACCATGCTCCGCATTTATTCGGGTGTACCTTCGAATAAAAAAACGACCATTGACGGAAAAGAATATACTGCTGGTGAGATCATTTGGGAAACCGTGAATACTTCGGGGACGGTTATCGAAAATCCTGTTATCGTTGATGTTGACAATGATGGTCGTACCGAAATCGTTGTTGTCGACGAAGGTAAGCCTTCCAACGGTTTGACCGTTTACGCCGATACTCAAGACAACTGGGTTCGTACACGTCGCATTTGGAACCAGCATGCTTATCATGTGACGAATATCAATGAAGATGGTACTGTGCCTGTTCACGAGGAAGCCAACTGGCTCAATCCGCACCTTAATAACTACCGTATGAACGTTCAGCCAGCCGTTAACTTTGCGCCTGATTTTATTGCGGCAGACTTTAAATACGCTCTCGATGACTGTTCTCGTAAAAACGCTGAAGGTCAAGACGACCCTCGCATCCAGCTAACGGCAACGATTCAAAATGCTGGCTCGTTGGGTATCTCCGCTGAACTTGGTATTTCTTTCTACATCGACAATTACGTTCATTCTGATGGTAAGACTTATCGCGCTTACGTTGGCACTGCCTTTACAAATGAATCAATCGCGGCTGGTAGTTATGCTTCTGCAACCTATAGCTGGGATATGTCGGCTACGATTACTGTCAATGGCGCTGCCGTTAAAGTCAATGGCATCGATCCTTCGAAGTATCAGATCATGTTCAAAGTCGATGATGGCGGCTCCAAAGAGAGTTACATTGCTTTCCACGAGTGCCGCGAAGAAAATAACGAGAGTTCGTCGTATCCGCTTGAGGCTTGTCCGGTCGAAGGTGAAATTATATTATAATACATAATATAAAAGCATGACAAAGTGACGCATTAATTTGCGTCACTTTGTATGTTTTATTATTAGTTAATATTAGTTTTTTCGACGTTCGATAGTGTTATCATTTAGTATATAAGAAAAAGTGCAATGAATAAGAAATTAGCGTTTTGTTTGTGTTTGGCAGCATCATTGGCTTGTAGTTGTTCTGATGACAATGTTGGTTCGTCTTCTGGTGATAAATCGACGTGTGCCTCTGATTGTGTCAAATGTGAAGATGGCATTTGCAAAGACGAT
>JAZRWH010000047.1:0-23839 GCA_045599585.1 Myxococcota bacterium
CAACCGCCCACGGATCGGACAGCGACTGGGGTGAAGTCGTAACAAGGTAACCGTAGGGGAACCTGCGGTTGGATCACCTCCTTTAACGGATCAGAGTTCTGATGTTCATCAGACAGATTTCGTGGTCATACGTACTTCTACTAAGTTTCTTTCTTAGGTTTTCATGGGCTTGTAGCTCAGCCGGTTAGAGCGCACGCCTGATAAGCGTGAGGTCGGAAGTCCGAGTCTTCCCAGGCCCATTTAGAAGCAGGAATCTTTGATTCCTGCTTTTTTTTTGCTCCTTTTGGGCTCATAATATGTCCACTATAGGCTAAATCCATTATTTATAATGGTATAGATTGCTTTCTATTGAACCTGGGAGGGTTAGGCTTTATGGCTAAAAATTCATCTCTTCTGAAAATACGTGCGAAACTAAAAATACTCTGAATTCAAGGCTTATCGTCAGTCTCACGACGCTTGCTTGCTTTAGTTTGATCGTTGACTTGATGTCTTTTTACACCATTAATGAAGGCGAACGCGGCGTACTTCTGACGAACGGAAGCGTTTCGGATATCGTAGAAGCTGGGCTCCATATTAAACTGCCTATCTTTCAGTCAGTTGTAAAAATGTCTACGCGCACGCATACCCTCTCAGAGCAAAAGCTTGAGATGTATTCATCTGATCTCCAGACGGCAACGCTCCAGATTTCGGTTACGTTCCGTATTGCCCCGGATCAGGTACGCGATGTTTATACGAATTACGGAAGTCAAGAAGGACTCTTTTTGAATGCGATTTTACCTCGTATTAACGAAGTCAGCAAAACGGTTTTTGGTCAATTTACAGCGGCTAAGGCAATTCAAGAGCGCGAGCGTTTGAATGCCGAAATGAATACTGCGATCAAAGACGCTCTAAAAAATGTTCCGGCAGTGATTGAAAACATTCAGATTGAAAATGTTGACTTCAGCGATACTTACGAACGAGCGGTTGAGGACGCGGCTAAAGCTAAAGCCGATGTTGAACGTGCCAAAAACGAACTTGATCGTGTAGAGCAGGAAGCACAACAAAAAGTTAAAAATGCCGAAGCCGAAGCTGCGGCAACAAGAGCCAAAGCTGAAGCTGATGCCTATAGTATCAGAGTACAGGGTGAAGCAGCTGCCGAGGCAATTCGCCAACGTGGTGCCGCGCTTAGAGATAATCCGCAGATGATCGAATTGATTCAAGCTGAACGTTGGAACGGCGTTTTGCCTACGACGATGGTTCCGGGATCAACGTTGCCGTTCGTCAACGTAAAGTAATTCTAGGGCGATTTTGTTATTTTTGATTTACGTCATAAGCGCGCCGCAGGCTCGAGGGGGTAGCGGCGTATCTTCAAAGAAGATAGCCGCTCAGGGGGAGACGTCCCCCCTTTATAATGCGGCAGTTTGAATAGAAAATCTGTCGCTTTGGGACATTGACGCTCTAAAAGCATGGTGTTTGTGCGTCAAGTGTTGCAAATACTGCGCGCTTTCGGGTATAAATAAAACGTTTACGTGCCTATGAGGCGCGATATTTTTGTTTTTGAATACAATTTTTGGAGGAGAAAATGGTCGCACAATTGTTGAACGAGCTTAAATCGTCCTTTGATTCGAGTATCGTCGCGCTTCGTCGTGAAGCCGCTACAATCCGCACAGGTCGTGCAAATCCGAATATGCTCGAAGGTATTACGGTCGATTACTATGGCTCGCCCACCCCGATTATGCAGATCGCCGCAGTTAAAGTTGCTGATGCGCGTATGATTACGATTCAGCCTTGGGAACGTAACATGATCAAACCCATCGAAAAGGCGATTTTGCAGTCTGAATTGGGCCTCAATCCTTCGAACGACGGTATCATGATTCGTCTCCCCATTCCCCCTCTCACGGGTGAACGCCGCAAAGAGTTTTCGAAACAGGTGAAGGAGTTGGGTGAAAAAACAAAAATCGCTGTTCGCAATATCCGTCGCGATTCCAACGATATGATCAAAGAAATGCAGAAAGACGGCGATATCACTGAGGACGATCTCAAGCGCGGCTTGACCAAAATTCAGGAAGCGACAGACGACGCCGTGAAAAAAATTGATGAAATCGTCGCCGAAAAAGAAAAAGAAATTATGGAACTTTAAAAGATGCGGCGCTGTGGCGCCGGGTCGATTTTTAAGCCCGAAAATGATGTTTTCGGGCTTTTTTTCGTTATAGTACCTGTTTTGAAGATGTCTTGACAGCACGTTCGATGGTAGATTGCGCGTATGCTCCAGTGGGCATCTTTTGAAAAAATCTTTTACTGATTGTGGGTTGTTTTGGTGGGGGAGGTGTCCCCCTGAGCGGGTATTGTCTTCGACAATACGCCGCTACCCCCTCGCGCTTAATCCGGTTGGATTCCCTTGTTCATCGATTAAAGGAGAATAATTCAAATGCTTCTCGATATTTATATTTATCCCCATCCTGTACTTAAAGAAGTCGCCAAACCTGTTGAAGTTTTCGATGCAGAGCTCGAAAAACTTGCAGCCGATATGGCTGAAACAATGTACGCAGGTAATGGTGTCGGACTCGCGGCACCCCAGATTGGTAAGAGTATTCGCATGTTTGTCGTCGACACGAGTGCTCCAGAAGAACCGCATGAACTTCGGACTTATATTAATCCCAAAATTATTCTCAAAGATGATCCTTGCATTTGGAACGAAGGCTGTCTTTCATTGCCTGGCTTGTATCGCGATGTAGAGTCGTTTGCGCATGTCATCATCGAAGCGCAGGATGTTCATGGCGAGTGGTTCCGTGAAGAAGCTAAAGAATTGCGTGCTGTTGCACTGCTTCACGAGTATGGTCACCTTGAAGGTAACGTCTTCATTGATCGCCTTAAACCCATGAAACGCAATATGACGAAAAAGTTTTGGCTCAAAAATGCTTCTAAACTCACAGCCGATACGTACAAAGATTCACCCTTTAAATGCATGTTTGCGGATGAAAAGGCTTCTAAATGAGCGTAGTTGAGAGCACACTCAAAAAACTTTGCGGTGTAGAGCAGCATGAGGAAAACGCGCTAAAAATACCGCTCGTACTGCGCCTTTTTTTAGCTGCAGTCGGCGGTACATGCGTCTTTCTTGCATTTCCGGATTACGATCAGTTTTATCTCGCCTGGATTGCACTCGCTTTTGAATTGTGGGCCATCGAAGGCCTAAGCGCAAAAAAGGCGTTTTGGATCATCCTGTTTGCAGGAACGATCACCAATATCGGTGGGTTTTATTGGCTCGAATCGACGCTGGAGGTTTTCGGACATTTTCCTGTTTGGCTTTCGTGGATTCTCTGCGTTTTGGTGTGCATGGTTCAGGCCTTGGTCTTTGCAATTTGGGGCGCTTTTACCGCTGCTTTCCGCAATGCTCGTTTCCCACGCCTAACTTCACTTGCGGCACTCCTCGCGATCGAGTGGTGCTGGCCAATGATCTTCCCATGGTACATTGCCAATAGCCAAAATAATTTTATCTGGTCGCTGCAAGTCGCAGATATTCTTGGCGTCTTAGGCGTTTCGTTGCTCGTGGCGAGTATCAATATGGTCATCTTTGACTTTACGCGTACGCTCGTCAAACGCATGTGCCATCAAAAGGCAGAATTTGATAAAGGCTTTTACTTTGGCGCCTTAGCTTATATTCTGTTTTGTTATATTTATGCACCTATCCGCATTGCTCAGATCGATGCAATACAAACTGAAGCGCCTAAGCTTCGCGTTGGCATGGTTGAAGGTGACGTAGGGGTTTGGTTGACTGAAAACCCCGAAAAGGTTAAAAATAACCTTTTTGAACATCATCGATTGTCAAAAGAAGCTGACTTGCAAAACGTCGATCTGATTGTTTGGCCAGAATCAGGATATACTTCTTATTATGTTTGGGGCAGTAGACTTCAAAACGCTTCCCAAACTGAACTCGAACTGGATGCGCTTTATTCGGATTGGTTTAAGCCACAGGCACGACAAATCTACGCAGCAGTTGACGAATTCTTCGGTGCGGAATTTAGGGAATCGGAATTTGGACATGATGTGTTGCATAAGTCGATTTCTGCTGCAGCTCAAATGTATCATTATGCGCCGATTGATGTTTATTATACTGCTTTGGCAAACGGCTACGCCGTGCGTTGTTTCGAAGGAAAGCCTTATACGCATAAATGTCCTTTTGCGAGTGTAACGCCCGATGACCTGCAATGGTACTATCCAAGCCGTGTTCCGCTTGGAATTTCGCGCCAAGCGGATTTGAGCATGCGCGTTCGTCCGTACGATATTGCTTCACCCATTCGAGATTTTAAAGCGCCGATTTTTTTCGGAACGGTAACAACCACGTTATCAGAAAACAAAACCAGCGACCAGGAAGTACGTCATAACCGCAAAAAAAGACGAATCTTATATAATACGGCTAAACTAATCGATAATGATGGTCATGTTTTGGGATCTTATCATAAAAAGTATCTCATGCCATTTGGCGAATATATGCCGTTTGGTGATGAATTTCCCGAAATATACGATCTCATTCCTGAGGCTGGTCGTCTTACAAAAGGTGAAGCGCCAGTGGTAATGCAGTTTGGCGATTATACTTTGGGACCGATCATTTGCTACGAAGATATTATTCCTTCTTACGTGCGTGAGCTTTCGAAATTAGAGCCACAAGTTCTTTTGAATGTTACGGACGACGCGTGGTTTGGCAAAACGACGGAGCCGTATCAGCATTTGGCCCTTGCGGCACTTCGTTCTGTTGAGCAGCGCAAATGGTTGATTCGTTCAACCAATACGGGCGTGAGTGCTTATGTCGACGCCAATGGTCGTATTACAAAACAAACTTCTTTGTATGATCCTGAAATTTTGATCGAAGATGTGGCCATGATGCCTAAAGGCAGAACGGTTTACAGCTATATCGGTGATGTTTTGGGTTGGACTTCGGCTGCTTGGCTTATCTTTTTGATGGGGACTCGATATGCGACACGCAAACGCAGATCGAAGCAGCAAGCTAATACGGACGGTGAGGTTGAACGTCCCGCTGATCTGTCCAAACAAACTGATATAGAAGCCCAAACAACTTAATGTTTTTTCATCATTAATTTGTGTATGACCAATTGTTTGTGCGTATGCAGATCGATGATTTACAAAAAATAATAATATAAAAGCCCCGATTGGGGCTTTTTTTGTATAAAAATGTTGGCTAGTAGCACGCGAAGCGTGCAGAGGGGGTAGCGGCGTATTTGCAAAGCAAATAGCCGCTCAGGGGGACACATCCCCCCATAAAGTAAATTATATCATTATATATACGTCATCGTTTATGCACATATAAAAAAGCCCCTCACGGGGGAGGGGCTTATGCGATGGATTATGATTTTATGCGCTATGAAGCTTAGGTACGACCATCGGAGAAGTCGGTGCTAACTTCAACGGTACCAGCAGTTGTAATCCATTTGAAGTTATCAATAATTGCAGCTGAATCTAGACTACTATCGTTAGTATCCCAAATGTAGAAGTCGAGAGTAAATGTTTCACCACCAACGACAGGGGCTTGTGTGGTTAACCAAGCTGTTGCTCCACCACTGCCGCTAGTTGAAAATGCACGAAGTCCTGTAGTGCCGTCAGGGCATGCGCCATAGTTTGAGGTACATTTATTGTTAACGCATCCTTTCGTATAGATGCCGGTTGCGCAGTCAGAGTTAGAGTTGCAACTTATAGGTGCACAAGATGTAAAGAAAGCGTTGTTAATAGAGACAGGGTTGCCGACTTTGTCGAAAACGATATTGTGATCGGCAGGGATACCTTGGGCTTTTGATGTCAGCAGCGCAAGGAAGAAGTCATTATAGTATGTGCAAACCCAAGTCGGATATTCGTGTGAGAAGAAGCGGAAGGAAAAACTGAAGCCCGTAGCATTTGTAGGAGCCTTGAGCTCGAGGTGTAGATTGACGCTATCGTTGATACTGTTGCCTGTACTACATCCCGTGGCGCTTTGGAGTTTTCCACCGTGAGCATTAAGGTAAACAGAAGGAATTGTTCCACCACTAATAAATGAGTTACTATCAGATAAATTGCCGTTCCGGAAATATCCGCTTGCCATGCCGGCAAATGAAGAACCGAGAAGTGGTTTTACGATGGGGGTTGTAGGTGCAGAAGTGCTAGAGAGGTAGTCGAAAACATTGATCGCGTAACCAAAGCTAGAATTACCTCGGGTTGTGCTGTTTGTAGACTGAACAGTTGCACTGACGAGGCCGTAACCTTTTACAGAAGCGTCATCGCAGATGTCCATAGCGCGAGCGAGTTGTATACCGGCGGCATTTCGAGCATCTTCTTTAGAAAGGTCTGTGCCGTAATTATAAGAAGCCGTACACGTTGAGGGCGCTTCGTCGATTTGGCCGTTGCAGTTATCGTCAATTTTATTGCCGATGGTTTCGTAAATGCCCGGGTTAATTTTGGAGGGATCAGCGACGTTGCATCCAGGCTGAAGCGAAGTATCGCAGCAGTCGCCGTTGCAAATCGTATAACCGTCTTTGTCGAAGTCTTCGGTGCCGTCGATTTTGCCGTCGCAGTTAAGGTCATTGGTTGCGTCAGCCTTAGTCACACCGGGTTTGGCCATGCATGTTGTGTTGACGACGGGAACGACCATGCCGACGCACTCGCCCCATTTGTTGTTGGTGCAAGTGATCGTTCCAGCTTTGCATGCGCCTACGCCTTGTGTACCGGCAGGGCCGTAGTAGCAGGATTTTGTTTGGCCGTTTTGGCATTCGCACTTATCGGACGTCGTTTCGCAACCGTTGGTCGGATCACCATCGCAGTCAACGTAGTAAGAGGTACAGCCGGCGCAAGTGCCATTAGTACAAGCAACGTTGCTGGGACATTTGATGCCGCATCCACCGCAGTTATTGGGATCATTTTGTGTATCGTAGCAAGCGCCGTCTTCGCAGGTCGTTTTGCCATTGCAATCGATACATTTGCCGTTAACGCAGTTGTTGCCTTCACCGCAGTCGTGGCCGCATGTACCACAGTTAAGTCGATCCGTTTTGGTGTCAACGCAGGTGATACCGCAGAGTTTTTCATTGCTATCGCAGGTCGGTTTGGGGACATTGCAATAAGGATCGTTTGCCGGGCATCCACATTCACCGTTCTGGCAGATTTCGGTTGCTGCACAACGGTTTCCGCATTCGCCGCAGTTATCTTTGTTCGTCTGAACGTCAATGCAGGCGTGGTCGCAAATGGTCTTGCTTGTATCAGCGCAAGTATCAACACAGGTACCGTCGGAGCAATACTGATTGGAATCGCATTTTATGCCGCATTCGCCGCAGTTATCATTGTCGGATTTCGTGTTGACGCACTTTTGATCGCAGACAGTTTCGAGTTCGGAAGAACACTCAGTTGTGCATAGACCATTTCGACAGGTCTCATCCGTTTCGCAGACAGTTCCACACGCACCACAGTTTTTGATATCTGATTCAAGCGAAGTGCACGTGTGATTGCAGACGACTTGATTTTGATCAGCGCAAGTATATTGGCAAGTTGCGTTTTGGCAGTAAGCGTCAGCGTCGCAGGCCTCGCCGCATTTACCGCAGTTTTCGCCATCAGAAAGGAGATCGGTGCAAGTGTTATTGCAGACCGTCTGTCGACCGCAGTCGACGACGCAGTCGCCGTTATGGCATTTGGTGCCTTCGAGGCAAACATTACCGCATTCGCCGCAGTTATCATTATTATTCATAACATCGGTGCAAATGCCGCCGCATTTCTTTTCGTTGGCATAGCAGACTGCGTTTTCTGCGAGGTAGGGGTCTGCGACACAATGACCGTTTTGGCAGATCTCGTCTGAATCACAGACATTACCGCAGGCACCGCAGTGGTTGGCATTGGATGTTGTGTCACGGCAGACGTCGCCGCAGCAGGTCGCTTTACAGGTTGTGTTGTCGCAGCGTACGACGTTGACGTCGATGATTTCGGGGGTAGTGTTTCCGTTGCCACCCGTATTGCCGCCGCTATTTTCAGTGTTTCCGCTGGATTTTTTATCGCTGTCGTCGTCGCAGCTAACAGCCGTGAGGGCTAGAGCTGTCATGGCACAGATAAACAATGTATTTATACGTTTCATGGGACTTCCCTTTATAGAATACTGTGTCGAGTAAAAAGATAGTGCTGAAGATTAAGTCTTAGAGGATAGGTCCAATTTCTTCTTCGTCAGCACGAGCCGTTGTGACCTTGGTTTCGTCGACGAGCCATTTGAAGTTGTCGAGCAGAACCGTCGAGTCGAACTGTCTGTCCTGGGTATCCCAGATGTAGAAGTCGAGCGTGATTGTTTCGCCGCCGACGACAGGGGCTTTCGTGGTAAGCCATGCCGTACCGCCGCCGCGACCCGTCGTACCGTTGTAAGGTTCGGGGTAGTAGGCACTGATGGCACCGGCACCATCCATACAAGTATCTTGGCCGTCCATGCAGTATTTGACGCCGGAGACCGCTTCACATTTCATGAAGGCAGGGCAGTCATTGTTGGTGCTACACGGTTTTTTGGAGCATGTCGTAAAGAAGCCGTTGTTGATCGAAACGGGGTTACCATTGCGGTCAAAGGCGATATTGTGGTCAGGATAGTTTTGAAGTTCGGGATGCTTGGTCGAAAGAATCGTAAGGAAGAAGTCATTGAAGGCCGAGCAGACGTATTCCTGATACTCGCGCGAGAAGAAGCGGAAGTCGAACTGGAAGCCTTTTGCGTTGACGGGAACTTTGAGTTCGAGGTGGAGCTGAACCGAGTCAAAAATGGCAGGCGTGACGGTACCCGTTGCGCAGGCGGGGTGTGTTTGGAGTTTACCCGCGTGGGCTTGAGAATAAACATCGGGAATCTTACTATCGGTTGAAACGCGCTGCGTTTCTCCAGTTGGAGTTTTGTTTTCGCTTTTGATTTTTTCAAGCTCGAGGTCTGTTTTAGAAACACCGCTGTAGACGTCTTTGGCTTCGCCGGTACTGAGAACAGCAAAGGTCGATCCTTGTTGAGGAATGACTTTGGCGGTTCCGGAGCTATCTTTCATGGCGCTCATGATGTTAACCTGACGTTTGTCGGGGAGTGCCGAAGAGTTAGAACGCGTAAGTTTGGCAGAGACAAGGCCATAATTGCAGATGCTGCCGTCTGTGGGGCATTCCCAGACGATGCCCATGGCTTGAGCGAGTGCGCGAGCGGTGGTATCGAGATCACTGGAGTTGTAGGTATAGTTGATGGGCGTGACGGTGACATTGTCATCTGTTTCATCGATGAGTCCATCGCAGTCGTCGTCGAGGCCATTGTTGGGAACTTCGAGCATGCCCGGGTTGATGAGTTCGGGATTTTCGACGTTGCATTGATCAGCGCTATCACAGAGGTCGCCGTCGCAGATAGTGAATCCGTCGCCGTCTGCATCTTCCATACCATCGGGGATGCCGTTGCAGTTGAAGTCTTTGTCGGTGCAGAGGCCAGCCGTTGCGATGACAGGCAAAACGGAACCTTCGCAATCCGTGTACTCGTAAAATCCGATGTCGTTGAGCATGCAGGTTCGAATACCAGCTTTGCATTCGCCGACGCCTTCGGTGCCTTCAGGGCCGTAGTAGCACGACATCGTTTGACCGACCGTGCACGAACAGTAGTCGAAGGCTTCACAGCCGTTTGTCGGATCGCCGTCGCAGTCGAACGTGCCTGGCTCACAAACGCATCCGCCTTCTTCGCAGGCCATATTCTCACCGCAGACGATTCCGCACATACCGCAGTTGTTTGCGTCCGTCTTGATGTCTACGCAACCGTCGCTACAGAGCGTTTGATCGCACGTAACCGTGTTGACTTTTTTGCATTCGCTTTTGTAGCACATTTCGTTGGGGCCACAAGCGTTGTCGCAGGAGCCACAGTGTTTGGCAGACGATGTCACATCGACGCACATGCCGCCACAAAAGAGCTCTCTGGCTTCGCATTCGTGTGAAACGTCAACATGTTCGTTGATGATAGGATCAACTTTCTGGTTGCCGCCGCCATTGTTTTCGCCGCCATTTTCTTCCGATCCTCCGTCGCCGTCAGAATCACTGCCATCACACGAGACTGCCGTCACAGCCAGTGCGCAGAGGAGAAGTTTAAGCCATCTGTTCATCTGTAATCTCCTTTTGTATCGTTGTTGGGCCGATGCTTTCTGCTCGCAGATACGCATCGGCTGGCCGTCTTCGCCTTCGGCGATACGCCGGCCTTAGCCGGCCTATCCGCTTTGCGGATACGGTTCGGCTTGCCAAAAAATAAGTCTCGTATGCTTGTTTACGGAATAAAACGACCAGCATACCGTTATAATCCCGTCTATTATATAGGATAATTTGTAAAAATATAGTTTTGAATCTTTGCAAAAAGGAAAAAATGAAAACGGGCGTTGACGCGTTCTGCTGAGAGAGGGTAGCGGCGTATTTGCATGCAAATAGCCGCTCAGGGGGAGACTTCCCCCTCAAAAAACAAAACCCAAAAGCTCGAAAAAAAAATGCGCTGGTGGCTTGAAAAGGCGTCCAAAGTTAGTTGTTCGGCGAGCAATTTCAAAACTTGCGCAGTAAATGTAGGTGTTGTAAAATACCTCCGGTTTTTTGGCGCACATTTCGTGCGAGAAGGAAGGTTATAATGGGCGTTCTCGCAAAACCCATCCCATTTGGTGACTACTTTTTACTGGAAAAGATCAATACCGGCGGTATGGCTGAGGTTTACAAGGCCAAGACGTTTGGTGTTGAAGGTTTTGAGCGCATCGTTGCTGTAAAGAAGATTCTTCCGTCGATTGCAGAAGACAGCGAATTTATTTCGATGTTTATTGATGAGGCGAAGATCGCAGTTCAGCTCACGCATGCTAACATTGCGCAGATTTCTGACCTCGGCTGCATTGATGGTCAGTACTATATTGCGATGGAGTATGTTCCTGGTCGTGACCTCCGTGTCATTTATGATCGCTGTGTTCGTACGGGCGAAAAACTCGACATTGCGTGTGTCTGCTTTATCATCAGTAAATTGTGCGAAGGACTTGATTACGCGCACAACAAAAAAGATGCGAACGGCGAGCCTTTGGGAATCGTGCATCGTGACATTTCGCCGCAGAACGTGTTGATTAGTTATGATGGCGAGTGCAAGCTTATCGACTTCGGTATTGCGAAAGCCGCAAACAAGTCGAGCGCCACGCAAGTAGGCATCCTTAAAGGCAAATTCAGCTATATGAGTCCTGAGCAGGTTGCAGGCAAGACCAAGATTGATCGCCGTAGCGACATCTTTGCGTTGGGTATCGTCCTGTTCGAAATGCTGACGCTCAAACGCCTTTTCCTCGGCTCAAGTGACTTTTCGACGCTCGAAAAAATCCGTAAAGTCGAGGTCAGTCCTCCGACGCTTTATAATCCCGAAATTCCGGAAGACCTCGAAGACATCGTCATGAAGGCCCTCCAAAAAGACGTTTCTGAGCGCTACCAGTCGTGCGCTGAACTTCAGGAAGATCTCCAGAAGTTCATGTTCAATCATCAGATGTACTATACGTCTAAGGATCTGAGCGAGTTCTGCCGCAAACTCTTTAAACAAGAAATCGCGTTGGAACAGAAAAAGACCGAGTTTTATCGTGAACTTACCAAAGATGTTCTCGAAGCTTCGCGTCAGCCTGTGCCTTCTGTTGAAGACGAAACGTCCTTCTATGACCGCCAAAATGTTCCCAAAATGAGCGGCGTTCAGTACGAGCAGGTCATTCAACAGTCAGCTCCGAAACAGGCTATTTATGCCGAACTTGACGATTTTCAACCGCCCACAGACGGTATTGTCTACTCGTCTAAGTCTTCGCTTCCTGCCGTTTCTGCCAATGACAGCCGTGCTCCATCCTACGACGATCTCGGTCTAAACAAAAACGAAGAACTCGCCGACCTCGCTTCGAAGCAGATTCGCATCAGCAATAGTATGCCTGCGCCGCGTAAATCGATGTCTATGATGACCCCCGTCGTTACGACTTCGTCTAAAGAACGCGAAACGGTTCTTTCCGCACAAACGGTCGAGCGTGCTTCGAGCAGTTCTAAAACGCATACTGCTTTTGCTGCTGTCGTCATCCTGCTCATTGTCATTATTATTACGCTTTGCGTTATCTTTATCGTCGTAAAATATGATAATTACGATGGTATGGCTAACCTCCAGGTTGAGCCTGCAAACCTTCCGATCACGCTCGAGCTTAACGGCGAGAACCTTGGACCGCGCAAAAGCGGTATCCTCGAATTCAGCAAACTTTCTCGTCGACAAGCACAAAAATTCGTGATTCGTGCCGAAGGGTACGAAGATGCTGAGGGAGAACTCGTCGTTTCGGATAAACCTGTAACGCTCAATGTTAACCTTGTGCCTAAAATGGCTACGCTTAAGCTCTTTGTCGATGTTAGCGGCGCAAGAGTTGTCGTGGATAACAAGGTTTTGGAAGGCGAAAATGAACAGGAATTCGAACTTTCCGGCCTCGAACCGGGCGAACATTTGATCGAAATTTCGAAAGATCGCTATAAAACCATCAAAGAAATGGTGAACCTCAAACAAGGCGTTAGCGATCGCAAAACATTTACGCTCAAACCGATGTTCGCTGGGCTTACCATTAATAGTAGTCCCGAAAAGGCTGAGTTCTCCATCCTTAATCGCAAGACGGGCGAAGTTCGTCGCATGAAGTCTGGTGAGACCGTAGACAATTTTCCGCTCGGTGGTGAGTACGAAATTACGTACCGCGATGGCAATGAAGTGCGAAAGAGCATTTGGATACCTAATCCAAATGGTGACATTGAGACGCGAACCTTCGAAGTGCGCGCAGCCGTTGCTGCACCCGCACCCGCTCCCGTTGTCGTTCCTCAGCCTTCTGTTCCCTCGAATCCGCCTGCTTCAACTGGAACTGCGCCCGTTGTTAAACCCAAAACTACGGGTACTTCTTCTGGAACAGCAACGGCTTCCGCGCCTAAAGCAGATTCCAAACCTGCTGCAAAACCGGCTACGGAATCCGCTCCGAAGCCCGCTGCAGAAACTAAACCTGCAGTAAGTGCTGATGCGCCAGGTCTTTTCAAAATTAATAGCAAGCCGCCTTGCGAAGTGTTCATTAACGGTAAGAGCTACGGTATGACGCCCAAGAAAATTGAGTTGCCGGCCGGTACTTACTCAATCCATTTCGTTAATGTTGAAGCCGGTATCGATTCCACTCAGACCGAAACCCTAAAACCGGGTGACGATCTCATGGTCCGGCGCAAATAAGGCTTTGGCCAGTTTCAAAGGCGTCACAACTGTGACGCCTTTTTTTTAGAGGTTACAATGCAAAGTGCTTCTCTCGCACTGGTTTCAATCAAACAATCACTGAGTAAAAACGTTTCCGGATCTAACAGGCGATTCCTGTTTTGGTTTGGTGTCGTGATGCTCGTTATTTTCGTTGTGGATTCGCTCCTCTTCCACTTTTTTATGTGGTTGGAAGGCGCAAGTCACTCGTTTTTAACAGGGTTTTATTGGACACTCGTCGTCATGTCGACGCAGGGGTTTGGTGATATTACCTTCACTTCTGACGCAGGGCGATTCTTTACGATGCTCGTCAACATTACTGGCATTATTTTAATGCTCGTCATGCTGCCGTACGTCGTCCTTGAACTCATCTATAACCCCCTCGTTAAAGCTCAAAAAGAAGCCAGTACACCGCATGCGCTCGACGAAAGTGTTCACGGGCATGTCATTATTACGCATTACGACGCGATCGCAGACGCTCTCATCGTTCGTCTTAAACAACACAAAATTCCTTATTATGTTTTGGTCGAAGAGTTGACGGACGCTTATCGACTCAATGAAAACGGAATCAGTGTTCTCGTCGGTAGCCTCACACAGCCTGCAACTTATAAAGCTGCACAGATTCGTAATGCAGCGCTCGTCAGCGTTTCTTCGCTCTCCGACCCGATTAATACCAATATCGTGTTTTCTATCAGGCAAGTTAGTGAAGATACACCGATTGTTTCGTTTGCTAATAGTGTTGATTCAATCGACATTCTCGAGCTTGCGGGTAGTACTAAAGTATTAGATCTTAGTACCCTGCTTGGTGGTGCAATCGCTCATTGTACGAGTGGTTCTGACGTGGGTACGCACGAACTGAGCCGTATTCTCGACATTTGTGTCGTTGAAGCGCGTGCAGCGGGAACTTCCCTCGTTGGTAAAACACTCAAAGAGGTTGACCTTTCACGCAAACTTAAGATCACGGTCGTCGGCATTTGGTCGCGTGGTATTTTCGAACTCGCTGGCCCTAATACGATGATTCGCGAAAATTCCATTCTCGTAATGGCCGTCAGCGAAGAACAGCAAAAAGCTTATGATGCAGAGTATGCTCCCAAAGAAACACAAAAACGTGCCAACGTCGTGATTTTGGGCGGCGGCAGCGTTGGTCATGCAACTGCAAAAGCGCTTCAGCAAAAAGGAATTCCTTTTACAATTATTGAGCGCGACGAATCTATCGCGGAAGCAAACAATGAATTTGCTGGGAGTACGATCTATGGTGATGCTGCTGATCTGAATTTCCTCAAGACGACGAATTTCTTCGAAGCTTCGGCGATTCTTGTGACCACCCACGATGATGACATGAACATCTATTTGACGCTCTACTTCCGTAGACTGCGTCCTGAAGTTCAGATTCTTGCGCGTTCAAGCCATGAACACAACGTCACAACACTTCATCGTGCAGGTGCAGATTTCGTCTTTTCTTCTTCGACAATGGCTTCGATTGAGCTCTTCAACTTTCTCGATCAGGGTCGTTTTTATACGATGGTCGAAGGACTCTTTGCCAAACGCGTTCGAGTGCCCGAAAAAATGGTCGGCAAATCTCTCGTCAACCTTCAGTTCCGTGCGCTTACAGGTTGCTCCGTTATCGCAATTGTTCAAAACGAACAGCTGCAAATCAATCCGTCTCCTTTCGAGCCTATTGCAGCTGGATCTGAACTTATCATGGTCTTCACGCCTGAAGCCGAGGAAAAATATATGCGTTTCTTTGGCGCGGGCGGCGCATAAAAAAACTACAAACTAAGAAAAAAAGGCACTTTTATAAAGTGCCTTTTTTTCTTAGTTGGATATGTATTATGTGTATCGTCGTAGTAAGTGTAATTGCAGGTTAGAAACCGCCGATATTCATCGTTTATGTGCTTTGTATAATAATTTGCACAACGCATTTGTTTACAAATGGTCTATGCATCAAAATCATAATTCTGCGAAAGCTTACTCAGACTTAAAGTACAGATAATGCGTTTTTTTTTAAATGAAACCATATTCACGCGTGCATATATCAAAAAAAAAGGATATAGAAGGAAATAGTCTGACCTAAGATTGTCGGGCTATTTGACGTTATAAGGTTAAGTCTGACATCGGTATGTCAGGCGTTTTTTTGTTAATTTTTAGGAGTTAAGTATGGTTGGAAAGCTTCTCTTATCTTTAGGTGAGTTTGACATGTCAAGCTTCTTAAACAGCGCCATCAAAATGGGCATAAACGTTCTTGGTGCGATTGTCCTCTTTGTCGTTGGTCTTTGGATTGCGAAGCGTCTTAAGGAGGTTGTCATCAAGACTTCACGCAAGACGCTCGTTCGCGGTGACGAGGCTTCTCCGTTGCCTAAATTCATTGGCAACCTCGTTTATTACATCATTCTCGTCATCATTGTCCTCGCCTGCCTTAGCATCTTCGGCATCCAAACAACCTCCTTTGCTGCTATCCTCGCTTCTGCCGGTCTCGCTATCGGTCTCGCTTTCCAGGGTACACTCTCGAATCTCGCCGCTGGCGTCATGTTGATCGTCTTCCATCCGTTCAAACTCGGCGATTACATCAATGGTGCTGGTCAGTCCGGTACGGTTAAAGAAATTAGCCTCTTCACAACTACGATCGCTACGGTTGATAACCGTGTCATCACGATCCCCAACAGTGCTCTCTCCGGTGCTACCATCGATAACTGCTCCCAGAAATTCCGTCGTGCTGACGTCGATATCGCCGTTCCTTATGCTTCTGACCTCGACTCCATCCGCGCTGCTCTCGGCCGTGCGATGAACGTTGAAGGCGCCCTCGAAGAATGCGAAGAAGGCAAATCCATGGTTTACCTCCTCGGTGTTACCCCTGGCGGAACCGCAAATTATCAGGTTCGTGTTTGGTGTAATGGCGGTGACTACTGGACCGTCCGTGAACGCGTAACGGCTCAGTGCAAACGCGAAATCGATCGCAATGGCGTTGCAATCACCAGTGATGGCCTCCGTCGTGCTGACGTCGCCGTCGGTGTCGCTTATGAAGCTGACCTCGATGCTACGCGTCGTGCTCTCGAAGCTGCCTGCAAAGTCGATGGCGTCCTCAGCGATCCCGCTCCCGCTGTCGTCCTTACAGACCTCGGTGCTTCCTCCGTCAATTACTCCGTCCGTTGCTGGTGCAAGGGCACCGATTACTGGTCGGTTCTCGAACGCGTTACCATTCAGTGCAAACGCGAACTCGACAAAGCCGGTATCGAAATTCCGTTCCCGCAAATCACCGTCAGCAACAAGAAGTAATTTTTACTTCCCAATGCTTTCAAGGGTCGCTCCAAAAGGGGCGACCCTTTTTTTGTCCTGTTCGCCGGCCTATTTCGCTTCGCTCAATACACCCGGCGGCTGGGCTTTTCACCGCTTCGCGGCTCAATACGCCCAGCTTAAATTTTAATACTGCGGCATGTTTAACTTTGTAATTACAAATTAAATTATTAAATATTGACAATTTGAGGGGGTAGCGGCGTATTTGCAAAGCAAATAGCCGCTCAGGGGGAGACTTCCCCCACCAGATCGTCTTATTGTAATTACAAAAAATAATATTAGATTACATGCTATAACGATTTTTCTAACGCTGATAATATCGTTTCAACATCAGCAATGACACCGAAATGGGCAAAATCAAAGATCGGTGCACTTTTGTCAGTATTAATGGCTAACACTTGTGGTGCATTTCTTAGACCTGCCAAATGCTGAATTGCACCCGAGATGCCAAAGGCAACGTATAAATTTGGCGCGACAGCGTGACCTGTTAGCCCTACTTGGTGCGCATTGTCCATAAGCCCCATGTCGACAACGACGCGCGATGCTCCGACTGCAGCACCACAGCGTTTGGCTAAGGCACGTATTCTGTCGATTTGCGCGACTGCTCCTCGGCCGATCGAAAAAATCAATTTTGCTCCCTCGGGCGTATCTTCGCTCTGATTGGGCTCGTATGCGGTGCGCTGGGGTACAAAAATGGGCGCAAAAGAAATTGATGCGGCCTCAACGGGCGCAATGTTGAGAGGGGATGTGTCACTCAGGGTCGCAAAAAAAGGCGTTTTGAAGGATGAAAGCACTTCAATAAATCTGCCCGATGCAATCATGCGTGCCGGTGCCTGCAAATGACTCATCATGTTGGTACAAAAAGGCAACTTAGCAGCACTTGCTAAAATGGTTAAAATACT
Source organism: Myxococcota bacterium (assembly GCA_045599585.1). GTDB lineage: Bacteria > Myxococcota_A > Bradymonadia > UBA4248 > UBA4248 > RGIG464. Next base: position 17,413 of record JAZRWH010000047.1, read on the forward strand.
TATATTCCTCGGTGTGTGACTTGATAATACGCAGTTAATTCTCAACGAGGCTATAATTGTTGCAATTTGAGAGACTGTACTCGAAGCATCAAACTCAGCATCTTCGTGATAAACCTTCAGTCTAACCCCATGCTTTTGCGTGAGTTCCACTGCTTGCGCCAGGAGCGTTTCGGGTACCAAGCAACCAGGCTCAGTGTGTTGCAAATTTGCAAAATGTTTCAGTTGTTCAAAGCGAGCTTCCGTCAAAACTTCGGAGCCATCTACAAATAACAGACTGAGTGGTTGTTGAGTGTCTTCAATTTGTGGAATGGATGCGTATGAATATGGGTGAATTTGATCATTGGGTGGGGATTGAAGTTTAAATTTTGCATCTAAAATGCACTTTACTGCATCTTGTAGCCCTAAAAAGGTGCATTTTTTGTCAGAACTTGGCGCTTCGAAAAGTGATTTAGTTTGTAAATCCCACACTTCGGGGCATGTATTCGAAATTTCGCAGTAAGAAATGGGTTTTCGTTTCGCTTTCATAATGTTTGGCAGGGAAGGAAAGCGCGGTTCTGCGAGTCTGAGGTCGGTCGTGAGGACGACGGGGGTGTGTACGAGATAACGCGGTGTTCCGCGGTCGTCTTCGATTTCAATTTCGAGATTTCCGTCGGATGTTGGAGTAATCTTTTTTGCACATGACAAACAAGGGCACTGCAGTTGGGCAGCCAAACGTTGAGCTGTTTGTGCAGATTCGAAATTGACGTTTAATTTGCCGCAGATGAAGAGGGTTTCGTTGGGGGCGTCGCAAGCAGCGATAGCTTCGCGGACAACGATACCAGGAGTGAGCGCAGCATCGGGCAATTCTGCCATGACAGCGCGTGTTGCTCCGATGGCCAACGCCTTATGTAGAAGCGTTTTGTCGCCATTAAGGCAAAAAACCGTCACACTGTCAGCGCAGCCTTGTTCCATGAGACGAACCGCAGCTTCAACGCCAATCATGTCGAAATCATTGATAAGTCTTGTTTGCGAATCGAGGGCAAACGTTGCAGCATTGTCACTCAAATACAACTTTTCTTCGGGGTTCTGTGCGCAACCGAGCAGTACAAATATTTTCATCTTCTAAAGCCTTTGTTAGAGGTTTGAGATAGTCAAACCATAGTCCCCATACAGTATATTGAGGAGGGTTAGTATTATTTTTCACATATTTCGATGAAAAAAAGGTCGTGTGTTTGCAAATTTTGCTACTGTGGCTTACTATTTGCAATCATATACGGCGAGTTCTGCCGGTGTGGTGGATGTTACTTTTTATCCACATCCGAATTTTTAACGGAGGTAATTATGAAGAAACTGGTTTGTGCAACGATGGCATTATCGATATTGTTGATGGCGGGCTGCCATGACGACAAAAAACACCGCAAAGATCGTCACGAAGATGTTCCGACTGCAGACAGCTGTGGCAGTGTAACCGATGTTGGTATGTGCACTGGAACGGTTGTAAAATACTGTGATGATGAAAACAAGCTTCAAGAAGTTGACTGCAAGACGAAAGGCATGATTTGTGGATCGAAGGTAGACGAAGACGGCGATGAGTATTTTGATTGCGTCGAGCGTTCTAACTGCGGCAATATTACGGACGTTGGTAAATGTGATGGCACCATGCTCAGTTACTGCAAAGATAACAGACTTGAAAAAATCGATTGCAAGACGAAGAATCAAGTTTGTGGTGAGACGACTGACGCGCAGGGGACGTACTTTGATTGCCTCGACAAAGCTTCTACTCCAGGCGTAAAAGATGATTATACCTGTGAAGACCTAGGTGAACTTGGCAAATGTGTCAATGGCGTTGCCAAATACTGCGCTAATGGCACGATCGAGTCTTGGGATTGTGCAAATGATGCCGGTAAAGATTCAGTTTGCGTTATTGATAAGGATAAATATGCAATCTGCTCGATGGGGTGTGGTAACGTAACGAGTGAAGGAAGCTGTGATGGCACCTTGTTGAGTTATTGTGGCGATGTTACCAAAGAAGATGGTACGAAGGGTAAATCGCTTTACAAGTACGATTGCAAAGATGCGAAGCAGCAATGTGGTAAGGAAACGAAAAACGGCCAGACTTACTACACCTGCGTAACTCCGGAAATGAATTAATCATTCATAACAATCATAACAATTCAAGGCGTCTCTGTGAGGGGGCGCCTTTTTTATTATTATTTGAATTGGGCTGAGCTATTGCTTATCGCAATACGCTCAGCTGCGCATCCTATTGGCCTTTGGCCAATACGGATGCGAGTAGCCTTTGTGTAATTTGTAAGCTGCGTTCTCGTTAATCGTATTTATGTATGCAGGTTATACAAATTTACAAAAATAGCGCAGAGAATATAAATTCTTGCATTTTAGGGTGCTTCAATTTTGTTAAGAATGGCGGCAATGACATCATTTGACGAGATGTTGTCAGCTTCAGCCTCGTAGCTCATTGAAATTCTATGCTGGAGGACATCCATGGCAAGGGATTTGACGTCTTCAGGCAGAACATAACCGCGTGCATCCATAAAAGCGTGAGCTTTCGCGGCTTTAGCAAGAGCGATGGTTGCGCGAGGGCTTGCGCCGTGAGCAATAAATGACGAAAGCTGATTTAAGCCGAAGCGTTCAGGTGTTCTAGTCGCGTAAACAAGATTGACAATGTACGTTTGAATGCGTTCGTCCATGTAAACCATGTTGACGTGTTGAGCGGAAGTAATGAGGTTTGCGGCTGAAACGACTGGGGTGGGAATGATGGTATTATTATCGGTCATTCTGCTTAAAATAAGTCGTTCTTCTTCGATCGATGGATAATCTACAGTAACTTTCATCATAAATCGATCGATTTGAGCTTCAGGAAGCGCGTAAGTACCTTCTTGATCGATAGGATTTTGCGTCGCAATGACCAAGAAAGGGTTTGGCAGAGCAAACGTATTTTCGCCGATAGTGACCTGTCTTTCCTGCATGGCTTCGAGGAGTGCGGATTGAACTTTAGCGGGGGCACGATTGATTTCGTCAGCCAAAATGAGGTTGGCAAAAATAGGGCCTTTTTTAGGGGTAAAAGTGCCTGTGTCCTGACGATACGTCATTGAACCGATGAGATCGGCGGGGAGGAGATCCGGCGTGAATTGAATCCTTTGAAACTGGCAATCAACGACGAGGGCAATCGTATTGCAGAGGAGTGTTTTAGCGAGTCCAGGAACGCCTTCGAGAAGCAGATGTCCGCCAGTGAGGAGCGCGATAATAGCGCGGTCGATCATGTGTGTTTGTCCGACGACGACGCGCGAAATTTCAGATTTAAGACCAGAAATAAAGCTAGCGCTTTGACGTACGAGCGAAGAAATGTCTGCGAGTGATCTGTCCATGATAAAGCTGTGGAGGAGAGGGTAAAAAATAGCCCCGAAAACCGGGAGGTTTCGGGGCGAGAGCGAAAGAAGGATCGACGAAGGATCGATCTAACGATTAGAGGTCATCCCAGCTGTTGGCGTTGGCAATGGTATTTGCGCCATAGTTGGAAGTCGTTGTGGCAGGCCCTTTGCCCATTTTTGCTTTGAGTGCGGCGAGAGCGTCGCTCTGAGCAGCAGGTGTCGGGGTAAGGTTTTTGAATTCTTTGTCGAGGTCGTCGCCGCCGCTGAAATCGAGGGCGAGTTCTTCTGTAGCAGAAGCTTCGGCTTCGTTTTTCTCGACTTTTTCTTTCATACGCTCGAAGGCATTCGCAGCACCGTTATCATCGATACCGGCGAGGGTATTGGAGATAGCTTTGGTAGCTTCTGCACGGCGATTTTTGGCGATGAGGAGGTTTTTCTGACGTTTCATCTCCTCAATCTTGTTGTTCATTTCTTTGAGTTTAGCGCGGATTTTGTCCGTACCTTGTTTTTGGATCTGCCACTGTTTCTGGTATTCAACGGCATTACGATCGTACTCTTCTTTGCGAGCAAGTGCCTGGGTTGCGAGATCATCACGGCCAGCGTTGACGGCCTGCATGGCTTTGCGTTCCCATTCCTGGGCTTTGGCAACTTCGTCTTCATACTGTTTCTGAAGACGTTTTTCATCTGCGATAGCAACAGCAACCTGTTTTTTGGCGTTGGTGAGGCTGGTCTGCATGTCGAGGATGGACTGATTCAGGATCTTCTCAGGATCTTCCATCGCGTCGAGTGCCGCATTTGCGTTGGATCTAAAAATGGTAGAGAGGCGACTAAAAATTCCCATGGCTTATGTCTCCTTTGCTAGGCGTGGTTATTAAAAGTTATACATAGCGAGCTGAGGATAATCCTCGATCAGTGCAGTTGCAATGGATTCAAGCGATGCCTGGAATTCATTGAAATCGAGGTTCTCAGTCTGCAGTGTGTCAGAGAGGCAGACGATATTGTTTTCGATGCTGTATGCACCAGCGATCATCTGACCGTTGAGCTCGAGAAGCATTGCATAGAATTCTTCGCGCTTCTCTGTAGGAACCGGCATAAGGCGAACCATAAACGTGACGATAGGCGGTGTAAAAATCACATAAATATCATTGATGTCTTCAAGGTCATCATTAATGTGGAATACGCCATCGCGAACCTCTTCGTAGCTGAGGTCCATGTCGATCATAAATTGTTCAACGTCTTCTTTTGTACGCATCGAAATCCTCCATCGGGGGTATAAAAACTCAGGTGGCTGTGAATGTTCACTCAACACGCCTGAAATGACTTTTGCGTTTCCGCAACTCCACTTATAAATATAACACAAATTGGAACGCTGATAAACTTGTTTCTATTAAAACATGCGGGATAAGGCCGGTTAAGATTGGTAAAGCTCAAGCATCAGTTTCTGTACTGCTTTGAATTTAGGTGAAACAGCTAAACGTATGCACTTGTAAAGCTGAATGATCAAAAGCGGCTCAGAGTATTCGAGCATGCGAAGTGATCCTGCATCCAGCATCAGAATGACTGAATCTTCTGTTGCTTGAGTCTCCAACATCTGTGGCGTGTGAATGATCACCGAAAGCGGTCCAATACAATCACCTGGGCCTAACGAATTTAATACGGAATGATCAGCGTCGCACATCGAAAACTTGCCCTCTTCAATAAGAACAAGATCACCATATTCCTCGCCAATCTTCCGAATGACTTCTCCTCGACTGACTGAACGTCTTTCGATGAGGGGATGAAGCTTTTCGACAGAGGCCGGATCAATGGCCGAAAAAATCGTGTGTTTTAGAAGCTCATTGAGCTCCTGAACAGTATGCATTCGTAAAGACTGCATAGGACATCCTTTAGAGCAAAAGTCCTGCGAAGAAAGGGCGTAAACAAAAAACGCCGGAGAACCGGCGTTTTTTTATCAACAGATCTGATTAGGCTTCAGGCGCTGTGAAACGGCTTGACGCATCTGTAAGGTCAGGACGCGTCCATCCTTCACGGCATTTGACCTGGTAGTCATGATCGGCGCTCTTAACACCGAACAAGTCAAATGAAAGAATGAAATCAGGCGAAGCTTCGCGAATGACTTTTTTGACGCTTTCTACGCGAAGTCCTTGGTCGGTACGTTTGAGCGTGAGCATCGAAACGACATTGTCGGCCGTTTTGTCTTCATCATTAAGATGTGCAAGGAACATGCACGACGTTTCGGAAAGTTTGATTTTGTCGAGCGTCCAAGCGGGTTCGTAAGGAAGACCAAGGTCTTTCTGAACTTTAACAAAAGAACCTTCTGCATTTTTGAGCGCATCGTTAAGTTCGCTGCCGGCAACGGTAAGATCATTGACGAGCGAGAAGGCTTGTTTGCTGTTGGCTGCGCTCCATGTTTTCCAGAATTTGTAAGGCGTGGTGTTCGGGTTGATCTCGCGGCGAACATCGTACTTCTGCTGAGCGAGGACTTCCTGGGCTTTATCCTTATTCATGCAGCAGTTTTTGTATTTCTTTCCACTGCCACAATGGCAAAGGTCATTTCTTTGAAGGGTACTCATTGATTATCTTCCTGTCTAAAAATGCGATACGCCGGCAAAAAAGCAAACTCCGGCAAGGCCGAAGCGTCTAACACAATTTAACGTACATTTCAAGTTTTAGGACTTAATGTCTTACTGGTGTCATTTCTGCCTTTTGGATGACTGCTATTTCTGGCAAACTAAGACCTCGCCTTTAGCGCGAAGCGTTCATCGCTTCATGCTAAAGTGTTTTTGTTTCCCGACGTTCAACGCGCGAGGGGGGAGCGGCGTATCGACGAAGCAAAAATTAGGTTCGATGTGGCGAGTGGTTGACAAGTATCGTTGTGCTAGGCACGACTTTCGAAGATAAAGAGCTTGGGCGGAGGAGATAGCCGCTCAGGGGGAGACGGTAGATTATCGTTTCAAATGCATAAAAATGAAGAAGGACCGCATCAATCCGGTGTATGATGATTTTGCATAACTACACATACGGAGGTTTGATGCGATCATTTGCTCATTTTACGTTAA
>JAZRWH010000048.1:0-9672 GCA_045599585.1 Myxococcota bacterium
AATTCAAGAAGTTCTGTCCTATTTATTACTCTCGCCATTGGTTCCTCCTGTCTCGATGAGAGTTTCAGCAAATTCATCTTACCGGAATTCCAATGGCTTTTTTAGTTTTTTCGATTTTGCGAACTCGTGTGGACGCTATCCGTTTTTTTTACTTCAAAGGTTATAAGCTTGACAACTTTATAAGCAATGATATCTGTCAGCATAAGGTAGGCGTCTCAACTAATTATATCGATAAGCTTTTGAATGTCGTTTTCGTTCATGCCAGAAGTGCGCATAGCATCGATCATCCTCTGTCTTTCTTCGGCTCTTCCTTCAGCTCTTCCTTGTTCGATGCCAATCTCAAAGCCTTCGTCTTTTGCGTTTGCAAGTTCAGAGAGCGCATCACGTATTGATTTTTCACGCGTACGCGCCATTTCTCTTAAGCGAGTATCTTCGCTCAGATCCATGATAACTTTAGAAGCAAGATGGATGTAGGGATCATTCGTATCGTTTAACATTTGCATATCCTCTCGGGTTTGGGCATTGAGAAAATGCATCCACAATTCCAGGCGCTTTTTGTGTTTTAAGCTTTCGCAGCTTTGTGTTTTAGGTATTTTTTTGAGTTCAAAAAAGTGAATGTGGAATTTGTCTGAAAAGACTTCATGCGTACCTTTGCGCACAGTAACAACTTCTGAGTGCCAGTCGGAGACTTGTTCGAAGACATTAAAATCGACAATGTTGATTGCTATTGCTCTTTTGAGTTTTTTGTACGGTTCACCGTTCTTTAGCTCTGATGTATAGAGCCTAGACCAATAATACAGTGTGCGATCGAAAAAATCACGTTGAGATCTGAGCTGTATTTCAACATTGACAATGTATATCGTTCAACTTGAGATTTAAGTCGAGCCGACTAAGCTTTCCATCATACATATCAGGCGGAAGTTCATTGTTATGCAGTGAAATGGCCTGAACATCTTTTTCGTTAATCGATAGCAAGTCACAAACGAAAATTAGAAGTAAATCTTGATGGTCTGTGAAGAGTTTTTTGAAGATAATGTCGAGTTTGGGGGATAAAATGTCGTATGTCATCTTAGGTCTCCTTTGTGAGTGAACAAACGGTTATGTTTGTTCAGTGACAAAGACGCTTATCACTCGCTCGTTTACGCAAGTCAAATAAATTAATGAATTAATGATTAGATTTTTGTGTGATTATGTTTACTTAGTTTAGAAAAACTATATTTATGTTCTCGTAATTGCTAGAGTCGTTGTAGGAGGCAACAAAGATAAAAAAGCCTGGCGTATGGACGACGTGAAGCGTCGGAGAAGCCAGGCAGAACGGGCGTATTGGCAAAGCCAATAGCCCGTATTGGAGGGATAGAACTTAAGGAATGAAAATCTAGATACAAAAAAAGCCGTCCCAACATTTGGACGGCTTTTTAATACTCATCAATAAATCGATAAATAAGATCGATAAATCTGAAGCGTTTTATTACACAAAACGGCCACGACGACGAGCTTCTTTACGACGACGGCGAGCAGCTTCTTTCATTTTGCGTTTGCGAATGATGCTGGGTTTTTCATAATGACGACGACGTTTGAGTTCTTTCATAACGCCTTCACGAGCCATATGTCGTTTAAGCTGATTGATAGCGCGGTTGAGGTTAGAACCTTCAACGGCAACCTGGAGGGCCCCTAATTCACGAGATTTACTTTCCAATGTCTTTCTCCTATGAAAAGTGTTGATGGAACGCCCGCATACGAACATTCAATGAGTTACCTGGGCTAAAGGTAAACCTCAAAGGCGAGCGCGGCGCTTCTATGCCTGTATGGTTGATAAGTCAAATTTTATTTTCGGAAAACGTTGCAGTAAATGTATTTGCTCGTTTAATCATTGTTAGGATGCGCTTAAGAATTTCATTTTGGCGCTGCCGCTAGAGAGGGTAGCGGCGTATTTTTTCAAAAGCGCGACTGGGGAGCGCTTTTGGGAAAATAGCCGCTCAGGGGGAGACTTCCCCCTTTTAAGCACCATGAAGGATTAAGGTTTTAGGCCGTCTTTTTATTTTTTGGCAGAATACCGATACCAATAGCGCACATAATGATGATTGCGCATCCGAGCAGGCTGTTTGCGTTAGGTAATTCATTCCAGATGATGTAGCGGATGACGAGTGTTGATAGTGTCGAGACGTAGATGAAGGGAGCAACGATGGTCGCTGGGGCGTATCGATAGGCGCGCGTCATAAACTGTTGACCGATGAGGCACGTTACACCAGCGCTGAGCAGTCCGAGCGCATCTTGCCAGTTAGGAATCTGCCACGGTTTAGAGAAGGGGATAGTAAAGATAGGCAGAAGGGTACTCATACCAAAAAACCACAAAACGATCGTGTCGCTCTGCTCTGTCGTTTGAAGTTTTTTGATGATCGTATAGGCGAATGCCGAGAGGACTGCAGATAAAACGGCGACGATGGCTGCACTATTGATTGTCGAAAAGTCAGGCGACACAATCATTGTCATGCCTGCAAACGCGATGGCGACGCAGAGATAGATCCACCAACCGAATCGTTCGCGAAGGAAGATCGATGCGCAGATGCAGACAAAGATAGGAGATGTCTGATTGAGGCCGTTCGCGAGCGCGACTTCCATATGATAGATGGCCCATATGTAGAGCATCGATGCGACTGATCCGAAGAACCCACGTAAGAACAAAAGGCCTTTGCGGTTGCCGATAGGGATCTTTTTGATACCGGAGCCCATGAGAATGAGCAGGATAACGAAGCCAATAGCGCCTCTAAAAAAAGCGCACTCAAGTTCAGGGAGATTTTCGCCATAGACTCTGAACAGTACGGAGCTTGTGCCGATGAAGAGGCCACAGGCAATCATCATCGCAAGGCCTTTAGCGATATTCTGTTTGGGAGGCGGTTCTGTTTTATCGTTAGATTGGGGCTTATTGGGGGTGTGAGTAGCGATTTGAGAAAGCTGTGCACCGTCTGTGCGCTCTGGCTCTTCAGAATCGGTATTGTGATTTGTTTGTGACATTTTTCGCCATTCGTTATCTAAAATATTAATTTGGAGTAATTTTGTTTGAACTCGCTAAAAGCGGCCTAATCGCTAAAAACGTTTAAAGGCGCTTCGAAAGCGCCTTTATATAATTGATATATTGAGAACTTTTGTACGTTTGACTGTAGCATCAAAGGGGCTCAAGTCATGTTCTTGGGCGTTGGATCAAATCGATTATTTGCAGGAGCCACCGCATTTGCCACTGCCACATTTGCCACCACCGCAGCCGCCGCAGCTACTTTTGGCCGCGCAATCTTCATGCGTATGGGCCTGGATGAAGTCAGCACCAAGTTTTTTTCGTGCAAGTTCAGGTTCGACTTCCAAAACAGTTTTAAGCCAGAATTGGGCGATGGGGGTTCGATCGATGCGTTCAAGAAATGCTTTGATGAGATCAGTTGCGACTTCGCGGTCGTAGCTGTCCCACAACTGTTTGATGGCGCCGTTGAACAGTGATTTAATATCCGCGTTAGGATCTTTGTCGATTGCATCAATAATTGGCTGTGCATTTTTTGTTTGGCGTGCTTCTTTGATAGCTTTGCCCATTGCATTTGAGCCGAACGCCATAACGATGATGAAAAGAACGAGGCCGATGCCGACGCAGAGCATTATGGTATTGATTGAAAAATTCATTTTATGTCCCGAGCGAGTTGCGCAAAAATACAGAATGGTATCAAAAAAACGGCGTCGATTACTCGACGCCATTCGGAGTGTTATGAGCCTTATGAATATCAAAAGGCCCGCACCTTTTGGTGGCTTGCACTTATTTTGTCAAGTTTTTTGGATGATCCTTAGGGGATGATCACACGGCATGTCATTGGCATACCGACATTTTCGGGCATGGATTCGGGCGTAGTCCAAGTTCGGAATGTCATGCCACGTTTGGCGCGTTTCATAAATTCGAACCAGACGCCAAGGTTGTCATCAAGGTGCATGACCGTTTCCTGATCCGTGAGACTCGAGGCCATGATAATTGTTGCGTTGTCAGCATTCCAACAGGTCATATCGACTTTGACATCATTACCTTCGACTAATGTTGGTGTGCCAGAATCGGTTTCAATACGCATGTAGGCGCCCTGGGCGATCATTTCTGCGTTGTCTGGTGGCGTAAGATCTGACGGAATGTCGTATTGCTCGAGGTGTTCAACGATCCATAGATCCTCGACGATGACAAACCCTTCTTGCGCGGGTGCAGCGATCCAAACGCGAGCGTGCGCGCCAGGTGAAAGTTGTTCCAAAAGGGCGGCATGTACGGGATCTTGGTAAAACATATCATTATTTAAGAGAGCCAACATGCCTTCACCAGCACGCGTACTTTCGAGAACGGCACCATTTGATGCATCCCAACGCGTTGCGTGGAAGCGTACGGCTTGGTTGTGCGTGAGTTTATCGCCTTGTCCGGATTCGAGAAGTAGCCATCGAGCGCCATTGATTTCTTCTGCTTCGACTGGCGGTGTTAAATCGGCAGGGGCGTCGTACTCGTGCGCAACCTCCAAGGCAGCTAAATCCCAGACCCTTCCCTCTGATTCGCCCCATACACGAATGCGATCTCCGAGCTTCAAAACGGCCATGAGCTCACCAAAAAACGGGCCTGCTTGGGCTGCTGTCATGACGGTCATTGTGTCTTCGCTTTTGCCTGTCACGATATCGTGAGCTTTGACGTGGAGTCGTACTGCTGTTGTTGGCGTAAATTCTGTGCCATCTCCTTGTGAAAGATAAATGTATGCGTAGCCTGAAGGCGTTTTTATAGCCGTCGAAGGCATGATCAGATCAGTCGTTAGATCATCGAAGGATCGTTTGATGACATTGTCTGATGTAGCAGACTCGATGGATGGACTACTGCAGCCACAGAGTGCGGTCATACTGAGCGTGATTAAAAGAATCTTTTTCATGATATTTTATGTATGTGAAATGAAACAGCGTTGTACAGCACAGGATTGGTTTTCGTTATATGTGGGGGAAGTCTCCCCCTGAGCGGCTATCGTCCGTCTCTTGATGAAGATACGGACGATACGCCGCTACCCCCTCTTCGCTTGTGGCGCAGCTTACAGCGCGTATGGAATTATTGTGTATATTAGATTGACAAGATGTCTGCAAAACTATGAATGACGTGCATATGCGGTCCGTGGTGCGACTGAGTCTCTGCGATACAACGCAAAGCCCAATCAGGGGTATAGCTTCGTTTGCGGAGGCACAAATGCATTTCGCGAAAGCGTGGATCTTCTCGGGCGATCATATAGGGTAGGGCGATGTCGAGCGAAAACACGTCCCCTGTAATGATATCGGGATGTTCTTCTTCGATGACGGCACGGTATTTTGAACGTGCTGTGTCAATGGGACGGCCTGCAAAAGTTACAAATTGGGGATATTCGTCGACAGCAAATTTGCCTGCATAGCCGCGAACTCTGATTTTTGAAGATGGCGAAACTTCATGATCGGCAGCATCCAGCCCAACCCAACGTAGTTTTTCGATGATGCGTGCCGTCGAAGAATTGCTGACAACGACGATTTCGTCGCCTCGATCGAGCATCTGTTGTAAGACGTGTACCGTTTCAGGATCTGGTGTGTTCATCGGGGATGGGGGTTCCGTGTTCATAGCACGATGGGCGTCTTCATTGAGTGCCATAAATGATGTTTCAGCCTTTACGAGGGCGCGTTTTATGGCCTGACACGTACCGCATCCTTCGCTTAGCCACCTGTCCAAAAGTGTCATTTGAGAAGCGATTGTCATAAACAGGTCTTCATCACTATATGCTGTAATGCGACCACCAAAGATCCAACCGTGCTGTTCAGGGGCGTTTAAAACGGCTTGTCGCGCTTCCGTTAGCATTGCACTAAAAGTTGCTTCATCAGGGCAAAGTGCGCGGATTGCGCTATGTAGCGTGTGTTCTTCGAACGCATATTCGCGGTCGATTGTCGTGAGAGTTCCGTCAAAGTCTGTAAGAAGTTTCATGTGTTTTCTCGTGCAAAACAATGTCTTTTTGGGCTTTGCGCCACGATGCGCCAGAATGCACGTGCAATGCGGGCTGGTCAAATTTTAGTGGGGCGTGTGGGCTACCGTTTGAGCTTTCAATCTATGCGGGGTGAAGGCATGTTGAGGGAAACGGTCTTTGGCGTCGGTGTTGTTTTCCCAATTTGATAATTGATTTAATCTGAATTATTTTTATACAATAGTATGCAGTTTTATAGCTGGAATTATATTGCCAAAAGACATTGTCATGCTAAGAATTGCCTAAAAGATGATGACAATTCGTCATGATCTTTTGCCACGTATTTCGCATTGAACGGAGAAAACATGAAAAAAATTATTGCGATTAATGCCGGTCCACGCAGTGGTTGGAATACTGATCTTTTGATTAAAGAAGCCGCCAAAGGCGCACAGGAGACTGGTGCTGAGATTGAGTATATCGATCTTTTTAAATTGGAAAGATATACAGGATGTGTTTCATGCTTTGGTTGCAAGCAAGCCAAAACGTATGGCAAATGCGTGTGTCGCGATGGCTTGACGGATGTACTCGAAAAGATAAGAAACGCAGACGGTCTTATCATCGGTTCTCCAAACTATCTTGGAAATATGACAGCAAGTTTTCGAGCGCTTTATGAAAGGTTAGTGTTTCAAGTCCTTACCTATAATAAAGAAACGCCAAACTGTAATCAGCATATGATTCCAGTCATTGTAATTATGACGAGCAATTGTGCAGAAGAGATGTATGATGCTGTTGGCTATACTACTTTACTGGGGCAATACAGAGAAACGCTCAATAGATTTGTCGGCCCAACCGAAATCTTGAGCTGCGGTAACACCGTTCAGGTTAACGATTATAGCAAATACGACTGGACGATGTTTGATCCCGAGGCAAAAATCGCCCATCGAGAGAAAACTTTTGGAGATTATTTGGCAAAGGCTCGTGCGTTGGGAAGCAAGATGTGCTCGAATAATTAGCCTGTGCAGTCCAGTGCAGCGTATTGATAACGACCATCGAACGCCGCCACGTGTTTATTACGGCGCATGAAAATGCGCCGTTAAATAATTAATATCATAACAGAACACTTATGGGGGTTATTTTACAAACCGTTTAATTTCGCATGTATGTTCTTTCGTCATTTCGTCGTAATTCACACCAACAAAAAGCAAATCGCCCTGATATTGTTTGAGTGCATTACAGTATTGTTTATTCTCGATTTGTGTGAGCGCACATCGCGCGCAACACCATGTTTAGCACAAACCGGGGATCATGGCGAGGGAATGGGATGATGGTGGTGCTCGGCTATCTCCTTCGTCGATACGCCTCGCGATCGCGGCTATTCGCTCGAACGAGACGCAAAAATTTGCGTCTCTACGCGCTCAATACGCCGCTTTGGCCTCCGCTTCTCGCGCATTGGAGACGCAAATTTTTGCGTCTCTACGCGCTCAATACGCGTCGGCGCATTGTTGTGATACGTTTCGATGGATTCCCGTGGAATCGCTCATCTACACATCACCCTTACTGTTATCTGAGTTGATTTAGCACAAAACTCCCCATTTCGGGATTTTTGTGCTAACATTGAACAAAACTCCCCATTTCGGGATTTTGTTATTTAAGGAAAATACGCATGGAAGTAGAGCGAACCGAGTATTTAAAGCAATTGTTGGCATGGAAAGACGAGCAAGTCATCAAAGTCATCACTGGTATTCGTCGTTGCGGTAAATCAACTTTGCTCAAGCAGTATCAATCACTGTTACGCCAGGCAGGAGTGAGTGACGCACAGATGATTGCCATCAATTTCGAGGATTTGGACAACGAGCCTCTACTCGATTATGGGGCACTTCATCAATACGTCAAAGAGCGGCTTGTTAATGATAAAATGTACCTATTTTTTGATGAGATTCAGCGAGTTCCTTCTTTTGAAAAAGTGATCAATAGTCTTTCGTTGAACGATAATATCGATATTTATCTAACCGGATCAAATGCATATTTGCTTTCGAGTGAACTGGCCACATTTTTGTCTGGCAGATATGTTTCAATTCAAATGCTTCCATTATCATTTATGGAATATTGTCAATTGTCGGAAGAAAGTAATTCAGATCTATGTTTTTATCAATATCTCAAGAGTGGTGGTTTCCCGTATGTATCACAGTTAAAATCGGATGATACCAGAATGCGAATGTATATTGAAGGAATATACAATACCATCATTCTAAAGGATATTGAAGAACGAATGCTTCGAAAATACAATACAGATGATCGTAAAAGCAATGATATTAACCTGCTTAAAAGCATCATTCGTTATTTAGCCAACTCGATAGGAAGTATAATCTCACACAAGAGTATTGCAGATTATATCACGTCATCAGGACGAAAAGTTTCACAAACGACGATCAGTGAATATATCGAATCCTTAACAGAAGCTTATATTATTTACCCCGTAGAGCGATATAATATTTCTGGAAAACAACTATTAAAAACAAATAAAAAATATTATATTACTGATCTTGGAATTCGTACGCTACTTATATCTAAAACGCAGCATGATTTAGGCGCATGTCTTGAAAATATCGTCTATTTAGAGTTACTCAGACGTGGTTTTGAAGTTCATGTTGGCTATTTAGATCAAGTCGAGATCGACTTCGTCGTGAAGAAGAACGGTATTTCAGAATATATTCAAGTAACGGCATCGCTCATGGATGAAATGACATTTGAGCGCGAAATACGTCCCCTTCGAGGCATTCGAGATCAATATAAAAAGTGCATACTGACTCTTGATCGCATGACTATGGGTAATTATGATGGCATTGAAGTCATCAATGTTATAGACTGGCTGCTCGCAAAAACATAATTTTTCCCCATTGGCCTCCGCTTCTCGCGCATTGGAGACGTGTCGCGACACGTCTCTATGCGCTCAATACGCGCCGGCTTGCTTTTTGATCATGGTATTGCAAAATACATCTGTCCGCTAAATTGACTCAAAATTGCGTTTAGATCATCTCCATCGGGCGATTCAATTTTGCCCAAACGGTTACGAACTCAGCGAATTACCAAGAGAATGCTATATCGATGGGCCATGGAATAAGTCCAGTGCCGATGAATATATGACCGAACTTCAGTTTCCGATAAAATAGAACATCTTGGAGCCGTATCGCGATACGGCTCCATTCTATTATAATAGGCAGAGCAGATACGATTCTTACACCACAAACTTGCGTATCTTGCACGTGTGCACTTTCGTCTTTTCGTCGTAATTCACACCGACGAACAGTAGATCGCCCTGATATTGTGTGAGCGCGTTACAATATTGTTTATTCTCGATTTGCGTCAGCGCAGTTTCGGTCGTGCTGTTACGCTTGAGTTCGACGATCATCGCAGGAATATTGGGAATATAGGGAATGAATGCAATATCGGCAAAGCCCTTGCCGCCGGGCATTTCGTTCACGACGGTGTAGCGCGTGTTTGCGTAAAAATAGGCCAGTCGAATGACGCTCTGAAAACAGCCTTCGTTGTTGTATTGCAAATTGGAGCACAGCTCTTCGTGCGAATCGTTCAGGGCTTGCGCGACAGCTGCTTCATCGCCGTTCACGGTGAGATCGAGAAGCCGCTTGGATTGATTGACGATATTTATCGCTTTTTCATAATCATCTTCATTGCGAATGGAGTTAATCCATTC
>JAZRWH010000049.1:0-83665 GCA_045599585.1 Myxococcota bacterium
CGCGGGGATTCCAAAGGGGCGTCCGCGATACGACGCCCCTTTGGGCCGTCCGCAGGACAGAATGAGAATAAGAAAAGTATAAAATTCTGTAACGAGCGCATTTCGTTACAGTTAATGAGAATATGTTGTGGGACAGCAGTGATCTCAAATAAAAAATGCTTCTAAAAACGTAACGAAATCATTTTCGATGGCACTACTGTAGTGAGGAAAACAAGCTTGCTCTCCTCTCAAACGCTTTTGCTATTTATGATAAGGTCGTTACATGCAGCTATTATCACTGATCTGTTACCGCTACCGCGGCCCCCCCACTTTTATTCATTATCCCGCCAAAAATTTGTCCAGTTGACGAACTGGTTAAATTCTTCGGCGCAGTATGCTCAAACGAATTCCTGTGCCCATTGCTCGCTATCCAGGTACAGAGAATTTTTTGTGGAGTTTTTCGGTTTGACCACGAAATTTTTTGAGAAGAGCTCTCAAAAAATGCTCGGGCAAAGCCACCGGAGGCGTCTGTCCGGCGGCAGAGCTAGGGTGAACAAACCGGCGGTGGTGGAGGCGGGGGCGGGGCCCAAAATTTGGGCCCAAACTGCAGCTTGGCCCAACCCAAAATACATGGACGCCTTGCAAACCACTATAAAACAGCATAAGTTATCTTCGTAATTTAAGAAGTAATTTTTTTCAACGCAGTCCCAATAATTGTCATTTGTAAATATGCAAATTCATACATCGTTCAATTAAATAAAAATGACATATCTTAGGACATGAATTTGGATTGAACGGTTTTCGCAGCTGAACGCATTCACGGCGAAGCCAAAGGGAAATATCGAGTGCTCAAAACAAGCAGGCGAGCATGTGGAATACGAAGTCACGTTCGCGCAAGGATTCTTAAGAGGCGGCATAACAAATGCCGTCCGTATGTCAAAAAGCGAATAAATACATCTTCACAGTGTTCATTTGTTGCAGTCTGTGAGACTTCTTAAAGGTACTAACAATGAAGCAAACTGAAGCAGTTGCGATTTTTATCACAAGTCTTGCAAATTAATTAGCAAACACCGTGTCCTGGAGTAAAATTTTAACGCCGATACCAATAAGAACAATACCTCCAATAACAAGCAATTTGTTACCGAATTTGTCTCCAAGTTTTTCACCAAGCTTTGAACCTATCAACGAGCAGATGAGCGTACAAACAAAAGTCACAATGGCAATCACAATAGTTGAAAAAATGAGTGGATCACCTGCAAGGTTTATTGAAACGCCAACAACCAAAGCATCTATGCTCGTGGCAAAAGAAGCGAGCAAAAGCGGCCAAAAGCTCGTAATAGCCGCCGGTTCTTCATCTCCCTCATCTTTGCGAGAATCCCAAATAAATTTTCCGCCAACGATAAGCAAAAGACCAAATGCGATCCAGTGATCAATGGCCTGAACATACTCGCTAATAAGCTTTCCTCCGAGCCAACCAAAGCACGGCATAATCCCTTGAGCGAGTCCAAAACAAGCAGATGGGATGAGAACATTCCTCCACTTGAACGGGCGATTTTGCATACCATAGACAATGCTCACAGAATTAGCATCCATAGAAAGTGCAATGCCCGTAAGAAAAATAGCAATAAAAGAGGAAAGCGTTATCATATAAATTTAAACAATATACAAAAAAAACCGGCATTTATATGAAACTGCCGGCACGATCTATATCTATAAAAACACTAGTGAACTAAACAAGCCCCTTAGAACGACGTATTTCTTCGAGAACCTGATTATATTTTGTATCCCACGCAAGAGAACCCTCAGAAAGATTTTTGATACGTTTACGCACTTCAGCATCAACTTCATTATCGATTGCGGAATACTTATTAATGACATTGCGAGAAATACGTCTGATATCGTTATTATCAGCCCAAACCTCTTCAACATGTGTCGTATGATACAACATTTCGATAATTTGGTCTGTGATCCAATCCATAGCATCTTCACCGACCGCAAAATTATATTTCTTAGCTACATCGCGCTTCACGCGATGGAATGAACCAAAATCGAGGTTGCGTGCAGCTAAAATCTGCTGAGCTTCTTCATGAATTCTTCGATCCGTGTCAACGTAAGCTCTGAGAATAGATTGAAGATCAAGGCTAAATTCTTCTTTTTCATCATCGTTTACCTCAATCGCATTCTCGTCCATGAGGTGTTGAGCGATGTCTTCAGCCATTGTAGGGATTTTTGATTTATATATTTTCATTATCTCACCTGCTCGAAGAGGGGGCATCGTCCCCGTTAAAAGCAATCGCAATATACGGCCAAGGCGCCATTGTGGCAACGATAAAGCGCTGAATCACGAAAACTAAAAGAATAAACAACAAGGGCGCCTAAGAAGCGCCCTTGAAATTATTAATAACAGATTAGGTGCGTCTGAGACCTATCCAGCTGCTAAGCGTTTCGTAGACCAAGAGTGAAATTGGCCAATCGATGGGACCACAGCCATCTCCACTCCAATTGATGAAACCAGGAATCTTGACCTGCCATGAATCATCTTTGCGGACGAAGACATCTCCCTTAGCCATACCCGCTTTAAGAAGTTTCTTAATAACATCAAGAATCTTGCCACACATCTTAAAGAAAGCCTTAACGGAGCTCGCGACAAATCCAAGCACCTTAAAGATACCCTTAACAATTTCGCCCTGATTAAAAGCTTCGACAATACCGATAAGAAGATCAAACTCCTCACCGACAAAATCAATAACAGGCTGAAGAAGATCGGCAACCGGGTAACCTTTTTTCTCGAACTTCTCACGCATAAGGGACATGACTTTATTTTTAATCTTAGTAAGATCTGCGTCCTTAAGGAACATGTAAATATTATAGACATCAGGAGGCAGAATAAGTTTAAGGAACTCATCCATACCGCCAAACAGAGCCATGAGGGAATTGAATCCCTTCTTAAGATCAGCAAGCGCCTGCTTAACATCACCGATCAAATTATCGACAAGAACTCGAATCAATACGTAAATAAGAACGCCAGCCGGTCCGAACGTACAAGCGTTAACAAGCCCGCCTATAAGTTCAGCAAAGAAGCCAAAGGCACTCATCATATTGCCAACATTCTTGATATGCTCGATCTTCTCAGAGATACCACCCTTACTGTCAGCATTCTCTTGTTTGGCACCGCCGACATCACTACCAAGTGCCTGTGATCCAGGAAGATTGGGACCATCTTTCTTTTCTTTGCCCTTATCGTCCTTTTTATAATCCTCGCCGACTTCAGCAGTCTTAGATTCATGCGCTTCTTGGGTCTGTTCTTTGTTTGCACCTGGAAGATTGTTAACACTTCCTGAATCCTCAAGACGTGTTCCTTGTGCATCAAAGACGACTTTTTTACCCCAGTTGAAACTAAAGACATCGCCAAGATCGAATGTCCACGTGGTAATCGGATAATTGAAATCTTTACCAAGAAGTACCGCGTACAACTCAGGAATGACGTCGACAGAGAAGCTGCCCGTGAGAGCCACGCCAAGTCCAAGAGAACCACCCAAGCCCTCTTCACCGCCATGTAGCTCACCACCAATAGTAACATCTGCTGCGGTCGTGAAATTAGCTGAGCCTTTCAGTTTAAAGCCTGCTTCGAGCACATTGGCTACACCAACGCCGAGTTTAAGGTATGGTGCGATTGAAGCCTTGAGCTCAAGACCTGACGTACACTGGAGTTCGGTCGAAAAAGCAGGAATTCCCTTTCCACTTCGAACATGGTAGTCTTTAACTTTAAGCGTTGCATTAAAGAGAATAGGCTTAATACCAACGTTAAGACCGAGACCGATGCCGCCGCCAAAGGTAATAGGAACGGGGCCTGCCATGCCTTGTCCAGAGAACCCGAGATCTTTCGTAAAGTTAAAGAGCGAACGCCCTGCCATAAGTTCGACTTGATTGACATCCATTTCGCCGTAAACGATCGGATCGTCCCAACCATTTTCAAAGCGAACACCAATCATGCCCTCAAGCCAATCGGTAATCTTAAAGTTGAGCTTACCATTGATCTTCGGAGCGCCACCATTCTGCTCGGTATCGTAATCGATGTCGACTTCGCCTCCCAATTTACCTTCGAAAGCTTGAACCGAAAGATGTCCTGCAAAAGCAAGTTGGTCGTTTGCACCTTTTTGACCTTTAACCCAACGGAATGAATCACAGCCGCCCTCAATGGTGAAACCTTTATTCTGATATTTCATGCCGACTTTGCCGGAAATGTCATTCAGATCGTTATCAACAATGCCTACGTGCGCATTGAGACTCGTCAAAGATAATCCAGCACCGAGTTCAAACGGACCTGTCCCTTCAAGGCTAGCATTGCCGGAGAATTTGCTGATAACACCAGACTCAACATCAATGGAGCCCTTGGCTTCGACACGGATCTCTCCCTTAGATTCGCCTTGAGCCGTTTTCGGACCTGCAATGATAACAATGAGCGTACCATCCATTTGGGTAATCTTGCTGTTCTTAATTTCAGCCTTGGCAGAAGTACCCATTCCAAGTCTGAATTTTCCAGCAGGATCAATGGCCAGATCACGTTTAAGTTCAACCTGACCACTAGCGGTAAGATCTGATTCTGTGTCCTCACCACCTGGCGTATAATCACCTTCTACAGAACCTCTAAAGAGTTCTTCTTTGTCCTTTTCGATCTTAAAGGCAAAGTTCCCGTGCAGGGCTGTAATATTATTTTCTTCGATATCACACTTAAACCCACTCGATTTACATACGACAAACTGGTAACCCGATGAAGTCGGTTTGCCAATGGCTTTTTCACGCGTAACAGCGACTGTAACAGTACCATTGATCTTATCAGGATCAATACAGTCAAAATCACCTGCCGTCTTAAACTCAAGATAACCGCCGTCTTCATCCTGCATTTCAAGCGTCACTTGGCCACGAACACCAGTCAAGGTACTGTTATCGATCTCCAAAGTTGCCTCTGACGGTTTCAGCCACAATGATTCTGTGCTGGAAATGTTAAACAACTTTTTCTCTTCAATCGACACCGACCCCGATGCATGAATGAGATTGTTATTTTCGACATCATATGCGAACTCAACATCCCCGTGGACCTTCAGCAGACCCATTTCGTCCTCACCTGTCTGCGTAAGGTAGAGACCGGCTGCCCCCGTAAGATAGGTGACTTTACCTTCTGAGATCGTTGTTTCGACGCTTGCGGCAGGACCTTCTGCTGTACCTAGCCCATACTCAAAAGATTTATCATTATAGGTAAAATCTCCAAGTTTCGTTTTGGAGGCACATTTCAGAGTGACAACACCATTGAAGCTATTCTCGCGCGTATAAGCGAGCGATTCGCTTGCCAATTCTAATGTCAACAGTTCATCTGAAGAGGGTAGTTTTACATCCAAATCCAATGCACCACTGAAATCAGATGAGACAAGACCCTCTGAATCAAACTGTGCAGTTGCTGTACAATCTCTCGTCTGGACTGTAAGTGCATCCGACAGATTAGCTGTCAATTCGACTTTCGCCGTAATTTCAAGAGAATTAATCTCACCTGTTTCAACGTTCAGATCGACTGATGCTGAACCGTCTTCTATATTAAGTTTTGCTGCATTTGTCGTGCCTTCAAGTGCCGCAGATGCATTAAAAAATGCATCGCCATGGAATCTCACCAACTTTGAGTCGGCGACTTCTGCATCAAGAGACGTACCTTTCTCTAACAGTGTAAATTCAGCAGTTGCGCCCCCTTCACCTGCCACAAATTTAATATCGCCTATCGGCGTCAGCTTAACGGTTCCATCAAACGAAGGCTTATCTCCCAACGTGCACGTTAGATTTTCACCCTTTAAGCTGGCTCCAAATCCCTCAGGCAAATATTTGTTTTCTGCCTCTTTATAAATGTAATCAAGCTGGAACGCACCGGATACGCTGCTAATGCCTTCGTTGCTAAAGACAATGCCAAATCTTGACCCCTCTTTAAGCGTAATGGAATCAACGCCTTCAATCGCATCAAGTACACAATCACCTACGGTCTCAATGTCAGCATCACCCGAAACAACGTATTCCTCGCCTTCACGCGCTACACTCACGCCCGCACTGCCTTTGAAGACGATAGGCGTCGTCGTTTTGAGAATGCTTGTCTTTCCCTCGTAGTCGCCCCTGACGTCAAAACTCTGAAGCTCATCATCTTTGATGACGACATCAAGACCGCCACCATCCAACACGGTGACTTTTGTCTCACCGTTGTGCGCATTCATTTCGACATCACCATCTAAATGCGCTGAAATATTGCCAGATACAGCAAGCGTATCAACATCAATCGATGCGTCCTGCATCTTGAGATCGAATACAGCTTTTTTCTGAGTGAACTTGTCATTCGCAATCGTAAGCTTAGCAACACAATCCAAGTCCATTCCCGTGACTTTGTTTGCTTCTATTTCAAGATTTAAGCCACACTGGCGTTTACCCTGAAGTACGAGAGAATCTCCACCTTTGTCTTTATAAAGATCATAGTTCTCTGTGAGCTTCGCCATCACTTTGCCAGTAAACTCACCTTTATCACAATCAAAGTTCTTAATATCCGCTGTAATATAACCCTTAAGATTGTCATTCTTAAGTTTGATATCAGTGATTGCTGTGATCGTGCCTTTTACAGTCGTCGGTTGGGAATTAACAAATGTAATATATAATTCGTTGCCTGCCCCATAATACGATTGAGGAAGCGTTACGCCAATCTTTTCACTGCCAAGCGCTAGATCACTGTCAATAACACCACTGACAACGCCGTCAAACGATCCCGTACTCAAATCATACTTTCCACCCTTCACGTTGCCGCTAAACGAAAAGGCGTTTTCCGCTCCACCAGAACCCTTTTTCGAATCTGCATCAGCGCCATATTTAAAATCACCCGAAAACTCAAGCGGGGCAATCTCGTTGTCTACGATGGCTACATGCGCTTGGGCTCCAGTTAAAATTTTGAATTTGCTATTAGCATCCGGTATGGCAAGATCATTCGATAAAACGATATCACATGTCGCATTTAAAGACTCTGAATCGACCGTCATGTCGAGCGTCGAAGTCGCAATCTCCGATTCGTCGTTCTGGAGAACTTTGACAATACCGTCACATTTAATCACACCTGCTGCATAATGAATGCTTATGCCAGGGTCTTCGCTCCTAAGATTCTTGTGATCCACCTTTATGGATCCATCAAATTGCGTCAAAATATTGTCTGTTGCGCTATCAAATCGTGCATTGCACTCCGTCAAGGTGGCACATCCCATGGCAAACGGTTGACCTAAGCTCAATTCACCACTGACACCACCTTGCGCATCAATATCCAATGCATCCACGTTCAAACTGACCGTTTGTTGCGCAGCACTCAAATGCACATTGCCTGTAATACTCGCTTTTTCAAACGCCCCTTCGGTAATATCAACCGTTCCAGTCAAACTACCTGACAATATCGGAGAAACTTTTTTGCCTTCACCACCAGATTTCTGCTCGCCGCCTGCTTTCGTGCCGGGAATCGAAAAGTTATCTGCACTCACCGTTAACGTAGCATTCTCAAGCTTATTCTTCGTGAAGCTGACATCGCCTTCTGCTTTCACAGCATCCCAAAGCGACGCCTCAACGTGACCCGAGGCCGCAAACTGGTTCTCTACTGTATACGAAGCTTCATTGATCGTAAGCTGGAGCGTTGCCCCTGTTCCTGGAACCGTATAAGGTTTCAGTGAAACACTGCTCATCTCAGCTTCAAAAGCATCCCCTGTGTGCGATACCTTAAACGTCACCTCGGAAGACGGATCTGTGACAAAATTCAACCCTTTTGCCGTTAACGTGCCCGTTGCACTCGTGATCTCTCCATCAAGCGCACTCAGTGTAACTGTACCGCTCAAGCCTATGCCAGAACCGCTCATCGCTCCGTCAGAAGCCATACCACTTTGCGCAGCTCCACCGCCAGGACGCTTCGTATTTCCCTTTGCCGTCAAAGTCGTATCAATTTGTGTGCTCTCACCTATCGACACCGAACCATTCGCACTGACATCGACAGTATCGAAAATACGCGCCGTCGTCGCGATCTGCCCCTTCAATACCGTTGACGCGCCATCCTGCGTCATGTTGAATCCAACTTTGAGATCGTCAATGCCAGGAATCTCTAGCGATGTGCTAAATCCACCCAATGGCTTAAACTGCCCAGTTCCTTTCGGATCTTTCAGCGTGAGCGTGACATTCGTGTCCTTAAGCAAATCCGTCGACAGCGACGCTCTCAGATTAATCTCTGAAAGCTTAGAATTCGTCACCGTCGCGCTTCCAGTGATGTTCTTCAAAAACGGAATATTCCACTTGTCACACTCAATCGTGTGCTTCCCGTTTTCACTGCTGTATTTCACTTTCGTTTTCACGCCGAAAAGTGTCAGCTCTTTCTCTAAACTGCCACCCTCTGCCACAGAACTTCCTGCCGCAATGCCTCCATTCGCACTCGCACGGCCAGACGATGATTTTTTGTGAAGCGAGTTGCGGTTCGCTTGAGCTAGCTCTCGTTCGGCTTCTACTTGCGCCTGACGTGCATTTTCTTGGACAGTCGTATGAAGACGACGCACTTTCGATCCGCCCAAAACGCCCGTCAACTGCTTCATCACACGCGCATATACATACGGACGCTCCTGATACAGTGCAGAAAGATCCGCCGCAATGTTCGTCGAACGCTTCAAAGACTCCAACAACGCTCGATTCGAATCCTCTTTAACGAAACCGCTGTCCTGCTTGCCTAGTTTTCCTTCTAGCCCATGACGCTCAAGTTCAAATTCTGACATGACACTTCTCCAATTCTATTTGGACCAATAAACAGTGAGGATTCACCTCACCAAATTTTTCATATATATGAACAAATAAACGCGCTATGGCAATATAGAAATTGCTTTTTTTTGCACATAATAATTCATGCCAATATCTAGATAATGCTCGCTTATTTCTGATTTTTTTCCTTTCTCCAGACACACTCCAAAATCACGTGCCACATACAGATTCAAGTGTAGTTGTTTGTAGGGAGAAGTCTCCCCCTGAGCGTCTATCTTCATCATTTCTTAGTACAAAACATATACTCACTAATATTTTTTACAATTTTCAAAATGATACAAAGCTACGATACGCCGCTACCCCCTCTGCGGGGAATCCTTCCCCGCAACGCCCCTTCACGCAAACTTAAGACTCACTATCAAAACCATAGGATTACAATACCACATAACACTGCTGTCCCACGAAATTTTCCTAGAATACTCTGCTAACTCTATTGTAGCTTTGTTTTATCGATATATAGTCGTTTCTAAGCATGAAAAAGACCTAAGATTACTGTTAAATCGCCTGCGTCGCGAAGCCGAAGGCAAGCAGCGGGCGCGCATGTTGAAGACGAAGTCAAGTTCGTGCCCGCCGATGAGCTTTTGATATTTTGAGAGCGTTTGAATACAGTTCGAGGAAACGACGAAGATCCTTGAGGCCTTAAGGCTGTAACCGAAAGGATTGAGGAAGGTGACGAAGAAATGTGTCAAACGCTCTCAAAAGAATGCGGGATTCCAAAGGTGCATCCTCAATACGACGTCCCTTTGGGCCGTCCACAGGACAGAATGAGAATAAGAAAAGTATAAAATTCTGTAACGAGCGCATTTCGTTACAGTTAATGAGAATATGTTGTGGGACAGCAGTGACCACATAAATAGCATACACAATGCATTTTGCGTATCCGTACACTCATCTCAATAATGTATAATTAAAACGACCGATTAATGTATGCATGATCACAATATATCTATAGCAATTCACACCAATCACTACAATACGCTCTAGTTTATACAAAATAGCATCACAATCAACATGCAATTTTATTAATAATTCAAAGTTCAAATCAATTATAAGCGCCGCAAGCCAGAAGGGGGCGCCCGAAGACCAAAGCCACAATTAGGACAAATACAGAGGTTTTATACACCATGCACCTTGATTCCTGGCGTATGGTGTCGCTGCAGTTTGGAGATCTTCATCGCTTCTGAAATACTTATTTGCCTCAGCGAAGCTAAGCAAGAAAACCTTGTCGCTCGTCGCCTTGCCCCCCCGGCATGCGCCAGCTAGGATCATTTTGATTATCTATTCTAGATGTGAGAATCTTTTTTTGCTCTGCCTTGGTAAATGCCGCTTTAATGAAGTCACCATTAAGCCATGAACGAATCGAGCTCTATCCTAAAGCTACGGCACACTAAGCATGATTGCTGCTTTGGGATCTTTGTGCTCCGAAAGAAGCATTTTTCGCGTCTTTGACGGCTCTCTGGCCGTTGCTTCACTACGAATCTCTATCTCTATTTTATTAGGATCACCATAAGTATAAATTGTACACGGCGTGCTTGAGCAGGTCAAATGTTTTTGAACATAGATATCTGCTGTAACGGGCGTTCCAATTATATCATAACTGTTTACTTTACTAGGATCAAAAACTGCTCCCTTCACAGCCGATACATAGGAAACATCTGCCATGATTTTGCCGACAGAAACAACCGTTGCACGACGTACACCTGGAATCGCCGTATCAATTTGCTGAGCACTCTGCTCAACACTAGAGGTTATATTCGATGCTGTTCGAGTGCTAAGCATGTCTGAAGAATAAATAAAATACCCGCCAACAAGCAAAAGCAACATTATAACAAAGACAACAGCCATACCGAATCCGCGTGACTTTTTCTGCGGAACTGGAATTTTAGAATTCGTAACATTCGGACGCGATGCAACCCCGGTAGATCGAAACTGAGTGTCTTTTAAAGATGCGCGGATTGATCCTGATGATGGAATCACACTACTCAATGATACTTCGCTTTCACGGTCATTCGCGACTGCACTGTCTCCGCTTGTTGAGTCTTTGATTAAGGGTGCACTTTTCTTCTCTAGCGCATCCATCTTTTCGAGTTTAGAAAGAGATTCATGCAAGCTGCCGAAATGTAAACTCTCATGCCGTACAGCCGCAGCCTCCCTAGGATTACTCTTGCGCCCCTCTGACTCAGAGGGATCCTTGAGCTGAGGTACGCCCGACGGAATAGACGAAGCTTTTACGGGAGGAATCCCTTCATCAGAGTCAAACTCATGCCCACCTTCAAACAACTTAAACGGATCTACCGCGCTGTCTTCTGCTGAACGTCTTACATCTGAAGACCCAACGCCGTTGAGAAGGGGTACACTACCGCTTTTTCCACCAAGTCGACCATTATACGAGACATCTAAATTAAGAAATTTATCAAACGAGCTTGCGTCCGAAATTTCCTGAAAGATACTAGGATACGCTCTTTCCCTTACAACCTGCGGTTTTGCGTTAATCTTTTCTTTAATTTTATGCTGCCATTGAGCTTCATTTTTCATCTTCTCAATGGCCTGTTTAAGATCATTATAAAACTCAAGCGTTGATTGATAGCGCTCTTGAGGATTCTTCTTTACCGCCTTTTCAATGACAGCACCTAAGGCAGTCTGGGCCAATTCTGCAGGAAGCTTAACGGGGTCTTTAATCTGCATCCGGAGGACTTCGCGCGGATCTGGATCATCAAAAACAATCTGTCCTGTCCACAATTCGATCAAAATAAGACCAATCGCATAAATATCAGTGTAAGGTCCAATTTGACGCCTCTGTATCTGCTCCGGAGCCATATACTGTGGGGTTCCGACAAGCGCTTTTTTGGAGTTATCCTCCATCTTCGACAAGAGGTTCGCAACGCCAAAATCAATCAGCTTAGCTACGTCGTTTTTTGCCCCACGCGACGTTAACATGATGTTTTCAGGCTTTAGATCACAGTGAATGATACCACGGCTGTGCGTCTCAACCAAAGCATCCAAAACCTGACAACCTACATCTCCGATGCGTTCAAAATTAAAGGGACCTTCGTTCGATAAAATGTCGCCCAGTTCTCGACCATCAACATACTCCATGACTAGGCACGGTATCCCACCTCTGATCAAGTCATAATCATAGAGTCTAGCAATATTCGGATGCTCTAAGCGTTTAACAGCCTCAATTTCAGACGCAAAATTCTCAATAGATCCCGGCGAGGATCTAATAAATTTTACGGCTACGATACGATCCAGTTTGGTATCGCGTGCTTTGTAGACACCACCAAAAGCACCCTCTCCTATTAGATCCGATATCTCGTACTTATTAAGTAAAATCTCACCAGGTTTGAATTGCAGCACGGACTTACCCTTTAGTCACCGAATGCCCTCGTTTATCAAAGGCATACTGCTAAAGATTACCGCTATTTACTCCGCAATTCAATCCATTTTGGCAACACTCAACGCAACAAACGATGCTACGAAACAGTCCTGAGCAATAAATGATCGCCTTCTGCGCTCACGCCCACGTTGCACGTTCCGCCATCCTTCAATCCACCAAACAAAATCTCATCCGAAAGCTTAAACGCAATTTCTTTCTGAATCAATCTGTTCAACGGGCGTGCACCCATTAATTCACTGTATCCTCGTTCTGCTAACCAACTGCGTGATTCTGGCGAAAGCCGAATCTTTATATCTCGCGCCGAAAGGCGGCTCTCAAGTTCACCAACGAGCTTGTCTACGATCTTCTCCATGACCTCGCGCGCAAGCGGATTGAACAATACAATCTCATCAAGCCTATTCCTAAACTCGGGCGAAAATGTCTTCTCGATCTCCTTCTCACTCTTCGAAAGATCCACATGCTGACTAAAACCAATGGATAGCTGCCCCATTTCTCTACCGCCAGCATTACTCGTCATAATCAAAATGACATTCTTAAAGTCTGCAACATTACCCGAGTTATCCGTTAATCGAGCGGCATCCATCACCTGAAGGAGCAAATCAAAAATACTGGAATGTGCTTTTTCTATTTCATCCAATAGTAATACACATCTGGGATTCGATCGAATCGCTTCAGTCAACAATCCACCCTTTTCATAGCCTACATAGCCAGGAGCAGAACCAATAAATTTAGATACCGTATAGGCTTCCTGGAACTCACTCATATCAAATCGTACAAATGATAATCCCAATATTTTCGACAACTGCCGAGCGATTTCTGTTTTGCCTACGCCTGTTGGTCCGGCAAACAATAACGACGCCGTAGGCTTGTCAACAGGTCTCAAACCAGCGCGGGATAATTTGATCAAACGCATCACGCTATCAATGGCATCATCCTGACCAAACACAACTTTTTTGAGGCGAATATCTGCTTCTTTCAAACTCTCCCGCTCATCTTGCGTCGCACGGATATCCGGAATATGAGCTACTTTAGATACCACACGTTCAATCTGCTCACGTTTGATCAAAAGTTGCTGTTCACCTACCGGAAGCGCTCGATTCGTTGCACCCGCCTCATCGATAACATCAAGCGCCTTATCCGGAAAATTACGATCATTGACGTATTTGTCACACAACTCGATCGCTGCATCAATCGCTTCATCCGTTATCTCAACCTCGTGATAAACTTCATATTTATCACGAACGCCTAACATGATCTCTTTTGTCAAGGCTGCATCAGGGGCATTGACTGTCAGTTTATAAAAGCGACGCATAATCGCATTATCACTCATCAGGGAATTACGCCCGTCTGCTTGTGTCGTCGTTCCTATTACACGCAACGATCCATCCGATAGACCAGGTTTTAAATAGGATAAAATCGATGGTTCACCATGCGCACCTGTGCTTTGACTCGTCGATTGTATTTCATCAATAAACAAAATTGAATTGGGGATTTTTCGCATTATTTCCATGATATGATGAATGCGATTCTCCAATTCCCCTCTAAACTGCGTTCCAGCCATCATGGCTGTCACGTCTAATTCAAAGATCTTATAGCCTTTTAGAGGAAGTGGAACATCTCCTTTGGCAAGTCTTTCTGCAAGACCATACACGATCGCCGTTTTACCAATTCCGCTTTCACCAACAATAAGAATGTTCCGCTTATTGCGACGAAGTAGCGTTTCAATACACGCATGCAACTCCTCTTCTCGGCCAATAACGGGATCAAGTTCGCCAGCAGCCGCACGCTGCGTCAGATCTTTCAAAACACCGCCCATGCGTCGAATTGCTTCTTTCCACGTTCTTGGATCACTCCAATCTTCGCTATCCGCATCATCATCATAATCCGACGCGCTGTCCATATCCTCAGAAATAACTGATGCAGAAAACCCAAGCCCCCCCAAACGCGACTCGATTCCGCTACGAAGTTCATCCAGTTCGATTGGCGACATCATATCCCCTTCACGCGGTATGAGACTATTATCTTTTACAGGATGACTAGCCGCCCATTTTTTTAGTCCTAGTGCGGTAATACCATGCGCAAGAAGTAATTCCTGGGCAAAAGAACCACTTCCCTCTTTGGATTCCATCATCTCAATAACAAAATCAATCGCCCTAGGAAATCTTATCTGAGCGCCCACACTATGAGCCATTGTATCATAAATAACGCGCTCTAAACTCGGTGTCATTTCTGCGAGATCATCTTCTGATACACTCGGACTATTCTCTGATTCTAATTGCGTATCAAAATAATAACCCAGTTCTTTATAGAAAACTTCTGGATCACTAATATTAAACGAATGAAGCATTCTTTTTAATTCCGCTTCATGAAGCAAAGACCAGAGAAGATGTTCGGTCGTCAAATACAAATTCCGTCTTCGAAGTGCTTCCCCACGCGCTCTATCCAATATGACATTCAGTTTCTGAGGATCCATCTTATATTTCCTTTTATATTAATTCACTCTATTGTTCATCGATATTATTCACAATCTTCCACTACAGCCTGAAGTGGAAATCCTGCTGCATCTGCCATACTATGCACTAAATGAACTTTCATAAGTGCAATTTCTCTAGGATATTCACCAGCTACTCCGCGTCCCTCAAAGTGTACCTTTTTTGTTATTCGCTCTGCTTCAGAAACGCTCTTTCTAAACACTTTCATCAAAACTTCTATTACAAATTCAAAGGTCGAATAGTCGTCATTTAACAGAAATACACGGCACTTCCTTACCTGTATCACTTCAACGTTAGTCGTTGATCTTACTTCTCGCGATGTTCTTTCAGACATTTGTATCTCCCTAAACTCTTCAATTTAAAACTCTATTTTTCGTACATCTGCATAATATGTTCTATTTAAACAACATATATCGTAAATTCTAACTTTCCTTAAGCAACATATCGAATGCGCATCTGACACAACGAGTAAACATTGCAATCAACCAATGGACAACAGATGCGCACCATGAAACGGCAAAGTCTATTTCATACTCTGATCTTTACCTTTGATGTAGTTGTTTTCACGCCACACTTTCCCGTCCTCTTTCCACCAAATCCAATGACCTTCTCTTTTTCCTGCCTTAAACTCGCCTTCTCCGAATTTTTGGCCATTTTCATAGTAAGAAGTCCATTTTCCCTCTTCTAAACCATCTGAATAGGCACCCTCATCTTTTACTTTTCCATTTTCATAATACCACACCCATGAGCCAATGCGTTTTCCACCGTCGTACTCGCCATAACTAGACTTTTGGCCATTTTCATAAAACGTCGTCCATTCCCCCTTTTCTTTTCCGTCAACGTCGTAACTTCCGCTAAATTTTGGCTTATAACCTATATAATATCCGCGCCATACACCAACAGGCCTATCCAACGAGAATTCACCTTCCAACATAATATAGTTTTTGTCGGCTTCCACACCAATTTTTCCTCCTGGATAATAATAAGCCCAATGACCATCAAGATGTCCTAGATTAAACTCACCTTCCCGTTGAAGCGCTCCATGCTCGTCCCACCATCTCCACTTGCCGTATCGAAGTTTATCTGGATGCGTTACGACATCTCGATTCACCATCGATAAATAACATCCCTCTACGCGATTCTCCTCGTCAATAACATATTCGCCACCTTCATTTTTACATTTATCTGCATTAGGACCAACCGGTACACCCTGATCATATTCTACTTCACGCCAAAATGTACCATCGAGCAAATACAATTTCCATTTACCATCACGCGTATCAGAAACACTTGAATCAAAGCCCTTCGCTCTAACTTTCCCGTTAGAATAGTACAACGTTATGGGATTTCTTGGTCTTGTAAAATCCTGATCTTTTACAAGAGCGCCTGTGCCACTATACTCTTTGTAGTGGCCAGAAATTTCTGTATATACTATAGGCTCATCCGATTTTAAATTAACTGTTTGCTTGTATGTTGCTTCCCAGGCTAAACCACCTAAAGTATAGTACCCTTTAAAGCTAGAAACAGGCTTGCCATAAGCATAATGCTTTATTCTATCAGGCATTCCATCGTCAAACCAAAACATCTCAGTGCCCCATTTTTGACCGTCTTTATATTCTACACTTCGATATTTGGATCCGTTTTCACCATAGTACTCCCACGTACCATTTCTTTTGCCATCTTTCCATTCGCCTTTTTCGCGTATTTTACCATTATGCCAATATGCAATCCATTGCCCAGTACCTTCTGAAATCGAGCAACGACCGTATTCTGCACGAGATTCCCTTTCTTTATTTGAAGGCGCTAAATATATAACTTCGCCCTGAACAATATCTAGGTATTCTAAATTATCATCGATTTCAATTGGCATTGTTCTTTCAAACAAATACGCACTAGGCTCTGTTAAGTATTCTCCATTTTTATGATATTCCGTGTGAGACCATAATTCTTTTCTATTTTTTACTTGCTTTCGTTCCTCAATATAGCGAATTTCCCCTGTAGAATAATATCGAATGACTTTCCCTTCATCATTTTTTTCATCTAAACAACTGAGCTGACGTTCGTTGTGATCAAAGTTATAATCTTTATACCCAGAACAAAGTTCAATAATAATAGGATCTATTACAACGCTGTCACGATCAAATTCTATATCTAACCATTTTTCACCATTTGCATCGTAAAATGTCTGCGTCTTATACATCGATCCTACTACAGCAGGATCTGAATCCGTCCGCTCTAAACGATATCCCTCGGTCTTTTTCTTGCCACTAATAACATCATACTCAACTGTCCATACCAGACGTTCAAATTCACCTATTTCTTTGGTTAATGCCTCTGGAGCTTCTTTCTGATATTCTTTTTTATATTCAAGTCCGCCGAACATTGGATGATACAAATACCATGTCTCTGAAGGTTTCCCCTTGAAATAGGATCCATAATATTCAGGCGATGCGTGGTCATTAAATCGTGCCGTTTCACCATCCATTTCGCCCTTACTATAATGGTTATAATATACAAGCTGGCCATTTTCTCCCCATTCCAGCTCGTTTCCGTCAATTTCATCCGCACTATATTCTATAACTGACTTTAAAAAATTCTGTTCTGGAGATTGATACTGAACCGCTTCACCCTCTTTTTTTCCCTTAACAAACCAAACATAACCGTTAATTACATTTTTTGGAGGTGTCGTTTGATAAACTTGTCCACGGTTCTTTGTAACAAAACTCCAAAGTCCAACAGCCTCTCCATTAATTTTACAACCGTAAAGATCATGATATTCATTAAATGCTAATTTTGAAGGCCATTTTCCGCCATTGTCGACACAACTCTTCTCATCACTAATATCTAGTGCCTGATCCGGGCGTGCCGGAGCATAGGACAATTCATAAGGATCGCTCGGCGGAAGTGATACCTTATCCCAGTTTACAGTATCATATTTTGCTCGAAGCGGCGTACGATCAATAATGTCCTGCGCTGCCGCTTCACGCGCGGAATACACACTTGCTGCTGCTAAAAAAATGCATAATATCTGTCTTTTCATTATATTAGCCTGCTGTTTGTTATCTAGTTTTCGTAGTATTCCAAATTTATATATCGTTCTTTTTTGAGGGGGAAGTCTCCCCCTGAGCGGCTATTGGCTAACGCCAATACGCCGCTACCCCCTCAGTCAAAACAATTTGTCTGCTAAAAAGCAAGACCCTCAAGCGCCTCACGACTTGAAATTCGTACTGCCGAACCATCAAGTGAATGGACATCCCGCTGTGTAAGATCGATTCTCGGTGAAAAGGCGACCGACACAAAATTAGCTAAAACGGCCCAATCAGGAGCAGTACCATCTTTATCTATGCCATAATCCAAAGGATCTGTAGATGAACAAGCGACTCGCCTGCCTGTCGTCTCGGTCAAACATAGCTCAAGCCATTTATTCTCACGATGGGCACTAATGACATACGGCGCATTTTTTCGAATAACAAAGGCGTCTGTTTCTGCAACACGACGGGCTTTTTCTTTGAGTTCTCCAGACAATTCCTCATCCAACATCACAGGAAGCTTAATACCGTATTGTCTAAAAATAACCGGGTATGCCATAAGCACTTCAGACCACGCCTCATAAGCTTTATCATACTCGCCCTGCTCATCATAAATTGCACCACGTATCGCAGAACATATCGTTTTGAGCTGCTGCTGTTCACTGTTCATGGCTTTATCTGCAGCATTGATAAGCTCTAAAGCCTTGCCGTACTCTTGACTACGCCAGGCGATATAACCGCGAACATAATTCCACACGGGTTCAAAAAAAACTTTTTCCTGATCCGTGACAGAAGCCTCCTCATAGTCTATCAATGCTGTTGTCAAACCACGCCCAGCCACATCTACCAAAACGTCGTTGTAGGCTGGCGACTCAAAAACATAATACGGAACCAGAAGTGCAGAAACGTTCTCTGGCTTCAGCATAGATTTCAGCGATTGCTGTGTAATAACCCATTGTGTTCGCTTGAGTTCATCCAATGTTTTGACACGTTCATAGACACTATTTCGCTGCTCACTATCAAACAACCACCACGAATTCTCTGATTTGTAAAGACTTAACTCAATTTCAAGTCTACGAATGTCTTCGCGAATCGTCGCATAGTAAAATAGCTTTTCTGCAAGCATAAACTGTTCAAAAGAAAGCGAGTTAAATCCTACACGCCCCGGAGCTTCGATAATGGTTTTCATTAATAAACGCGCTCTATCAGGAAAACCTAAGACCATAAGTAATTCAGCCAAGCTCGTACGAATGGTCATCTCCGCCTGAATACGCATACGCTTCGAAAGTGGCGTTTTGCGAACTTTTTGCATTGCGGATATCGCTTTTTGAATATCCAAACGAGACAAATAAGGCCCCAATGCGCTCACAAGAGGCGGTTCAGGACACCCCTCCCCCCCCGTTTTCTCAGCTTTCAACACATAAGAGATCGCTGCATCTGCATGCATGAAATACATTTCGCCGCGAGCCATATTCGTTAAAATAACACATTCTTTTCCGTGTGAAATCTCTACCGATTTGAGACCAGCTTCATAAGCTTTATAATAATGATGCTGCGCATCCTCAATCGCTACCAAATCGTTATACGCGATATTGCGAGCAAACCTATCCGTCCCACGAATCGCCGCCTCATCAATCTCTCGTGCCTCATCGTATTTGCCGAGTTTCATCAGAGCCCAAGAGGCACGTACCCCTCTTGGACGATTATATAACTGTTCGATACGATCAAAAACTGCTAGTTCTTCCTGACGCTGATCCAAATCGGCATAGATCATCGCTTGCTCCGAAAGTAACTGCATATGCCACGCCTGTAACTCAGCATTTTCAGGAACCTTTCCATCCTCAAAATACTTCTCTTCAAACAACTTGATCGTTTTTTTGTATGAAGACTGAGCGCGGTACAAATCGCCTTCGCCCATGTGGTAGACTCTACCGATAACGTAATTTGCAATAATCGATTCTGGCGTTTCTGCGAGTATTTTTTCTACAACAGATCGAGCTTTTATATAATTTCCTTGCGAAACAAGCTCGTAGGCTTCCTTTTCATCAAGTGACGAAAATAAGGCTACCTGCGCATAAGCGTTCTCTTGCGGACATATCAACAAGCCACCCAATGAAATTCCTGCAGCCAATGCAAGAACCTTCAAAAAATGAAAACAGCCCTTCATCTGATAACCTCTAACCTATGACATCCAAAGCAACCGATCCGTATCCAAAGATCCTCTTTTTACAGTTTTCCTACAGTTTTCAACCCTTGATCTAGGCCAAACCAAGTACATAAAACTGTATTGTAATTTTTAAATACGATGTACATTTATAAATTACTTTTTTGCTGAATCAAGAGGGGGTAGCGGCGTATTGGCTTTGCCAATAGCCGCTCAGGGGGACACATCCCCCACCAAACCAAAACTAATGCATCATACTAGCTGACAATTTTTTAAGCGGTGCAACGAGTGCATCTCGAACGATAACTTCAGGAGCGCCAGCCCCAGGCGTCAACTGCAGACGGTGCGCAAACAACGGTTCACAAAGATCATCGATATCCTGGGGCGTCACATACATTCTCCCGTGCATAAACGCCCAACACTGAAGCGCCGGTATCGCCTGAACGAGCGAACGCGTCGAAGCCCCCTGAACACAACGGCTGTCCTCGCGAATGGCTCGGATCATATCTACAAGACAAACCATAATCGCATCATCGACCGCGACATCTCGGCGAATCAATTCTCGAGCCGATTCAATATCACAGACAGAAACGAGATCCATATTACACTTCTCGCGTGGTCGTCCCCAGTTTTTAATAACATTAAATTCAGCTTCTCGACTGATATGCTTCATTTTAATTTTAAACATAAAACGGTCGAGCTGTGCCACAGGAAGCGGATAAGTTCCCACCTGATCTAGCGGATTTTGCGTTGCGATAACAAAGAACAGATTACCCAATTTATAGGTTTCATTATCGACCGTAACCTGTTTTTCGCCCATTGATTCGAGCAAAGCAGACTGAACTTTCGGTGAAGTACGGTTAATTTCGTCAACGAGTGCAATGTGTGTAAAGATTGGACCACGTCTGAAATGAAATTCATTACTCTCAGTATTAAATATCATAACACCGGTAATGTCGCTTGGGAGAAGGTCAGGCGTGAACTGCATGCGTCTAAAAGCGTTTAAGCCTTCCGAAACGGTATTATCCGAAATACTTTCACCCAAAGCCTTAGCCAACGTCGTTTTACCACTTCCCGGAAAATCTTCGAGAAGCACGTGACCGTCTGCAAAAAGAGCCGTTAAAACAAGATCAACGACGTCGTCTCGTCCCATTACATCATAACAAATGCGTTTTTTCAGAAGTTCAATTGTTTGTTTGGCCTGTGTTCTTACTTCTTCTTTTGATAATTCAACGGATGACATTGTAATTTCCTATATTTAGAGAGCCTGTGCATTTATACTAAAAACACACAGACCGTGTTACTACAAATGGAATATGGCTATAATACGTCGTCCAAAACTTACAGACCTACGAGCATCTCTGCGTGCCACACTGACGAGTTTTGCGATTTCACAAGCTTCACTGTCTGAAATCTGGCCGCCGAGTTTTGCAGCCAAAGTTGCGTCGACAATGCGTTGCGTCGCAGTGCCACGTGTCTTGGCAAAGTGTTCGAGTGTTTCACCAGGAGCTGGTGCTTGACCGTAACAACTCCAACTCTTTAATGTACTGCGAAGTGAACGCGGAAGGTCTTTTGCGCGTTTAACGGTCGAGCCACGAAGAATAATGATGCCTTTACGCGTATAGAGAATAACAATTCCACCGCAAAGCAGAGCGAGTATACTGTACCAGATCACGTCCCAAGGCACAGTAAATGGCTCATGTACAGGTTCTTCGGCTTTTCCTGCGGATTTATCGTCTCTCGCAAGTTCGCCAAACATAGATTCCAAGGACTGATCCACAAACACTGCAGGCTGAGGATCACCGTTTTCGGGGAAAATATCAAAAGTTACCCAACCAATGCCATCTACATAAATTTCAGGCCAGGCATGCGCCATATTACCGCGAATGATCACAGCCGAGTTCGTTCCGCGAAGTTCGTTGTCAACTGCAAAGCCAATGGCAACACGGGCTGCGATGCCCTGACTTCGAAGCAAATACACCGCAGAGTGCGCGAAATGAACGCAATAACCACGCAACGAGCCAAAGAGGAACGATGCGGTTGGATCGTCAGCATCGACGTGTTTCTCCTTAAGCGTATAATACCCTTCGTGCTCTAACCAAGATTTAATAAGAATAGCTTTGGCAATATCTTCCCCATAGAATCTTGGATCAAGTTGTCTAACAATAATGTCTGACAAAGCCTTGTAACGCGGATCATCAGGAATCTTGAGATAGTGCTCTTTTTTGGCTGCATCCCAACTGTCAGGCACACTTTTACGGCCAATAAAGCGGGTTACATCACTTGTCAAACCAAGACTATCGACGCCATAAGCGGCAATAAACATCTTTTTGTTAGGATTCTCGATAGGGAAAACGCGCTGTCCCATAGCGAGTTGGGGAGGCTGAGACGTATCCTGAAGGAGAAACATCGAAGTCTGAATTGTTTTATGTACAGATCTCGACTGAATGTCTAATGCTGTAATTTCCTGCTTATAAGGAAAGCTTGAAATAACGTCGGAATCTTCATCGCTCTTAACGAGGTGGTTACCATCGTAGTGGCTTAAAACGGATTGTCGAAAATGGAATATGCCGTCTGCAGGCTCAAATTCGTCGTAAAAAACGGCAATCGCGACAGGCGTTGGGGGATTATCGGGAGGGACATTCGTATCAGAATCACTGTTTCCCCCCTTATTCCCATTATTTTTGCCATTGCCATTATTATCGTCGTTATTATCGCTGTTATCGCCGTTATTATCGTTAGATGAATCGCCATTATCGTCGTTGTTATCGTCGTTATCGTTTTTGCCCTTAGACGAATCATCATCATCATCTTTATCGCTGTCTTTATCGTTCGATTTAGAATCATCATTATTGCTGAACAAACCGAGCGGATCTTCAGTCGACGACATGATAGCGGAGTAGGATGAGAGTTGAGCGAGAATAAGCGCGACGAGAGCAAGGATAACGAAGGCATACAACGTGCGAAGAAACTTTGAACGCCCCAACCAGAATATGAGCGACAAGAAACCTGCGCCAACCCCCATATAGCGGTAGAGTTCAATAGGATCCTTACCATTTGAATAAGCCCAATCTGCAAATTCTCGGGGATTTTGTATATTGTAGTCACGGTGGGAGAAAAACACGAATACAAGTGCCCCCAACGTCACACATGACTCGATCAGGCGAGCGACCTGATACCGCAGCGAAAGACTTCTGAGGGCCAACGTAATGCCGAAGGCAAGGGAACCATAGTAGATGATTCTTGATGTTGACAGCACGCCAAAAAAGTCCGTGACGCTACCATTCATCAGAGCGAGTGCACCGAAACAACCAAAACCAGTCAAGAGCGCACTGACAATTAATATCCATATAAGACGGATGCGAAAATGACTTAAAGCGCCCGCCAAACATCCCGCAACGACGGAACATACAATGACAGCAATGCGAGATGTATCATCGCATAGTTCCATCGTATATACACTCTCACAAGCAGAGAGCATCAAGACTTTCAGGATCTGAACCCATACAGATTCACCAGCCAGAGGTTTTGCAGACGACGAAGCCTGATTTTGTGCATTGACACTGCTCATGCAAGACCTCCTGCCGGAAGACGCTTAGCTGAGGCTTTTTTTGCAGCAGCAGAAGGCTCGTACATCATACTATCTCCAGTCTTTACATCTACGAGCCGAACTGAACCGATAACAGAGAGTGCATCACAAAGTTTTTCGCGTTCGGCATATTGATTAAGTTCTTTTTCATTCTGACAAAACACACGCTTTATTAACGAATGTTTTTGGGGATTCATCTCGGTGGGTTCCAACGCCATGACAAACGTGGGACGAATACCAGAACTGCCACAAAAGGCTGCAACGTTTTTTAACCAAACGCCGCTTGTCGAAGGAACCATCATAAAAAAGTGTCGCAAAGCACTGCTTGGAATTTTATTAATCTGTTCTGATATGCCAGTGCCCCCCTGAGACCGATGGCGGACTGATTCGATAATATCATCCAGAGCATCTATAGAATCTGTTGAAATACGCTTTGCGCCATCAGCACAAAAATTAAGTTCTGCTAAAGACCCCTCAAGTGAAGTCAAGAAGGTACGCGTCAAAGAAGCAGAGGGCTCATCGTCTTGACCAGCAACGAAATAGATAAACATCTCGTGTTCTTCAACGATCGCTGGTTCTGGCGCACGAACCAAGAGTTTGCGACTGCGTGCAAAAACACGCCACAACAAATATCGAAGTGGGTCGCCAGCTTGATAACGCCGCATCTCCACAAGTTCGCCCTTACTTTCGCCCGTCGGAAAGGAATACCCTTCGCCACTCGCGTGCGCTGAAACTTGTATGGAATCAAACACACAACTCGACGGCTTAATTTCGGCATTAAACTGTGTTTTAAGTGGAAAAGTGAATGACGTAACACCAAAAATATCACGCACCGTAATTAAATGTCGTGTTTTTTCGTAACGGCCACGCGAGCGGATAACGATTCTTTCTTTCAGCCACTGCCCATCTGGACTAAACGTCGAATCAAATGGCGCATCTTCACTTTCAACCGCAACTTGAACAAACGGAAGCCAGAAGGGATTAAAGACTTGAAAACCAGAATCCAGAACCTGATTCGTCTCTAACTTACCTAATTCGGATAAATCCTTATTTCGATGTGCGGTAACAATCCAAACCAACGCAACACCGATTAATTCGAACACAAATACCAGCAAAAAAGCCGCAACCAAGCAAATTACAGATGCAAACAAGATCTGATTCTGATGACGCACAACTTCACCAAACCAAACCACATAAGCCAGACAAACAAAGATAAGCCCCGCCCAAGTTACGGGAAAAAAGCCTTTTATCCGCTTTAAAATACGCGAAATCAATTTGACAATGGTTTTAATACTGATTCGTTTTTTCACGTTTCTTGTTATGTCTTGTGCCGCTTTCGCATTAACCAAGTTCGGCACTATCTTTTCGTCATGCTTCGATATATCCATGCTGCATTCCTTAAACGCACTTAGGTCACGCAATACCATCGTGGTTTGTATAGCGAACGTCTGTTTAGCGCAACCCGTAAACGCAAAAACCATAGGCTTATGTCTCAATTCTAAAAATTCTTTTTTTATTCCCATTGCTATTAATTTCATTGATGAATTTGTATGTCGCGCGTAAATTAAATCATTTTGCAGCTCGTTCAATACGATGCGGCTCAATGAGAGGGGGCTTTCAGCGTGCCCCAACACAAATCCACACACCTTAATCCCTTTCGCATATTCACGCCTGCG
Organism: Myxococcota bacterium; assembly: GCA_045599585.1. Lineage (GTDB taxonomy): Bacteria > Myxococcota_A > Bradymonadia > UBA4248 > UBA4248 > RGIG464. The sequence continues at coordinate 25,177 of JAZRWH010000049.1, forward strand.
GCATATCCAATAGGTCTGTATGAAACCAATCGAATATTTTTATATCTCCGATTCAATCACATCCCAAGAACAAGCCCAACAACTGATCTTGGATGCTTGCGACGATCCTGCCCTGCAGCAACTATCCAAGATGATTTTATCCATGCTTGCCATGCAGGACGGCATCGTTTTTGAAGATATCGCCTCAGAAATTCTTCTTGAAACCGGTGGTGCTGTGGACGATGAACAGGTCAACCAAATCGTGGCGTTTCTGCTCAACAATGATCTGATCAAGTGTACGCTATCCACGCCTCGACTCGCTGTGCCTTACTACCTGGATCATCAATGTGAACTCTGCGGCTGCTCGTGCCAAGCCCAGCTCGTCGGCCCGCTCTCCGAGACGGAACTGAAAAATGTCATGGATGCCCACACCCCGCTACACGACGAGGGACTCGTTCCGCACGGCGTAGCGCCCATTATGAAGGGGCTTAAGCCAGATGGCACATGCCTGCACTTTCTCAATTTTCCAGGGAAACGCTGCGTTTTTCTCGATGACAACAATCTCTGCACCGTTCACGCCCGTTTCGGCGCCATGCAAAAGCCTGCGGCATGCCGTCGTTTTCCATGCATTGCAATTGCAACCGAGTCTGAGATTCGAATCGGCATCAAGCCCTACTGTTACGCAAATGCCCGCGTCGTCCGTATTCAAACGCCAGAACCTGATTACATCAACTCGCTTCTCAATGGCTCAGACAGCGCGTTTTATCAAGATTTGCTCGATAATGCAGCCTTCCGTCCCGTTCTAAAAAATGCGGATCCGATTGAAGAAGCACAGGCAAAGTTTGAAGAAGCGCGCATCTTATCCATTCTTCAAGATCCATCCTTGAATTGGCCTACCCTCCTTTGCCGCCTCATTGATCCAGAAGCCCCGGAGATCGACCAACTGCCCCCCGCATTTCTTCGTGCACTTGAATCGCGTTTCATCCACTTTTCCAGCCTGCTTCGCGCAGAAGCAGATAAGCTCGGTCAAACTGCACACGCCCGCCATGCTCAGGCACTCTGTGACCAACTTTCCAAACCCATTACGGTGTCTTTGAATGAGGCTTCCCCACAGTTTTTACAATTTGCAACATACAGCCTCTACAACGCCGTCTTTCTGCGCGAAACGACGCGTTTTCCCGCGTTATCACTGGGCGCTTTTGCGCTCGCGCTCGGCACGATCGCGGCAATCCAAGCTCCTCAACAAAGCGACACCCTCCTCATTGCATGGATGCGCTTGTTTGCACAAACACCCGCATTCACCCTTCTGTTTGACTCCTCCGATGCGCTCGCATCACTTGCTCAGTGCCTTCATGTCGATAACTGCTGACGTTTTTTTTGAATTGCGTATTTAGGAAGGGGGAAGTCTCCCCCTGACCGGCTATCCTCCGTGCTCAAGCCTCAGTTCGTAGTCCTAATACATACGGCCCCCTATACCTACCTCAGCTCAACAAGCCTAAGCCGCATGAGCACTGCGGATACGCCGCTACCCCCTCTCAAGTTTACGAAATCTTCAAAACATCACGCTTTCCTAAATCTTCATGCATTGATCTGCATAACGCTCCGCACACTTCGTCCCTGCTCATAAGCTTCGTACACAAAGTACAAACTTCCGCGCTTCCCCCCTAACCTAAAACACCTAAGAAACAATGACATTTATTGACCTCGATATCTATAAATCACTCATCAAACATACTTCTGGAAGATGGATTCCTACGCTCCTAGTTAGCTTCGTATGGTGCGTTATTTATGTAATCCTAGTCTTCCTAGTTAGCCTTATCAGTGTATTTCTGAGCGAATTTCTCGAAGATTTCGTTGTAAGAATTATCGTTGCACTCATATCAACGATGATCTTTGGCGTGACTTATTTCGGATTAATAAGTATTCCATATGCGAATATTCTCCATCCGGAAAAGTCAGTCTTTCAAAATTTCATTGAATCTTTAACAGTTAATAATATCAGACGTGCCTTGTTCATGGGGGTGGTTTATGAGGTTATTGTCGGGGCTCTCCTTTTGGGAACCTACATTGTTGAATCGCTCATGGGCCTTGCGCTCATAACAGCGCCTCAATTTATCTTTTACTTCATGATAATATGCAGGATCGTTGCGTTATATATTGCGACAAGATTCTATTATACTTTTGCAAACATTCCCGCTGAACTTTACGATAATCCTAACGCCAAAGTTATAGATTCATTTTCAAACTCACGCGTTACGATGGATGGGCACAAATTTGCTCTCTTTAGACACCATGTTCCCGTCTTCCTCGTTTGGCTTTTGGCGCTTGTTCTACCGGTTATCTTCGTTTTTGCAACCATGGGATTCGGTGGTCTCATGAATGCTATAAACGTTCAAAATAAAATCGAAGCATCCGCTGAACTCCAAAAAGCAACCGAACAAACACGCAAAGCATCAAACGGTAAAGACGATTTTTATCGCCTCAATCAGTACATCAAACAAACGGATGACAATACAAAACTTGCTGTTTATCGTCCCACACCAGAAGAAGCTGTCTTATTAAGCAAGCTCTCTCAATTAAAATTCTTCATTATCCTATCCATTATCATCATTCTTGCTTCCATACCGATCTTCACTGCCATCCAGGTCGAATTTTGCCACAAACTCACGGAGCCAGCCCGCAAGAAAAAAGCTGAACTCGACGCCTTCGAAGAAGAAGCACGTCGTAAGAATAATGAACGCATCGCGAATGCCGCCAAATATAATGAAGCGAGACGTACAGCAAAACAAAACAATGCGCTCCCTGATGACGGTCGTTATCGATCGATTGCAGTTGACTATTCTTCGCTCGTCAGAAGCGCTAAGACTGAATACGACTACAGCAAAGTTGAAAACAAAGACAATGACGCTGTAAATACGACGCAAAAATCAGAACACTCTGACGCAAACGTCACGCAACAACAAGACACAAAACAATCTGAAGACAAAGTTGTTTCCGTGCGCGAACGAAAATTGTCCTTCAATGGCTCTTTCGATTTTGGACTCGACGATATCAAAGCCGAAGCCGAAAAACCATCCTCGCGTAAACTTGAAATCGCAAACTCCGTTTCAGACCGCATTGACATTCCTTCGTTTGATTTCAATGCACTCACGGAAGATTTGCACAAAACAGATTCTAAAGCCCCCGCAACATCCAAAGAGCCCGCAATCGTCAATGACGAAAAGACTTCTGCTGACAAAGCGCCTAGTCCAGCGGTACCGATCATATCGGCCCCCAAACTCGACAAACAAACACAAGCCGCCGCCCCCAAAGTGCCAAATTTAACCGCTGACGCACCAGACGAAAATGCAGACAAACAGAGTTCAGTCAACAAGCGAATTGAAGATTTAAAGCCTCTGTCAGCCTCAATCCCGACCCTCAGCAAACCTCTGTTCTCAATCAATAAACCCGCTTCGACAATTGCTAAAAAAGAAGAGAGCACACCCAAAGAAGACAAAACGCTCTCAACGAGCATTCCGCTTCTCAACAATTCTACAGAAGAAGCAGAACCGGAAGTGCCTATTCTTCCTAAAACGGAAGCTCCCAGCCTCACTTTGTCAAACGACATTTTTGCGAACAGCCCAAGTTTAGCAACAGACTCCGATCAATCTTCCGAGACCACCTCTGACAAAGAAACGGATATCTTTGCGAATAGCAAATTTAACTTAGATAACGACTTTTCACTAGACAACGACTTTAAAGTCAATAGTAGCCTCGATTTTGGTTCCTCGACGGAATCCAGCTTCGATGACATTTTTGCTAAATACAATAAGTCTTAATATTCATCGAGATTATACAAATTGAGACGAATTGATTTATGACGTTTATGCGCCGCAGGCCTGAGGGGGTAGCGGCGTATTTGCTTGCAAATAGCCGCTCAGGGGGACACATCCCCCTCAACAAAAAGGTAGATGTCTGTTTTTTTGTTTCTGAAGTGCTTTATATAAATCTCAAGACTTTCATACATAACGCATTTAGTATATTCTTAAGCGTCTGCCAGGCTCTCCACAAACCTGCCAGACGCTTCTTTTTTATTTGCACCTAGTGCCCAAATGGAGATGAATATGTCTTTGCATACCCCAACCAAAGCTCTTTTGGCGATCTGCGCGCTGTCATTAGCGAGTTGCGGAACGTCAGCCAAAAATTCGTCGAATGCTTCAGAAGCAGCTTCACAAGATATTTGTGCTGCACCGACGCCCGTCAAACAGTTCCTGGATCGCGCAAATGCAGATTTGAAACGCATTACGACGACCGACGAACAGATGAACTGGAAATATATGACTGATATCAACGATGAAACGGAAGCTGCCGTCACTGCTTACGAAGAAAAAATGATGGCTGAACAATCCGCAATCATCGCAGAATCCCTGACGATCAATTTAGACGACGTAAAATGTGAAGATCAAAAACGTCAGCTCAAAGCGATCCAGACCAGCCCACTCCTTCCCCCACCCAAAGATCCTGCAAAGCAACAGCGTGCAGCCGAACTTTCGGCAAAACTTATGGGATACTATGGCGCAGCCAAATCTTGTGATGGCGATACATGCCGTGATCTTGGCGTACTTTCGCAAGTCGTAGATCACAGTACCGATGAAGCTGAGATTCGAAAGGCTTGGCTTGGCTGGCACAATGCGTTTGATACTCAAAAAAGTGCATACGTAGAATTCGTCTCTATCTCTAATGAAGGCGCTCGAGATATCGGTTACAACGATACTTCCGAACTTTGGCTCGCGGGTTACGATATGCCTTCCAAGGATTTTCAAGACGAAATCAATGCACTCTGGAATGACCTCAAACCGCTTTACGATGAACTTCATTGTTATGTCCGTGCCAAACTTGGTGAGGTCTATGGCACAGATATTGTTCCCCAATCTGGCCCCATTCCAGCCCATCTTTTGGGCAACATGTGGGCACAAGAGTGGACAAACATTTATCCACTCGTCATGCCGTACAAAGACGCCCCAAATATCGATGCCACGCCCAAGATGGTAGAAAGTGGCATGACGCCGGTACAATTATTTGAAACCGTCGAAAAGTTCTACACATCACTTGGTTTGCGCGACCTTCCTAAATCTTTCTGGACGAATTCCATGTTTGTTAAGCCAGAAGGCAAAGAAGTCGTCTGCCACGCCAGTGCCTGGGATCTCGATACCGAAGGCGATGTCCGCATTAAAATGTGCACAGATATAAATTATGATAATTTATTAACTGTTCAGCACGAGATGGGCCACATCTATTATTACTTATATTATAATCATCTTCCTTTTATATATCAAAATGGCGCCAATGATGGTTTCCATGAAGGAATTGGAGACACGATCACGCTTTCTGTTACGCCCAAATACCTTCATGACATTGGTCTTTTGGACGAAGTTTCTTCATCATACGAATCGACAATCAATCAGCAGATGCAAAGTGCACTTGAAAAAGTTGCCTTTCTGCCATTTGGTTTGCTCATCGACGAGTGGCGTTGGCGTGTCTTTGACGGCACAATTACACCTGAGAATTACAATGCTGGATGGTGGAAACTGCGCGAAGAGCTTCAAGGTGTAAAAGCTCCTGAACTGCGTGATGAATCCCATTTTGATGCTGGCGCCAAATATCATGTGCCAGGAAATACGCCCTATCTGCGTTATTTCATTGCGCGTATTCTTCAATTCCAATTCCATAAAGCGCTCTGCGAAGCTGCAGGCTTTAAAGGCCCACTTCACGAATGCTCGATTTACGGCAGCAAAGAAGCTGGTGCAAAGCTCATGTCCATGCTTTCAAAGGGCGCTTCACAGCCTTGGCAAAAGACGCTTGAAGAAGTTACAGGATCGCCCAAAATGTCTGCAGCCCCAATGCTTGAGTACTACGCCCCACTCATCGAATGGCTCAAAAAAGAGAATGCAGGACGAACTTGCGGTTATTAACTGCTAACGTAAATATTTAGCATTCTATACAACAAGACTGCATCGCTTTTATATTTTCCAATCAACGATGCGGTCTTTTTTGATTTTTATTAGCACAAAATCGATTAAATCAATATTCTTAAAATATTTCACTTAATCAAAGAATTCGCGACAGTATATAAGTAACACCAAAAACCGCGCCAACATAAAGCGAAATAAAGCTCCAATATAGAAATACGCGTCTATTTAATGTATAAGGCAATCGCTATTCAGGGCAAATGTGTGTTCTAAACGCACATTTCTGCAAAGCACAACCCCGGTAGCCCCTGAGATTAGGAGTCTTAAATGATGAGTAGATGTCCGAAATACATTCTTTTTTGCGCAGCCATGCTCTTGTTTAGCGCCTGTGCAGAGTCCGGCGTAGCACCGTGTGACAATGAAAATCCTTGTGGAGGATGCACGACTATGAATTCCGCTCCTGGCGACAAATGTGGATATTGTGGTACATTTGTTTGCTACAGCGAGGAAGAAATCCGATGCATCGATCCAGGACAAAACGCGTGTGGTGGGTGTACACAGCTCTCACATATGCCAGGAGAAGCCTGCGACGGCGGATTATGGGTTTGCGAAGCGAATGGCACAATCTCATGCAAAGAAAACGTTCAGATCAATGCATGTGGCGGCACAGCCGTACTCCCATACGCCCCCAAAACGTCGTGTGGCGTATGCGGCGTTTACGAATGTGACGGTGTCGATAACATTGTCTGTAACGATCCGGGTAAAAATGAATGTGGAGGGTGCTCTGTACTCAAAAACGCCCCCGGAGACGCATGTGGTTCCGGCTGCGGATTCTACGTTTGCGACAGCAGTGAGTCACTCACATGCAATGATCTGGGACAAAATGCCTGCGACGGATGCAGCCAATTGGAACATGAAGTTGGTTCTCCTTGTGGTGCCTGCGGGTTTTATGAATGCCAATCCACCGACGCTGTCACGTGCAACGACCCTGGACAAAACGCCTGTGGAGGCTGTGAACCCCTTATGGCTACTGTGGGAGATCGATGTGGTGACGGAGACTGCGCTTTTTGGACTTGTGATGGTCTGAACAATGTCGTTTGCGGAAATGACGGCGCCAATGCATGTGGCGGTTGCGGCAAACTCGACCACGCCCCCGGGGATGCATGCAAAGGCGAGTATGCCTGCTGCACCTATGTTTGCGAAAATGGCGAACTTGCAAAATACGACCGTGCCCCCAACGAATGTGGCGGCTGCGAAGTTCTCGATCATGCTCCCGGAAGCAAATGCAGCAACAACGCCAAATGGTCATGCGATTATAACGATCCCACACATAACACTGTTGTTTGCGAGTGTACCGAAAAGAATGAATGCGGCGGGTGTAACCTGGATGCTGCGCCGGTCGGCACGAGTTGCTCATATTGTGGTTCCCAAAGAGGCAAAATCCTTTGCCAAGACAATGAACCCACGTGCCTCGACAATAATGAAACGATCGATACTGCCAAAAGTGATGGCATCGCTCACAAAGACGGTGATGATAATATCTATAAATTTACGGGCGTTCTTATCAATGATCTAGACATCGACTATTACACAACCCACGTCGATGACGAGTTTTTTGCAATTCTTACACCCGAAATCTGGATCGCAAATGCCCCCGCCTATATGCGACTCTGTGTTTATATTCTTGAGGATCAGCTCGCGAACAAATCGCCGTATACCCCCTATACCGGTTATACCAACTCTGGTAGCGGCAAAGATAGCAATGGCAACAAAATGACAGTCACTGCAAGCGAATCCGTCTTTGTAAAACTCAAAAACGGCAAGTCCGTGCCAGGATTCTGCTCTTTAAAAGTCGATGCAGGTACGCGCTATATGAAGATCGGCAGTTTGGCCAATTCATCAAGTACCAATTCACTTACGATGTACGTCAGTGTCGATTCTATCGCCTCCCATTATAATACGTGCAGTTCCTATACGGTTAATTTCAAATTCTGATATTTTTCCGTGCCTATTTCGCTTCCGCGAAATACGGCACGGCGCTGCGCTATTTCATACGCGCAGCGTTTCCTTTTTTTAATATCAGTTGCATAACACAGCATATATTATTAAACGGCACTTTTTTAGTTTTTGCCATACAACAACGATTGTCATTCTAACAAATCAAAGTTATATTTCTCCTAGTCTTGATGTCATCGTATCTCGTTCATCTTGATATCAAAGGGGATTCCAATGAAAAGAATTTGTTTAATGATGATAGGACTCGCGTTGATCAGCTGCTCATCGCCAAAAGTCGCAGAAATACAGCCTCAATCAACCCAAGAAACCCAAACAGTGACACCCTCAAAAGATACAACATCGATTGAGACAGCAGAAAAACAGAATAAACAAGGAGAAGAAATTATGGCAAACTCAAGTATGACATTGGATGACCTCGGACACCAAATCGATAGCTTTAAAACAGTATCCGGTAAAACTATCACATTCCACTGCATCAAACATGGTTCAATCCGCATCGATTTTGACGGCCTCGAATTTCACATTGACCCCGTCGCCAAACTAGATGCAAATGTTACAGATTACAGCAAATTTCCTAAAGCTGACTACATCATTGTCACGCATGAACACTTCGATCACCTAGATCTTAACGCCATTTCCGACCTCAAAAAAGACGGTACTGTCATCATTACCAATAAAGCAAGTTCTGCAAAACTCGCTAATGCATCCATCATGTCCAATGGTGACAGCAAAACACTTCGCGACGATATACAGCTTGAAGCTGTGCCAGCTTATAACATCACCCCCGATCATACCCAGTTCCATCCCAAAGGCAGAGACAATGGCTTTATCCTAACACTCGATGGATTAAGAGTTTACATCGCGGGTGATACAGAAGATATCGAAGAAATGGCCAAACTTCATGATATTGATGTTGCCTTTATGCCTTGCAATCAGCCGTACACCATGACCCCCACACAATTGGCACACGCCGTCGATATGGTTAAACCCAAAGTTCTTTTCCCATACCACTACAGCAACACAGATATGTCCGAAGTTACCACAGTGCTGAAAGACAGCAACGCTGACGTTCGCATTCGCAACTATCAATAATTATGCATATTTAGTTATCTCAAAGATTGGTTGTGTCTTGCGTAATTCCTACAATAGATTACAATAATCAATGAACGCTTCGTCCAAAACAATATCTATCCGTTTTTCTTTGTTTTGACTCAGCGCATTACGGCGTAAAAGCACAGCCAATCATTAAACAATTCACGTAAATGAAGAACCTGTTTTGCTATCATTGAGGCGTTGCAGGAAAACTTCCCCGTATAGGGATCGTTACTATTAGCCATTAGCTAATAGTAACGCAATAGGCATACAGAATACGATGTAGGATTGAATACACTTTATCGAAATGCTTCGGTAATTTGTTCTTAGTATAAATAAAAATAGCTCGTATCCCCGAAGCTAAACACCTCTTTGCCACGCCCCCAATCATCTATGCAAGAAGCAGCAAATACGCCTATCGATCTGTTACAATCTTCTTGACAATCTAACATGCAGTTTTCCATGCAAAGACTATATTCGTTTTCTGCATAGCCAGCACAAATTCGAGAACAGCTATCACAAACGCCTCTACTTAGACAGGCATTTTCTATTGCACGGTTGACATGTTTATTAACGTCACTCAACTCAACATCGTCATCGAGGTCTATCCAAAAGAACGAAATCCCAGTAAGGATCTGATCATTATAATAACCAGCGATCTGACATTCGACTTGATTCTCTCCACACCCCATTAACATTAACGCAGATAGCCCCAATCCAAACAAAAAGCCTAATTTTTTCATAGTACACTCCTCCTACTTAATGGGATCAAGATCAACCATAATCATGCTGTTGTATGGCCCCATGACTTGACCGGGGTCGTAAATAACAGTGAAACCGTCTTTATCACAGCAACGTCGCAAGATATGACGAAAATTCTCTGCTTTAGGCTCTGAACAATCTTTAATATCCGCATCTGTAACATCAATGCCAACTTCTGTTTTCATAATTCCAGGAAGCAAACGACGCGTTTCTTTAGAAAGATAATCAATCGAAACCATCCCAGAAGCTATAAAATCATCAAGTCTGAGCCGCTTTCCTGTTTTACTGTCGAATGAAAACGTATAAACGTTAGAACTCGGATGCGCAAACCCAGAAATAGTCCGATCAAAGAAAACATAAAAATCAATATTCTCTTTTGTTGCACGGAAATTCTTATACTGGATATCGACGGTCATATGATTGTCACTTTCAGCGACCTCTTCGAAATCTTTGATTTCTTGATGAATGATACCATCAATTTCAGATTTTACGGCATCATCGATCGCCTGAATCCCGAAAGTCGGATAACTCCCCGAAAACTCGTAACGATCCTTCACAATTTTGACCGTCTGGCTCCCAACACTAAACCGAGACAAATCCACGTCAGCGACTTCTTTTGCGTTGTTCGCTTCGACATTGACTGAGTCATCAGACTTGTTTGCTTCGTCTGTTTTCACTTCATCAGACTTGTTTGCTTCGTCAGACATAGGTAAGGCTTGAGATTCTGCCGTATCTGATGACGTTGCTTTCGAACTACAGCCCGAAACCATAACACCAGTTAGAATAAGCCCTAAAACGAACTTTGATATTCTCATAAACCCCTCTCGTGATACCATAATTTTCTTACTATATAAAATGGCTAAATTTTATATATTTCATTAGTAATTTGACCGCGCATTGAAGTTGGATCGTCAAACACTTTTGAGAAGCGCAGATAATTCGTTGAATAACCACCAGCCGAAGAGGGACAACCCTCCTGCTTTGCATGGCTAGATTCCCAGAGAACAGGGTATGATCGACCTACAAATTTCTGTAGCTGTTCCTGAGCGATCTGAGAAATCAGAGCATCCGCCTCATTCCAACGCGCTTTTTTGACATCAGGCGCAATCTGATGAGGCATATCGTGGGCTATCGTTCCAGGTCGCGCAGAAAATCTAAAGAGATGCACGTCATCAAATCGTGCCGCGCGAATAAAATCGATGGTTTCTTGCCAATTATCTTCGGTTTCACCAGGAAATCCAACAATTAAATCTGTCGAAATTCTAACGTCAGGAATATTTGCGCGCAGATTTTTGAGCAGTGAAAGGTAAGCTGGAATTGGCGTACGACGACGCATTGCCGTTAAAACAGCATCACTCCCACTCTGTACGGGGATATGAAAATGTGGACAAAGACGCGGATTATCACACCACATGCGCCAAAGATCCTCGCGAATATGCCAAGGTTCAATAGAACTCAATCGAATACGTTCGATCGTAGTCTGAGCAAGAATATCACGAATCAAATCGGGCAGACGGCGATCATTTTCCTTCCATGCGCCAAGCTGAACGCCGGTTAATATAATTTCTCGACACCCTCGAGAACTGTATGCATTAATATCATTTAAGATAGAAATCGTCGATTCGCTTCGTTCATGTCCTCTGGCGAGTCTGACAGAACAATAGGTACATTGATTGTTACATCCGTCTTCGATTTTTATAAAACCGCGCGTATGTGATTGGTAGGCAAGTACCTGCGCGTGCTGTTCAGAAAATAGATCTGCATGATCGACGATATACTGCGCAATCATATCGCCAGCTTTAGGTTTGTCATAACCGCGAATCATCAAAACTTCGGGCGGAATGAATTCTTCTGACTCACCTATTTCAAAAAAGTTCTCACCCTCTGGCATGAGATCAAGAGCACACCCCATGACCACAAGGCATTTTGGATTGTGCGCACACAGCTTACGCGCAATTTGTCTCGATTTACGCATCGCTTCAGTCGTTACGCTGCACGTATTGAGAAGAATGAGATCCGGGTTTTCTTCGAGACGCACAACGATATGGCCTGAGCGCTCTAAAACGCGTGCAGTCTGCTCCAACTCGGCTTCATTCAGTCGACAGCCGAGTGCATGTAAAGCGATTGTTGCCATGTATTATTTGCCTTTCTTATATTTAAAGCGTTACGATATCCACAAGGATACTATTTCTACAATTTCTAATAAAACTCCGTTTTTGTTTTATTCTACAGTTTTACCCGCTTTAAGCATAGCCCGCTTCCAATCACTAAACTTCCCCCCTTGTCCAACAGCTTCAACAGCAATCGCCGCCATTTCAGGCCCTCCCTGCGCAAAAGCATGTTCAATAAAAGCCCATTTCGCCGAGACAGATCGAATCTCAGCTTTGCCTCGCAGTTTTTGCTGCAATCTTTTAATACGATTTTCAACGAGACGTATGCCCGCGAAAGGCAAATTATCGAGCGGTGTATGTCTTTTAGATACGAAAGGACTCACGCCCAGACTTAATTTTAAACCGCCGAATCCCTCCGTCACAAAACGCGCAAATTCGTCCATATCCTCGTCAGTTTCGCCCGGAAGTCCAATCATGACGTACATTTTAACACTCATATTACGATCGCGTGCAATGCGTCCTGCACGAAGCAATTGTTCCTCCGTGACGTCTTTTGTGAGCATTGTTCGAAGCGCTTCAGTTGGGCCATCTGCAGCAATCGTCAACGTTTTAAGCCCAGATTGTGCGAGGAGATCAATGAGTGGTTCTGTAATGCGATCCGTTCGGAGACTAGCGAGTGAAACGAGGTGCCCTTCTGCGACCAGCCGCTCAACCATGGGAAGAAGCTCAGGATGATCCGAAACTGCAGCACCAACCAACCCCACTTTACGAACGTCTTTGGGCGTCATAGCACATACCGTATCTGCAGGAACGAGGCGCATACCCGCAGTTTCTTCGCGGCGCATGACGCAAAATTTGCATCGTCTGTGACAACCACGCTCGGATTCTATGAGAAACATATCGCCAAATTCTGTTTCTGGCGTAAGGATCTGGCTGACCGCAGGCAAACATGATTTATCAACAAAGCGGCATGGAGGAATTTTATCGCTCGTTTCTGGCGTCCAAACCTCTGGAATTTCTGAGGGAGCCGCATCTAAAAACAACTTTTTATGCGGAAATTTTCGATATACATCGCAGAATTTTTCAATCAGGCCCTCACCTTCCCCCAAGATCATACAATCTGCAACGTCCTTGAGAGTATCCATATTTGAAAAGCTCAGAGGGCCACCGATCAGCACGAGCGGCGCATTGATATCACGTTCACGCGCAAACGGACTCAGCCCCATTAACTTGAAGCATCGAATCAAATCAGGAATTTCGAGTTCATAGGCAATCGAAATTGCAATAATATCACAGTTTTGAATCGGTGTCTGGCTCTCATAACACAGAATATTGCGTGCATTTTCAACATCGTCTGGCAAAAAAGCCCGTTGCGCACAAAAGTCTTCACAATCATTAAAAAGCTTGTAAATCACCTGCATTCCAAGCGAACTCATGCTCAAAAAATAATTGCTCGGTTTGAGAAGTCCTACGCGATACTTAGCATTTTTATAAATCGTACCGCGTTCGAGTTTAAGACGACGCGTTATTTCATTCATAATCTTCCTATATATATAAATATTTATATGTATATTTTATATTTTAATTGCGGCCGCTATCCTCACGTTGTGAGGATACGCGTCTCGCTGCGCCCCTATTTGCCGTTGTCAAATACGGGTCGCATTTTATTATATTTTAAAATAGATTCAAAAAACACCATTTTCAAGTAGAAAGCTCGTTTGTAGCACGTCACACTATTATGGCGCGGGCGTATGGGCATTGCCCATAGCCAACGCGCCCCAACGGCGTATCGTGAAACGATAGCCGTTGGCCGCTGACGTATGCTCAAGGCATCGTCAGCGGAATCATCCAACAAATTGAAATTTTATGAAAACACTATGCGTTCGTATTTTCAGGAGTTTGTGTTCCCATAAATTCTGGCATCGTCGCAGAATCTGCATGATGAATACCACTTCGGCAAAGCACTGTTTTAGCAGTCAAAAGAAGGATTTTGAGATCCATAAACAAGCTTGCATGATCGACATAATAAGTGTCGAGCGCAAACTTTTCGTTCCAAGAAATTGAATTGCGCCCATTGACCTGAGCCCACCCCGTCACACCGGGCACGACCCATTGGCGTCTTTTTTGAGCATCCGTATAGCGGTCGAGGTACTGCATGAGAAGTGGACGCGGCCCTACGAGACTCATATCCCCTTTAAAGACGTTGAGAAGCGTCGGGAGCTCATCGAGGGACAGGGCTCGAATCATCTTACCGAAACGCGTCAGGCGATCACCGTCTTGCGCAGCATCGATCTCCCCTTCTGTAGCTTTCATCGAGCGGAATTTAATCAGTTCGAAGGATTCACAATCTAAACCGGGGCGCTGTTGACGGAAAGTGACCGGCAACCCAAGATCGAAACAAACGCCCAATGCAGTCGCAAGCAATACCGGTGAGACAGCCAGAAGCCCAAGTCCAGAAACAGCGAGATCAACGAGACGCTTCGTCGTGCGGTAGCCAAGAGCTGCCCAAGTTTCGGGAGCATTTTGAGCTGCCTCTTCGAGACAAGCTTTCCACTGAGCCGCAATATGATCGACATGATATAATGCTGCTGCATTTTGTATATTCGGCTGAAGTTTGTCGAGTTCAGCCCGATCCGCAAGCGAACGAATCGCATCGACGAGCGCATCGACTGAGCCAGGAGAAACGCGTTTGCCCAAGGGGGCATCGCCTTCGATGAGCTCTGCAAGATCTGAATACTGCGGACAGACCGCTAGAAGCGCACATCCTGCAGCAACTGCACTGAATGCTTTGCTCGGTGCACTCGTCGCCCAAGCTCGGTCAGTCAACGTAGCCAAGGCAACATCCGTCTTCGTAAGCAGTTCGGCCCATTCGCGATCTGGCTGAGGACCAATAAATTTTATCGACTCGCTGTACTGATCTCCCCAAGCAGACTGAAGTCGTGCAGTTCCCTGACCTGTTGAAGCGAAAATAAAACCAACGTGCTTCTTTTCTTCTTCGCTGAGTGAATCAAGGTAGCACGGAATAGCCTTTTGAACGGTTTCAACATCGTGCATCACGCCCATATTTCCAACATAAGAAAATATGACCCTATCTTGCATCCATGCCCGAAGCGGCTCAGGCAACGTATCGTCCGTCTGACCAAATTCAGAGGGATCAGCGCCATTGACTATGATCCAAGTATTGGGATGCGTCCCGTATCTTTTTTCAGCAGAAGCCTTCATGACATCGCCCATATAAACGACGGCATCTACGTGACGGATCGTCCAACGATTAATCAACTCAAGCGCCTTAGTAAGCAAATTAGGCTCCATGCCTGCAGCTTCGAGTGCATCGGGATACATGTCATACATGAGTGCAACGACTGCACAACGATGTAATGGGCGAGTAAGCGCCGTAACAAACGGCACAACAAACGGATTAGTCGTCACGACCATAACCGGTACTTGATAAGGTTTTCCGTGAGATTCTAGTGTTGTTGCCTTAATCCCATCCAACACAACTTTAGCCGGATAAGCGATCAACGACGCCAGGCGCGTCGCCATTCTTTCGGCGTTCGAACCTCGGAAATGCGCTCGCCAAGACTCTGGAGACCACATTTCGCCTGTCGTCGCACGCGTGCCCAAAGCGTTCAGCGAGCGAACTGCGCGCTCAAGTGGACCACCACCGACCGATGAAAACATTTTGCCGCGTACACGACGTCTCGCAGGATCCTGAGGTTTTCCGGTCAAAAAATTACAAATTTTAGAAATTATAGATGAAGTTTCTTTTGCCATTTATACAACCAATTTAAAGCCTGTATAGGCGATGTAGTGTCCAAAGATAACGATTTAAAAGCATCTAAGAAATTTTGCGTATCCTGATCAAGCACCGAAGTTGTTTCGGGGACTGGTTCGGTGGAGGCAAAAAGAGAACGTTGCGTGATGGGATGTTTAACGACAGGCGCTGTAACCTGTTTGCTTTCGACCAAGCCATCTTTGCCAGCTTCATTTCGTACGAGCTCCGCATGGGCATTTTTTTCGAGAAGCTTCAGGATAGATTCTGCACGGTCAATGACTTCACCAGGAATGCCTGCGATGCGAGCGACCTCAATACCGTAACTGCGATTTGCCGCTCCCAAGATCAGTTTACGCAAAAAGACGATCTCTTTGCCATACTCTTTCACAGCAATAGACGTATTTTGTATCCCAGAGAGGACATTTTCAAGCTCAGTGAGTTCGTGATAATGCGTCGCAAACAAAGAGCGAGCGCCGACTTTAGTATGAAGAAATTCGGTAATAGCCCAAGCGAGGGATAGACCATCATAGGTTGATGTACCGCGGCCAATTTCGTCAAGGATTACTAAACTACGAGGCGTCGCATTTTTAAGGATATTCGCGGTTTCTGTCATTTCGACCATAAAAGTCGATTGCCCGAGCGCAAGATTATCGCTTGCCCCAACACGCGAAAAGATTCTGTCCACCAAACCGATATGCGCCGCCTCGGCCGGAACAAAAGACCCCATTTGCGCCATCAAGGTAATAATTGCAGCCTGACGAATGATCGTTGATTTACCAGCCATATTTGGCCCTGTAATAATCATAAACCGACCATTTTCGTTGAGCTGAATGTCGTTGGGAACGAATCTCTCGCCTTTTGGCAAAAAGCGTTCAACAACAGGGTGACGCGCATTTTTCAACGAAAAAGCACGAGATTCATCGATTTCTGGGCGCGTGTAACTTCGATGATGCGCTGTATGAGCAAGTGAAGCCAAGACATCAATATGTGCCAGAATACGAGCGTTGCGCATCAACATAGGAATATGATGTGCCGCAAATAACTTAAGGTCGGCATAGAGCTGTAATTCGCGTTCACCGCGCTTCGCTTTTGCGTTAAGGATATTCTCCTCATACTCCTTAAGTTCAGGCGTATAAAATCGATCCGCATTTGCTAGCGTCTGTGAGCGCACGTACGAATCCGGTACACCCGAAAGCTTCGCTTTTGGTACTTCGATAAAATAGCCAAATACGCGATGATACTTTACTTTAAGCGACGTTATCCCCGTTTCAATTCGCTGTTTGGCTTCATAATCCAAAAGCCACTGAGCACCGTGTTCATCGAGCTCAACATAATTGTCGAGTGTTTCATCGTAACCGCATTTAAAAAAGCGCGTATCGTTTAAGTTGCTAGGTGCATCATCCGTCAACGCCAAATCGATCTCGTCTGCCAATCGCACAAGCGGATTCAGTTGTTCCGCTGCACGCCAAAAATACTTGGCATGTGCATTTTTACATCGCTCTACGACGCTGGGTATTGCTCGAAGCGTATTTTTAAGCATCAGTAATTCGCGAGGCATAATTCGATCGTTTGCAATTTTTGTCGTCAAACGTTCGAGATCACCAGTTTCATGCAACAAATTCCTCAACGCCTCACGCGTCTCAAGGTCATTGAACAGATCATCTACAGCATCCAGACGTGCCGTGATTTGACGCACATCTTTAAGTGGGTACGCCAACCAATTTTGCATTAATCGCGCCCCACCGCCCGTCACAGTTTCGTCAAGTTCTCCGAGAAGGGAGCCTTTTTTCCCACCCCCACGAAGCGTCGCGTAAATCTCAAGATTTTGGAACGTCGCGCCATCAATTTGCATAAAAGCTTCTGCGCGATAGGGATAAACCTGCTCGATATTGCTCGTCAGTGGATAATGCAATTCGACGAGGTACATCAAAACACCGCAAAGAGAGGACGCTACGCCATCTGGATCTTCAAATCCTGTTTGCTCGATCGAGGAGAGAAACGTCAAAAACTTCTCTTTAGATAAGAACTTTTCATCCGCCCCCTGAGACTGCCAGTGATTGAGAATCGCCTGCTGTGAAAAGAGTTCAACGGGGCGCACTTCGACAGGAATACCAACAAACGCCTTGTCTAGCACGCCTCTAGAATCGTGTGTTACGAGTTCACGCACGTTAAGCCGCTGAAGTTCGGCAGCCAATTCTTGCGTACTCGAAACCTCAGTCATCGTGCAATATCCCGTCGAAAGATCAATGCTTGAGAGCGCAATTTTTGAGCCGTGCCCCATACAAACGCCACTCAAAAAACGTGCATTGCGATCATGCCCTGGGCGTTCATCGCACAGCGTACCAGGTGTCACAATTTGTGTGATGCCGCGTTTTACGATCTGATTCGAAGGTACTGTGCTGGGGTCTTCAAGTTGATCACATACGGCAACGCGAAATCCCTGTTCTACAAGCGAAAACAAATACTCATTGATCGCTTTGTGTGGCACGCCTGCCATGGGTACATCTTCGCCATCTTCGGATTTATTACGTGACGTAAGTGTCAAATCGAGTGCTCGGGCTACGACTTTTGCATCATCAAAAAAAGTTTCATAAAAGTCGCCCATTCTAAAGAGCAAAAGAGCCCCCGGAGCCTGGCGTTTAACCTCCAAATACTGCTCGTACATCTTGGTTAATTTCACCTTAACGCCGCAATAAACGATAAGGTTTTCATTAATCCATGTTAAGCCAGGGAGTTCATCCCCAAATTGCATATTAAACTCCTATATTTTAATGCATAATTCTCATTTTGAAGCCCTCGTTCAAAGCTTACAAAACGAAAAAGGACGCGCAATCTTTCGCGCATCCTCAAGCTATGCCAAAGAATGCAATCAGACCTTTGTAGAAGCATCTTCTGCATTTTCTTTATTTTCTGTAGCAATTTTTTGATTTTCAAGCGCCTTTCGTTCTTTTTCTTTGCTTGCAGCTTCATCTTCAGCTTCAACCTCGCGCATGCCTCGTTTGAAGTTGCGAATCCCCTCTCCAATCGAAGATCCTAGTTTAGGAATCTTTGTTGCTCCAAACAGAACGACAACAATGACGGCAATGACGATAAGTTCCTGAGTACCAAAAATAAAGGCGAGAGAGATCAACATATTTCCTAAAACTCCGAAAACGAGATCAAAATTGCCCTAAACCGCAAATAGCAAAGGGCGAGCTGTGTTAGCACAAAGCCCCCTCAATCGTCAAAGGCGGCTTCTTAAGGATCATGTTTTTTATGCTCTAAATCTGAATGATCTTCCCTTAGGCTGTCGTCTATTGGCTTTGCCAATACGACGACAGATGCTCCGCCTATTGGCTACGCCAATACGGCGTCACTCGCAGGCTTTGCCGGTCAAACCGGCAATACGCCTGCTGTACGTTTATTTACATATTTTTTGCATACAATTATACATCATTTAATTACAATTTCACAAACAACAAATTCGATATCCTATATCACTGCTGTCCCACAATAATTTTGTAGAATACTCGGATAACTCTACTGTAGCTTTATATTATCGATATATAGTTACTTCTAAACATGAAAAAGACTTAAGATTACTGTTAAATCGCACGCGTCGCGAAGCCGGAGGCAAGCAGCGGGCGCACCGGGCGAGCGGGCGCGCATGTTGAAGACGAAGTCAAGTTCGCGCCCGCCGATGAGCGAATTAATCTATCCCCATGACCTGCATACAACATTGATCTGCCGCGCGATAAAAGAGCGTGGGGATTCCAAAGGGGCGTCCACAATACGACGCCCCTTTGGGCCGTCCGCAGGACAGAATGAGAATAAGAAAAGTATAAAATTCTGTAACGAGTGCATTTCGTTGCAGTTAATGAAAATATGTTGTGGGACAGCAGTGATCCTATATATAAAAATATACAAGATAAAGGCGCGTATTCTCAAGCAACAAGCTTGAGAATAGCGCCGACCGCGTGCCGTATCGCCAGATAGGCACGCCAAATATGATATAAATTAATGCTTTACCTCAGCATCAATGATTGTTCGCACGATACTGCCGTGAAGCGCGTCTTTTTCGACTTTGAGCTGATTGCCAATCTTCTTATCAAGGCCTTCAACGTGAGAAATGATGCCGACGAGACGTTTTCCCCCTTGCAGGTCTACCAAGGCTTTCATAGCGCGACTGAGCGTTTCAGGATCGAGCGTGCCAAAACCTTCGTCAACAAATAATGAATCGAGCTGGATACCGCCGGTTGTCTGCTGAATCTCGTCACTCAACCCCAGTGCCAACGCCAATGACGCTAGGAAAGACTCGCCCCCTGAAAGCGTGTTTGCTAATCGTTCTTTTTCATTCGCAAAAATATCGACGACGTTGAGCTCAAGACCACTTTGCCCGTTGCCCCCCTTCGGCTCTTCACGACGTTTTAGAAGATACTGATGATTCGTCATATTATAAAAACGGATATTGGCGAAATCCAACACTCTATCGAAGTAGGCCATTTGCACCCACGTTTCGAGGTTAATCTTATTCCCCGGAAGCTTCCCAGAGAACAAATCGTTCAGGCTATTCAGTGCCAACCAACGTTTCTTATTTTTGCTCAGTGCTGCTGCACCGGCTTTTAACGTTTCTAAGCTATCGCAATTTGTCGTATAGCGACTTGTAACTTGATCGTAATGATCTTTCTTTATACCTTTCTGATTTTTAAGTTCATTCTGCTGGAGTTTAAGTTGATCTAAATCTATAGCAGGTGTTTTGGCTATTTCATCAGCGAGCTGTTTGATCTGAGCCTCAAAATTAGAGCACAATGTCAAACCTTCTTGGTACGATAATTCTGCATTTTTAATATTAAGTTGAAGTTGATTCGACTTTTGTTGAAGCGATTCAATTTTTTGTTTTGCGATTTCATAACTATCGCAATCCAGCTCATTTCGCAGGGCATCGATTTCCTTGCGACTACTCTCAAGGGTTGCCTTCAAACTCGCCACACTTTCTCTCACTTTTTGTCGCGTGTCTGTTTTTTCGTTTGTTTGTATCAGAAGCTCTGCCTTTGATTTTTCGAGACCATTTTTATACGTCAAGCGCTCATTTTCATTATCCAAATTTGCTTGAATAGACTTGATTTCATCCTCTGACGCCATTAAAGCCTTCTTTAGACTGATACCAAGCAACTCGAACGATACATCCTGTCCCAAACACGCTTTCGATTCACGAAGCAGGCTATCCAAAAGCGTTTTTCGTTTCGATTCTTCAGACACAAATACGCTGACCTTGTCATTTTTATTATTCTGCAACTGATCAAGCGTTTTCTTTGCTTGAGGGATCAACTGCTGCGACAACATTTCTGCGCGCTCAAGTTTGTGGCTACAAGCTGTCATTTTTTCATCAACAGCTTTCAGATCCATTTGGGTTTGTTCACAACGCGCTTGAATTGATTTGTCCAAACCATCTTCCTCACAAGAAATACCGAGTTTTTGAGCCGCATCCGTGATCTGGATACGCATCGTATCGCGCTCAGCCTGTTTGCCACTGACCTCATTTTTATAATTTAATAGTTCTTCGGTGAGCTTAGATAAATCTAGTTCAGCCTCATGGATGAGCGCTTTCAACGCATCAAAACGCTCTTTTTGTGCTGTTGCATCCTCATATCGTTTCGTAAAGTCTTCATGTTCAGTTTTAAGCGTTATTGCGAAATGATCCAACGCAGTTTTTACATCGGTACAATCTTCACAATGAAGAAGCGAGCACAAATTCTCGTGAAGCTGATTGCGTGCAGCTTCGAATTCAGCCTTAGCTGATGCTGCCTTTTGCACTGATTCATCAAGTGCGACTTGAGCTGCTTTTCGTTTTATTTCTAATTCTCTAAATTCTAATTCATCAGGCACTTTTTGCGCACGTTGTGCAGGAAACGGATGATGTGTCGAACCGCAAACGGGACAAGGTTTGCCTTCTTCAAGGCTTTGAGCGAGGAACCCCGCTTTATCATCACGGATAAGCTTTTCAATTTGGATAAATTGATGATTCAGTGATTCATACAACTTGCTTTTATCCAAATAATCGTCACATGCATCTTTGTGCATCCATTCTTTCTTATAAACATCATCAAGTGCGCGCTCCAATCTTTCAACTTCTTTTTGTCGCTTTTCACACTGTTCTATTTTAGCAGAAAGATCGACAGTAAGCGCTTCCGCGCCAGATTTTGCTTCTTTTTCATCTTTTAACGCAGTCAGAGCCTGTTCTTTTTCGCATTTATCTTTTTCAACCAAGGCGCATTGATGAGTAAAATCATCGATTTTTTGAATAACAACCTTCAGTTTGTTTAACTGGTCGATAAGAGCAGTCAAATCTTCTAATTCGCGAGTAAGATCTTTGTGTTGTTCTTCCAACTGACGCAGTCTTAATGCACAGCCTGCAAGCGTTTCGACTTCATCATTGAGTATTTGAAGGTTAAGTTTTTCTTTTTCGATACGCGCATCGTAATCTTTAAGTTCTTGATTAAGCGTAGAGAGCTTTTCTTCAAGTTGTTTTATATGTTCATAAGCACCACCAATTTGACTCAACTTATCTTTTTTATGATTTGAATCCTCCAAGGCATGTTGAAGTTTGATCCTTCGGGCATCGATATCACTAAGCGAAACCAACGCGCTCTGAACGTCTTCGAGTTTCTTCGCAATAGCTTCGAGTTCTTCCTCTAGTTTTAAACAAAGTCCGGTCTCTTCTTTATACTTACCCTCAATTTTATCAATTGATGCATTTTTTTGATCAAACAGATCATATTTGGGGAGCTGCTCCTTACGCACAGCAATCTCAGCGAGAATATTGTCGATTTCGGGCTGCTTAAGCTTTAGAGTTTCCAGGTTGTTTAAAAGAGCGCGAACGTTAATCTTCTGATCATCGAGCTGTTTTGTCAGAGCAACATGTTGTAATTCTTTTTGATGCATTGATTCTGCAGTATTGATCTGTGCAGCAAGCATTTCCAATGCACTATCGATGCGTTCTATCTCTGAGTTTACTTGGTTGCGCAAATTTTTGTCATCATTGACGATATTTGTAAGCACATCCATCGCTTCTTCTGCATGAATACATTCTTTTTGGAAGGGCATCCATGCGTTCAGATATTGCGAATCACTCGAAAGTACGACTTTTTTACAAGCCTCGTCCTGCTTAGATTTTTCTTTATCATTGCCAGTTTGTTCACTCGCTAGCATCTTTGCAATTTTGTCTTGAATTGCCTCATACTTTTCGGTTCTAAAGATACTTCTAAAGATTTCACGACGCGTTTTGGTATCAGAATCCAAGAGCTTACGAAACTGCCCCTGCTGAAGCATCATGATCTGAGAGAACTGCGTCCCATTGATTCCGAAAATTTCGATAATTTTGCTCTTAACGACTTTCTCTTGCGTTAACTGCTTTCCATCTGGGAGTGTCAGTTGCACAGAAGCCCCTTGCGTTGTCACGCCCTCACCTCTCAGTCTCGGGCGCTCGTATTCTGGATTACGTTTTACCGTATATTTTTGTCCTGCATAACAAAACGAAAACTCTACATAAGTTTCTGTCCGTCTGTCAGCATTGACCGCTCGAAGGCTTTTGGCCGGCCGACTACATTCACCAAACAACGCATAAATGATCGCATCAAAGATCGTTGTTTTGCCTGCACCTGTTTCACCGGCAATTAAAAAAAGACCGTGTTCCCCAAATTTAGTAAAATCAATCGACGTACAACCCGCATAAGAACAAAAAGCTGACATTTTAAGCACAAGCGGTTTCATACAAGCTCTCCTTAATTTGTATTTTATACAACATTTAATAACTATAAAGTATCACTTTCAATGCAAACACCAGAAGGGGTAGCGGCGTATTTGCTTGCAAATAGCCGCTCAGGGGAAGACATTCCCCTCAGGATAAAAGCAAAATCTAGGCATCATCTATCTTAAGTGTTTCAAACAGTTCATTTATTATTTTTGTCTCATCTTCATTTAAACTTCTACCGTACTGCGCATTGCAAAGTGATTGAATGTACTCGATCGGCGTTTTTTTCTTTTCGGGAGTATGAAAAAGCGCCTCAGTATTGCCTAAACGACTTTCATAGTTAAGGCACATCCACTTTTTATAATATTCGCGGAGAGCGCTCGCAGCGTTTTCAACGCGCTGCGTATCAGTCAATGTAATTTCAAAATAATCCTCTTCATGACCATTTTGTAAATATTTATCGCGCATTTCATGTGAAATCAGTTCATCGAAAGTCCCTTTAATGCGCACCAAATCTCGTTTTGGAATGAGTGGAATGGTACGAATCTTTATTTCTTTACCGACATCCACAATCGTAACTGATTTTTCATGATCCACCTCAGAAAATGAATACTTAAGCGGAGACCCAGCATAGCGAACAGTTTCTCGTTTAATATATTGTGGTCCATGCAAGTGCCCAAGCGCAACATAATCGAACGGATCAAACACATCGGCATCAATATTATCTAGAGTGCCGACACTCAAATCCTCAGAATCGCACGGCTCAGCCGATGTAATAAACTGGTGGACGAGTGCAATGTTACGGTGCCCCTCAACAAAATTTAGGTGACTGACAAGCACACGCATCGCATCCGTGTATGTGGAAATGCTTTCAGCCTCTTCGGGCCACGCATGTTTCACATCAGCAGAACGCACAAATGGAATCATCCAAACATCCACGTCCACCTCAGTATCATGAAGCGTTACAGGAGCAATCACCTTGTTTTCGGGAGAGTAACACGGAGAAATATGCACACCACTACGATTGAATATTTTCGAGCCAAAAGCCAATTTTTCTGAAGAATCGTGGTTTCCAGAAATAATAAACACTACCTTTTTTAATAAAAATAGTTTCGTCAAAAAATCATCAAACAGCGACACAGCCTCATTCGTAGGCACTGGAGTATCATAGACATCACCTGCAATTAAAAATCCATCCACACCATTGGCTTCTGCCAGACTGAGAATTTGATCCAAGATATACCTCTGATCATCAATCATGGAATAGCCATTCACGCGTTTTCCAATGTGAAGATCTGCCAAGTGCATCAATCGCATTATTCATCTCCTTCAATCAAATCATTAGCGCAGCTTTGCAAGACAGTCGTTTCAGCACGTCTGCAAAACGGGACACTTTTACGCATATTTTTCGCCTAAATCATGTCACTTCGGGTGTAAAAGACCTATTTTACCCTCTCGATGGAGAATTATGCGTTAAACATTAGAAACTTTCAATAAAATTTTATTTATTTAATTCTTCTAACAACCTGTATTTTAACCACTTTAGAAATTTTTTGTCGACCAAACCACATTTTTTGAGAACCAATGTATCCTTATTATTTCAATTGTGATACAATTACCAACGATGCCTTCCTTTTAAGGCAGATCGGATGTGTTATTTGTGGGGTACTTATGAAACTAACAATGCTTGGAACGGGCAATGCCCTTGTTACAAACTGTTACAACACATGTTTTGTCCTAGAAGACAACCATCAATATCTGTTGGTTGACGGCGGTGGTGGTTCAGAGATTCTTGCGCGACTAAAACACGCCAATATCGAATTGGCTTCGATTCACGATGTTTTTGTCACGCATAAACACATCGACCATCTCATGGGCATTGTGTGGGTCATTCGCGTCATATCTCAACTCATGAACAAAAATGCTTATGACGGCAACCTCAACGTCTATGCACACGCAGAGCTCATCTCGCTTATCGAACAATTATGTCAGGCACTACTTGCGACGAAACAAATTCGAAATATTGGTCAACGCATTCAATTAATACCAATAAAAGATGGCGAATCACGCAAAATTATTAATCATACCCTCACTTTTTTCGACATTCATTCTACGAAAGCCAAACAATTCGGGTTCATTTTCAGCCTTGAGAATGGCCGTAAACTTGTTTGCTGTGGCGATGAACCTTGCCCGCCTGAATGCGAATCAATGATCGAAAATGCAGACTGGCTTTTGCACGAAGCGTTCTGCCTTCATACCGAAATCGATATTCATAAACCCTACGAAAAAAATCACTCTACGGTTAGAGATGCCTGTCAACTCGCACAACGCTTGAATATTAAGAATCTCGTGCTTTATCATACCGAAGATTCCCATATTTTAATGCGAAAAGTTTTATATATTAACGAGGGCACTCGCTATTACCACGGTCGTCTTTTTGTTCCGGATGACATGGAATGTATTATCATATAACACTTATATAATATATACACAATTTTTATTTGGATTTCGGAGGGGGAAGTCTCCCCCTGAGCGGCTATTTGCACGCAAATACGCCGCTACCCTCTCATTTTTTTAATTCCATAACGAACCATTAAACGAATGAAATAGTACTTCAATGACTAAACGAGGTTCAAGCATGAAAAAAAATTATTGGCTCTGCGCTTTTTTGGCCGCAACATTGTGCCAATCAGCATGTAGCGATGATTCAAGTTCTTCACACGAAACAGCGTTTTGTGGAAATGGCGTCGTTGAACAGAATGAAACTTGCGACGACCATAACACAACAGACGGTGATGGTTGTTCTGCCGTATGTCGAACAGAACCTCACTACAATTGTCCTCCCCTCGGCGGAAGTTGTACGATAATCCCCGGTCTTCCCCCAGATAATATCGACGATCCCAATCACACCGATATTCCAGATCCCCCCACGAATACCTGTGGTAATGCTCAACTTGACAATGACGAAGCATGTGACGACGGCAACACTAAAAATGGCGATGGCTGTTCCAGCAAGTGCGAAATTGAAGCTGGTTTCGAGTGCTCTGAGCCGGGTAAAGCTTGTCAAAAATTACCTGAATGCGGAAATGGTATCCTTGAATCAGGCGAAGAATGTGATGACCACAACACGGATTCCGAAGACGGATGCTCCCAAAACTGCCAGATTGAAGACGACTATCGTTGTCCAATCGAAGGAGAAGCTTGTGCACGCATAGAATGCGGGGATGGTGAGCTTCAGGAAGAAAACGGAGAAGTTTGCGACGACGGTGAGTATAACGTCGACTACGCTCCAAGCGATGGTTTTTGCGGCCAAAACTGCAAGCCAGCCCATTACTGTGGTGATGGCTTATGGGATGAAATCGACAAGCTTAACGGGGAAGAATGCGATGACGGTGGCGATACATCAACGCTGTATAACGGCTGTTCCACCGCTTGCAAGCGCGTCAATTACTGCGGTGATGGTTCAATTTCTCATGATGAACAATGTGACGACGGAAATTTAATCGATGGCGATGGGTGCTCAAGTACCTGCCTCTATGAAGCTGGTTTTTCCTGTATTCAAACCAATGGTAAAACAGAATGCAAACCCATCCCATGTGGAAACGCCATACTTAATGAAAATGAAGCTTGCGATGACGGCAACCGCATTTCCGGCGACGGCTGCAGCGCAGCCTGCCTCATCGAATCTGGTTTTTTATGCGAACAAAATGAAGATGGGCTGTCTGTCTGCAAGTCTACAATCGGAAACGGTATTTTGGACACAGATGCCGGTGAAGATTGTGACGATGGAAACACACTCGACGGCGATGGGTGCTCTTCAAAGGGCGGCATAGAACCAGGTTGGATCTGCATAACCCCCGGGAAACCCTGTATGGCACGCGCCTGTGGTGACGGTATAAAGGCACTCGGTGAAGAATGTGATGACGGAAATACACTCGACGGCGATGGATGCTCATACCGATGCAAAATCGAAAAAGGTTTCAGCTGTCCTGCAGCAAATCAACCCTGCATTGCAGGCACATGCGGTGACGGCAAGATTCAAAAAGGCGAAGAGTGTGATGATGGAAATACAGACAGTGATGACGGCTGTTCAGCTAATTGCACAATCGAACCCTATTATGAATGTCAAGTGAATGGCGGAAGCTGTCAAAAAACAGATTGTGGTGACGCTTCGATACAACCAACACCTGGTTATGTCTCTTACGAATCATGCGACCTTGGAACCCCTAACAACGACGGCACACAAGGCTGCAGCAACGAATGTACAATCATAAAAGGCTGGCACTGCGATTCCAATGGCCAAAATTGTAGCCAAGGCGTTTGCGGCGACGGAATACTGGATGCGGGTGAAGAGTGTGACGACGGTAACACAACACCTACCGACGGTTGTTCTCCATCCTGTAAACGCGAAACAGGTATCGAATGCAACAATGGCATTTGCAAACCTATATGCGGCGACGGCGTTACCATGTGGATGCTCGCCCCGTCCATTGCAGAAGAGTGCGATGATGGAAATCTTATCTCTGGCGACGGTTGCTCCGCTGATTGCAAAATCGAACCAGGTTTTACGTGTACCGATTTCAAAGCAGCAGAACTTCCCCCTGTTATCTCGCTCCCCATCACTTACCGAGACTTCAAAGGCCGAGATGAATCCGGAACTGCTGATGGAACAAATGGGCTAGGCACCAAAGACTTTGTCGATGCCGTTATCGCCGACGATCCAGAATGCGCACGTTTCTCCGAAGACGGTAAAACATGCCACCCAGGCTTTTATCCTAATTACGGACATCCTGATTTTAACAGCAACCTCGGACTAGGACTCGCCAGCTACACGGGCAGTGGCTGGAAAGCCGGTGACAAAGGCGAACTCGTTGAACTTGATCTCAGTGCTGAAGAAAAACCCGTTCTCAAAACAACTGGAAAAAAACAGTGCGTAGGCGGGTACGGTTATAGACAAGTCACATGTAATGCTTCATTTAATATGTGGTATCGTGATGTCCCCATGTACAATAAAACGTATCAGCACAAACTCAATTTGTGGATCACGGATCCCAAAACAGGCACCTATTACTTTACAAGTGATAAACCCAACTCTAATGGCGCCGTTAACACTTGTGTTGATGGAACAACAAAATTAACCAACGGTATGTTCTCGCCTTTGAGCAATGCTGGATTCGGAAATACCCCAAAACAATCTGGAAATAACTTCGGTTTTACGTCTGAAATTAAAACTTATTTCCAGTATAAAGGTGGCGAAAAATTAACCTTTACGGGGGATGATGACGTTTGGGTATTTATTAATAATCACCTTTTTGTTGATCTCGGCGGTATGCACGGCGGAATCGGGACAGCTAATAATACGCTCAAAGCCGAAAAATTCGTATCAGGCAAAGATCAAAATGGTCAGGATATCATCATTAATTATGACCCTGAGTTTGATGTTTATGAAGGTGGTATCTACCCCATTCACCTCTTCCAAGCCGAAAGAAGTCCTTCTGGTTCAAACTTCAGCCTTACACTTTCGGGATTTGTTAATACTGGTACAGCAGCATGCTCAACACCTTGTGGCGATGGTATCGTTCGCGGCGGCGAAGAATGTGACTACGTCGGAATTAACACGAATGTTGCACTTCAACACGAAAAAGGCTGTTCCGCTGACTGTAAACTTTCTCCTTACTGCGGTAATGGCAAAATAGAATCTGGCGAACAATGCGACGAAGGTGAAAATGGCTCTGATTGGTGTTCTGCCAAAACATGCAAACTTAATCCCGATACGTGCGGAAACGGCAAACTCGACGAACATGAACAGTGTGATTACGCTATTACGGATAAATCCTCCCCCGATTATCGTGATGGCTGCCTGAACACCTGCCGCATTTCAGGCTGTGGCGACGGCATCGTAGATAGTGCTGCCGGAGAAGAGTGTGATGACGCCAACGATTCTAACGAAGATAGCTGCACAACAAGTTGCAAACGTCCAACTTGCGGCGATGGTATCGTTCAGAGCTTCTTAGGCGAAATTTGTGACGATGGCATCAACGACGGCGGATATGGTCACTGCGGCCTTGGATGTGCGTATCTTCCCCCCTTCTGTGGTGATGGCATCGTATCATCTGCTAATGAAGCCTGTGACGATGGTAAAAATGACGGTTCCTACGGAGGATGTATGCCAGGATGCCAACAGCGAGCCCCTTATTGTGGTGACGGTATCGTCCAGGACGCCTTCGGAGAAGAATGCGACCCTGCTGACACGACTTCTTCAGTCAGCTGCTCGCTCGATTGCTCACTTGCTATTTTATAATATCAATCTCTAGTTTATAACTATGAGGGGTAAGTCTCGATAGTGTTTATGGCGCCGCCTAGAAGCTGCTTCAAAAGACCGCCCCTCCAAAACATCACATAGTGCTCAGCATATAACGAAACAGCCTCAAACAGGCCTGAGTATTCGAGAAAACTCCGATTGTAAAAAAAGCCTCCGGATCGCCCGATTCAATGACTCAAGCATGTTTGAGGCTAAAGTTTTTCTAGGGCTTTGTTTACGGATATCACATCGATTACAAGACCACATCCGAGGATAAGATTAATAATATCCCCAAAAAAGGCGCATGATTAATGCGCCTTGCGGTAATTTATCATTTAATTTTTTGATACAATCATTTATTCAATGGATTTAAACGACTATCGAAATGAAGATGGCGGCCCGTACACAGCCTTAGGAACGGGCATTCGATTTTGCATCTTTTTCATTTCTTCAAGTTCTTTATTTGTTATAGAACCAGACTTAGACTTAGTCGTTCTTTTTTTCTTTGAATCCTTCGGTGCTGGCTTTGCTTCTTCCGGCGTTGGCTTTAGATCTTCTGACGCCGGGACATCTGCATCCGGCAAAACACCATCAACCGAAGGCTTTTCCATCTCTGCCTCTGGCGTCTTGTTTGAATCATTCTCAATTGCATCCTCCCTTTCAAACGGAGGCGGACCATATATATCTAAGGGCTCTTGATCAATATCTTTGGGAACTTGATCCTTATACTGGTCATAAAAAGGACCACTCTTGGAGCCTTCATCCGTCTTACCAGTTTCTTCAGCTGGATCACTAATTGGCGTAGGCTCTGCTGGTGGCGGACCATACATATTACCACTCGATCCAATTCTGTCACAGCCTGCTGCATAGAGAGACGTTATCGCACCTGCAATAATACTAATGAATTTCTTAATCATCTTCATATCCACTCTCCTGATTATTTCAAAAAAAGCATCTTAAATGCTTTTTTATACAATACTATAAACTATTATTTACGCAACTATTTTTCTATATAGATTCCAAAGTTCTAACAACAAAGCGATCCACCTGTCCACAAACAGTAAATACGCTCTTCAAACTTAAATCTTTGTTAAATACACTTTTAAAAGCATAGCGCATGCAGGGCAAACACGATTTATCTCAAAATATATTGTTTTAAATGGGGGAAGGCCTTCCCCTGAGCGGCTATTTCTACGAAATACGCCGCTACCCCTTCTCGCCTGCGGCGAGCACAAACGTCTCGCATTAGGTTAAGTTCGATCTATTTAGTAAATTGTCATTGCTGTAATACCTGCTATAATAATCTATGTCGTACATGACGCGTCTTTTTAGTTTTAGTCATTCGTCGAGGAAGAAATAATATGCGCCTTTCCCCTTTCATTTGTTCGATCTATCTCGCCATTTCAACAGTCATGCTTCCCACCTCGGTCTCCGCGCAAGACGATGCTTCTACGCTTTGTCTCAAAGCCAAACAAGCTAAGGACAGCAACAACAGCGCTTTGACGTGTGATTTTGCACAAAAAGCGATTGATCTCGAAGGCGAATCCGCTTGCGGTGGCTCTGCCGTCCATTGGACATCGCTCTATTGCCGCAAAGCCCCTAAACCTGAGCACACGTTCGAATATGAATATGAATCGGATAATAATTCCAAAGGAAGATCCAAAGTACCTGCGCATAATCGCCCAATTCCTCAAGGCCCATTCAAAATTACGATCGATCCAAATCATTACAGCGAAATGGCTGAAGAAGATGCGTGTACCATGGCTGTCAAAGCAAAAATCCGTAAAGACTATGCCCAAGCATGTGAGTACGGACAGGTCGCTTATCTAAAAAGTGGCGATAAAGCGTGCCATGGTAAGGCTGTGTTTTATATCGATGATTATTGTAATAAAAACTATCCCCCCCAATCAACCAAGGAATCCGGCCAATCATCAGACACACCGCATGCAGTTCCATCAAGCAGCGGTTTAAGCCTTGACGATATCTGTTCGCTCGTCGTCAAAGCAAAAATGAACAAAGACTACGAAAAAACCTACGAATACAGCAAAAAAGCTGTTGAACTGGGCGGTACAAATGCATGCAACGGGAAGGCTACCGAGCAAATTCACAACGATTGCCAAGACAAAACGATTCCAAAACAGGTTAAACAACCTCAACCCAAACCGGAGCCAGCTCAACCTGTTGCCAATCAAGGCATGAGTACGGATGATCTTTGTTCTCTGGCTGTCAAAGCAAAAATACAAAAAAACACTGAAAAAGCCTGCGAATTCTACCAAAAAGCACTCAAAAAAGGTGGAAAACATGTATGCAAAGACAGCGCAGCAACTTATGTTTCAAGTTTTTGTAATTAATATTTACAAAAAGTATCAATTACCTCCACGTATTCATAAATCATAACGATTAATAACAAAAAAGGCTGTCTACCAGACAGCCTTTTTTGTTAATGAATATCACTTCTCAAATCTAGCTGGCTCAACCCCATACAACGCTTTATACACGGGTCGGTCAGGCAGTTTTTGAAGCTGATCTATTCAATCCTGAGAATCGTCCCCCACGGGCTGATCGTTCAACTCAGGCGGCATACCATAGAGAGCCATAATATGCTGATCAGCATCCACGGGATTCTCTTTAAGAATATCAGCCTCTTGGTTGTCTTGTACAGGCTGATCGTTCAACTCAGGCGGCATGCCGTAGATTGCCACGGGATAATCATCGTTTTCAGGCAAGTTTTCTTTAAGAATAGCGCCATCTGTATTGTCAGAGGGCGAAGCGTTATCCTTCGTGACATGGTCTGTCTCTTCGACATTTGAAGACTTAACGTTATTTTTTGAACAGCCAGAAACGATAAGCGCAACAGCAACGCCTGCGGCAATGCCAATGAATGATAAGATTTTCTTCATAGTAAAACTCCTTTATTTGAATCAAGTGCACAAATTTATCACGAAGTGCATTGAAACGAATCGAGTGCAAGCCTATGCAGCAAGCTGCAATGGCAGTTACAGTATATGAATTTTGACACAAATACAATCAATAGAAGGCAAAAAGCGTTACACGCTTGCAAGACAAGTAACTGTAGTCAAACACGTGCGCGTACAGGTGTGCATAAAGTTAGTCTAGACACGTATAGATACGTAACAAAGAAGCACGATTGAGCATGGCCCACGCATCGAGAAAGCGACGCGTATGGACGGCCCGCAGGGCCGGAGAAGCGGCGCCAAACGCGGCGTATTGAGCGGAAACGCGAAAAGCCGCGTCAAAAAAAAGGCCGCCCCGAAGAGCAGCCTTATAGGATTATGAAATGAAGATATGGATTAAAATTCCAAACCAAGACCTATTTGGAACGTTGCATTTTCGGTAAGGTCGAAAGCACCGCCTGCATAGAAATTGTTAATATTGGCATACATATATTCGGCAAAGAGGTATGAGTTATTAACGCCCCATTCGACATCAAAAGCCTTAGCCATACTTGGAGAGATCCAGTCGAGGACAAAAGCGAGTCCTGCAACGGCATGGAAGCCAAAAGTGCCACCGTAACCTTTTTTGCCACCGGCCGAGGGGATATCACCGGAAGCATTTTCGACGAACCAAATATAATAATCAAAGCCACCTTTTACATAAATCGTAAGAGGGACATTGAATCGCTGCCAAAGGTAGTCGAAGCGGTAAACGAGCGAGAGGCGGAAAGGGAGCCAATGAATGGAAGTTTCATCGACAGTGGTATTACCGTCGTTATCGATCGCCTTACCGGTAATATTGCCGTAGCCGAAATGAAAGCCCAAGCCCAGTGAGCCGACGCCGCGCCAAAACTGCCAATCGTATTCGCCTTCGAGGAGGAAGCCAGAATTATCGGAGAAGTGTTTTTTAAAAGCGCTTCCGAGTTTATCAGGCGTATAGGGACCAGCTTTTAATTCGACCATCATATTGACGGGCGATTCGTCGTCCGAATCGAGCGCGAAGGCATCGGAGGGGGCAGTCACACAGAGTGCAGAAGCGAGCAGTACAGCGGCGGCGGTAGATTTAGAGGCCAACGCTATTTTTTTTTGTCTTTTTCTGCGAATGAGCATGGCGATGCCGAAGCAGAAGAGGAGGAAGATGCCCGCGAGGACAACTGGAGCGTTAAGCGCAAGATAAGCCATGCCATAGACAGGCCAGAGGAGCGTACGCGTAATGGCGCGGGCCGTCGGGTGTTGTCCGATGAAGTGCGCGAGTGGCGGACTTAAGCGATAATAGGTATCGACGAATGCGCGGCCAGGGGCATTCGTAAGGAGGATATTGTCGCGGAACTTGCGCAGGAGCGCGACGTGGGGTTCTTGTGTTGATCCCCAAGCAGCGGTTGCAATGAAGCAGAAACCACCATCAACGTCTGCATTCTCAGCCCGATACGTTTCCCAGAAATCGTTACTTGAGAGTGTCGTGACGTCAACGACAGGCCCCATAAGACTTTCGTTGCCCACAGAATCGACAGCTGTAATACCGATTTTGTAGTCAGTTTCTTCGTCAATATGGTCTTTGAGGGTCGCACTTGTTTTAGAGATGCTCATGGTATCAGCATTGACATCTTCTGGCGCCTGACCTTGAGCCATCGCAACAGAGGTATCGGAAGTATAATAGATATTATACGAAGCAGCGCTATCCACAGCATCCCAAGAAAGTTCGATAGAGCTTCCGCCAGGTTCGGCCGAAAGTGAGCTCGGAGCAGCCGGACGTTTTGTACGGAAATCGAGGACATACGTCACATTATAAATATTCTCGGAGAGAGCCGACGAATCATTGACGATCAGATAGATGTAGGATGTCTCAGCCAAGTTCTCGCACATATCAGCCGAAGTCGCGGAACTGAGCTTAGAGGCCTTTAGTTTTACCGTAATCGGGCCTGTAGAAGCGCTCAAGGGCTGATTATTTACAATATTTTCGCATTCTTCAGACGAATCGCGCTCTAATTTTTTATTTGAACAAGCTTGAGATCCATTTGCGAATTTCACAGAAAATTTAGCTGATGAAGAGAGCTTGTTCGTCTTATCGAGCGTATAGACAAAACTCACTTCTCCCGTGGAGATATCGAAGAGATCTTCACATCGTCTGACGTTAAAAACGAGCGTTTTGTCAGCATCATAAGCTGAAGTATTCAACGAACTCGTGAGCGACCAATCAGACTCGCTTGTATTAGCCTGAGCAGCTGTGGGGAGCCCAAGCCCGAGAATAAGGGCGGCCATAGCGCCCATTCTGGAGAACATAAACTTCATTAATCCATCCTTGCATGGTTCCAAGCCGCGCAGGCAATCTGCACAGCGTTTAGCGCAGCACCTTTTAACAGGTTATCGCTCACAACCCAAAAGATTAGACCTTGCTCGACCGGATCTTTTCGAATTCGACCGACGAGCGTCTGAAACAAGCCTTCCGCCTGTACACTGGTGGGATAAGCTGACGGATCTGCGATATCCGTGACGCAAAGGCCATCCATTTGATTCAATATTGTTTGCGCCTCTGCGACAGAAATATCTTTTTGCGTTGAGACATGAACGACTTCACTATGGCTTCTCATCACGGGAACGCGCACACACGTTGCGCTCACAGGAAGATCGGGTCTGCCTAGTATTTTTTTTGTCTCATTCATCATTTTGTGTTCTTCTTCAGTGAAACCATCTTCTGTAAGCGGTCCAATCTGAGGAACAACATCAAAAGCGATTGTACGAGCATGAACTGCTGATTTTTCTGGACGTTTGCCGTCGAGTGTCTGACGCGTTTCATTCAACAACGCATCCATGCCTTTTTGTCCTGCACCACTACATGACTGATAAGTCGCCACGCGGACAGAACGAATGCCTACGGCCCTATCCAAAGCAGCCAGCGCCAACACCATCTGAATGGTTGAACAGTTTGGATTGGCGATGATCCGCGGACTCAAATCGATCAGCTCTCCGTTGACTTCGGGAACGACCAACGCTTTGTCGGCATCCATGCGATAAGCCGAAGTATTATCGATGACGAGCGCCCCTGCCTCTACGGCTTTTGGTGCCAACGCAAGAGACACTGATTTTCCTGCACTGAACAAAGCAATGTCTACGCCCTCAAAGCTGTACAATGCGGCATCCTGAACAGTTTTTGCCCCCCACGGCGTGTCGATCAATTTACCGGCCGAACGACTTGAAGCAACCAAATCAAGTTCGCCAACCGGAAATTTCAGCGCATCAAGGCAATGTATCATCTCGCGACCTACGGCACCCGTTGCACCGACGACTGCGACATGAGCTTTCTCAGACTTCTTCATGAAAAAAAACTCCCTAAAATCCCCCGGCCCAATCTTTCGTTATTACCACGTCAGAGGCACAGTTGCACTTATTTCAGTGTTTTAAACCAAAGAATTATTGCGTCTATTTCACCTAAATGCTTCAAGATCGGGTCCTGTGCCCCATTTTATCAAAGGGGGAAGTCTCCCCCTGAGCGGCTATCATCAACGCATGAGCAAACAAGGTTGCTTTTAGCATCCAAGAAAACAATAAATGCGACCCTTTCCGACCGTTCGAATGCACTGAACGCGCTGATGATACGCCGCTACCCCCTCTTCGCCGCAGCGCTTCAAACACATTGTTTGGCCTGAATGATCATCTCAAAAACAAAAAAACGGCAGCACTCCATCCTCATGAAGTACTGCCGCTAAAAAAGAAGATGATTAACCGAGCGTATATGCTGCAACCATATCCGAATCCATAGACCAATCACCATCCAGTTTCTGATTCAAAATAATGACCAGTTTTTTGCTGTCAGGCGTCCAATAAGCACTCTTAATGCTTACAGCTGCAACTTTTTTCTTTGAAGGACTCGTAAACAACGCCGCATAACCTAACGTCATGCTCTGTCCACCAGCAGAAAGCGTCAGCTGAAGATTCTCACCGATTACCATTCCGCCTAACTGCCAACCAACAGGAGAAACCATACCTTCGTGATGGCCACCACGAATGCCATAGGGCGCAACTTCTTTAGAAGCAAGTGCTTTGTCAAGCGATACGCCTTTCAACGGGTAGACCAAAACAGGACCTTGGCCACCGACCTTATAGATGACAAGCGATTTGCCAGCGAGCTGGCTACCTTGAACGATTGCATAAAAATCAGGATTAACGCCAAAACCGACAAAATCCATCGTAATTTTGTCTGTATCCTGAGCCTGAGCCTCCATCGGAGCCATGGTCACACCAGAAATCGCAGCACCTACAAAACAGACAGCGGCACCAAGGGCGAACAGAGAACGAGAAAGGATTTGACGCATATTGTTCTTCATACCAGAACCTCCTATAGAATCGATAAGCAGAATTTCGACCTGTCTGCCAAGAGCAGAAAACGCACTCAATGATGCATGCAATCAGCAGACCAACTTCGATAATTTAGTTAATGAATACCTTTTGATCGACTGTCGCCTCTCCAGGACCAAAATTCCACATATCTTTTTTGGACTCAAGACATTTGACAAGCTCGCCCGTGCTTTCTGTTGGGGTTACCGTAAAACTATCGACAGCACCGTCAGCCTTAATTTTAAGGGTTACATAGAACTTATCGACCTGTAAACTACCCGTCTTTTTGAGGCGTTTTTGACAAGCAACGATCGTAGGTTGGACTTTTTTCCATCCAGCAACCATTCTATCCGGTGCATCTGCCGCAGACGCTTTGTTCATTCCCTGGTATTTAGATCCAGCAACAGCTTCTAAAGCTGAATTATCTTCAACAGCTCTACCAAGATCAGCAGATTTTCTGCCATCCGCTCGAATAACAGGCACGGTTGGCGCTGCTGCAACAGCCGATTCTTCAGAATTTGCCGCATCATCTACGGTATTTGCTGCATTCGCCTGATTCGCAGCTTTACGAGCGGAAGAATCACTGCCGCCGCGATGACGAACTTTTTCAGCCCCAGAACCGCCGATAATCTCAACTTCGCCTATTTCATCTGAGTCATTCACAAGGGTATCACTGCCAACGGATCTTCCCTGAACCGTGCCAAAACCTGCATTTAGCTTGCTCATGTCACTATCTTCAGGCTTCTGCTGTGCCCAAATCGTCACGCAAATGACAATCACAGCAAAAACGAGAGCCACAACGCCAATGATCGCAAATTTCGTCATATTGCGTTTCTTCGTGTCTGCCTTTTCTACGTCACGAAGCATGGAAAGTTCAATCAGCATCGAAGCTTCGCTGGGACCATCTGGATTGGCATTCTCCTGATAATCGATTTTATCGATTTCTTCACTGGCTTTGGCCAATTCTTCCTGACGCTTCATCAATTCATCGAAGCGCGTTGAACGACGTGCCACTGCAGATTCAGCTTGCGAGGACTCGGCACACAAACTATCAGAATCAGCAAGTCCTTCTGGCGCATCTGCATTGGATTCCACAAGATCATTCACAAGTCCTTGCGGGAGGAGGCAAGAGGCTTCATCGTCCAAGTCGATCGCTCCCATATCAAGATCGATCTCCTGAACACTCTCATCGCCAACAACAGCTTCTGCACTGGCCTGGTCATTAGCAGCATCCACTTTGTCAATCGCAGGGAGCTGCTCCATCGAATCCCCATCATCGAGATCAATGTTGCCAAGTTCAAGCGCGCCTTCAGCAGCCACAGATGTACTGAGAGAAACTTTTTGAGCTGCAACCGGCAGAATTGACTGATCAAGATCAAGATCAATGTGAGGCAAACCCATTGAAGAATCCGCATCTTCGTCAAGATCAATGTCAGCCAAAACATCATCTTTCGCAAGAACCGAAGAAATGCTCTTGTTCAAACCACTCACGGCCTGCTGAGAAGCAGTCGAAGTAATACCTTGTCCCGTCGGAAGATCGCTTAACGCAATGCCGTCGACTTTCGAATCCAAACGAAAATCTGTCTCTGATGGCAGCCAATTACTGATGCTATCTGCGCGTTCCGCCCCATCCCCCGGAAGAAGCGCCTCAGCATCAGGAAGTTTAAGTGCTTCGGCCAGATCTTCTTTGCTGTCTAAAAGCATATCGTCGTCCAACGACGACTCTGCTTTCGAGGACGAGATAGCTACGTCTGCTTTCGGTAGCGCACTACCCGACTCTTTTTTCAAAGCACCCAACTCTGCTTTTAAACCGGCAAGGCCTGTCGGTTTGCTGATCGCGCCCAATTTGCTCTCTTGCACTTGTTGAGCATTGGTCACATTTGAGGATCCAAGCGTACTCTTAAGCGGACTCGCGATCGAAGGAACAGACGATGATATCGGCTTTCCAAAAAGTGAAGCCCCTGCAACTGATTTACCACCAAAAGCTGGCTGTTTCAGACCTCCGCCTAAAAGTGAACCAGGCTTTACGCTAGGATTAGCACTGCTACTTGGAGCGCCTGACTTGCCGCCAAACAAGCTCGAAATTCCAGGTACGGCATTGGATGACGTCTTAAACGATGAGATTGGCTTCGCCCCGCCATCTGATATCGGCTTGAGTGTACTCAAACTTGGGAAGGGTTTAGACAACACTTCTTGCTTACCGCCCGCCGTTTCTTTTCGCAGATCGGGAATCGCATCCAGCGACTGAAACGACAACAACGGTGATGATTCGCGTACTCGCGTGCTGTCCTCGCCTTCTTCATCCGCTGATTCTGGTTGATCTTGGACACCATCACGTCGCGCGTTCGTCACAAGATCGTCTATCGCGGGCATCGCCTGATGTGTCGGAACTTCGTCGTTAAGCGCAGCTGTGTTGGTGAGCGTCTGCGCTCTAGAATCAAGACGGGCCCCCGCTTCATCTCTTTTTTCATCCAAGGATGAAGACTCAAGAAGACGCGCCTTGAGGGATCCCACGTCTGGAGACACTTTTTTCGCGGATGTGCTCGACATACTAACCGGTTTTTGCGAACGCACAGGAACAACGGGCGCTGCCGGAACTGATGGCTGCGCTGCCGATGCAAATGGTTCAATATCCACGAGCGGTTTCCAACTGCCCAATGATTTGCTCCATACATAACAATCTTTGGCGATCGGACTTACCGTCGGAGACTGAATCTTCGCGATCAACTCGTCTTGCGTATAAGGGCCAAAACTCTCACCATTATACGAATAATACCACCCCGGCGTCTCTTTCTGCGTCTTCTTGGGCATACTCATTGCCGATGCTCTCCACTTGCCAAGCGTTGAGCTGCTCGATGAATCTTCATCTACCCGCATGGTGATCACTTCACCACATTTTCGACACGTCATGCGCACCGTTTTCCTGACGATCTTCTCATCAGGAATATAGTACGTCGCCTGACACTTTTCACAGACTATCTTCATGGATCACACCATAAATCTATCGCATTTCGGCTCGTTACGCCGGTTTGCATTATTATTTATCCTTTTGATCTTTATAAGACCAAAATGCCGACTTTGCTCTATCATACTTTAAAATTTTTCTCAACTTTCTTAATACATGCCATTTTCTAAACAATCCTTATCAAATCTTTTCCTGCTTCCTTCTTTTATAATATCTTTTTTTTATTGTTCTGTTTGCGGCCGCTATTGCCTTGGCAATACGCGGCACGCCCGTCGGCTATTGCCTTCGGCATACGCCGACGCTTTTCGAATGGCTATCACCCCAAACCATTTTTCTATATATTCTAACTTATATATCAATAATTATGATATTTAACTTACAATAAACACAAGACAACAATCCGTAAACCACGGATTTTACACTCCAAATCACTCCGCGTTTACAACACACTTTACTACCCTTACGAAATAAGTTAGTTGTAATGATGTATTCTCTATTCACCCTGCTCATTCATCCATTTAATAACACGGGTGAAGTCCTACTTTATACAATTCAATTAAGATCGTTCACAATCAGTTTTATACAATTCAACCAACACATATATCCTCTCACTGCTGTCCCACGAAGTTTTCATAGAATACTCTGATAACTCTACAGTAGTTTTGTTTTATCGATATATCGTCGTTTCTAAGCATGAAAAAGACTTAAAATTACTGTTAAACCGCCTGCGTCGTGAAGCCGAAGGCAAGCAGCGGGCGCACCAGACGAGCGGGCGCGCATGTTGAAGACGAAGTCAAGTTCGCGGACAGAACGAGAATAAGAAAAGTATAAAATTCTATAACAAGCGCATTTTGTTACAGTTAATGAGAATATACCAAAGAACAGCAGTGTTATCCTCTATAATATTGATGAGCAAACAAATTCATTTCATTTAAACACGATCAATACAAAAAAGGCGGCGTATTGTGCAACAATAGCCGCCTTGCGCTCTGCGTATTGGCAAAGCCAATAGCAGACGCTCACACAAAGATCAAAGATCAATCAATCGTTCCACCACCTATCACCTCATCGCCATCATATAAAACAGCTGCTTGACCCGGGGTAATTGCCAAAAGCGGTTCATCAAATACAAGACGAACAGCATTAGGGCCATCGGGATATACCGTGACGGGTTTTTCTTTTTGACGATAACGAACCTTAGCAGCACAACGAATCGGTTCCGAAGGAACAACACCGCTTATCCAATTAAACTGACTAACATGTGCTTCGGTGGATTTACAGTCTTCTTCGCGCCCAAGAATAATATCAGCTGTAATTGGGTCGATGCGGCAGACATACAATGGCTCATGATACGTCAATCCAAGCCCGCGGCGCTGACCGATCGTATAGTGAATAATGCCCGCATGTTTGCCCATCACCTTGCCATCTTTCATAATAAAACGGCCAGGCTTGATGGCTTTGCCACTGATTTTTTCTATCACAGCAGCATAATTCCCATCGGGAACAAAACAAATATCCTGACTATCCGGTTTGGCAGCATTCTCAAAACCATGTTTCGCCGCCAGAGCACGAACTTCTTTTTTCGTTAACTCGCCCAACGGAAAATACGTTCTAGAAAGCTGTTCCTGAGTCATCGTGTAAAGTACATAACTCTGATCTTTTGTATCATCTAATGCTTTTTTGAGATGATAACGTTCGCCGTCAAATTCTATGCGCGCATAATGCCCTGTTACGACACATTCACAATCAAACTGCTGAGCGCGATTATAAAGGCGATCAAATTTCATATAACGATTACAGTCAATACAAGGGTTAGGCGTGCGACCGTTAAGATATGAATTCACAAATTTATTAATGATTTTTTCTCTAAAATCCTCAGTAAAATTGAAAACATAATAAGGAATGCCAAGATTATCTGCGATACCGCGCGCATCTTGTACATCTTCAAGCGAACAACAGGAATGGTCTTTCGCAACACATGCATCTTCATTATTATATAATTTCATGGTGCAACCAATGCATTCAAAACCACGGTCGACCATCATTTTGGCAGCCATACTCGAATCAACGCCGCCACTCATTGCAATAAGTGCTTTTGTCATATTTTCCTCAAATCAACGGGTTATATTACGCCGTAAATCGCTTTATATATTTCATTCGTTCAAATAAATAGCCACCTTCTAACACCAACATAACGATCAGACGTTTTCTCCTAATCGTAGGAGAAAACGCCGTGTATAAAATTACTCTTTACAGTAACCTGTTTGTGAATCACAGCCATTTGAACATTCTTCATAATCACTTGTAATATTATATAGATGGCCGTCTTTTGCTTTTTGGCAAATATACACTTCGCTATAAACTCTACCGCCTGCATACTGTCGGCAAGCTGCAGTTTGCTTATTTTCTTGCGTACAAGGTGTGGCACAATCGAGCAAACCATTGAGATCTTCTACACATCGATAGTCTTTACCATACGATATGCTACACTCAAAGCCCGAAACAAAACCGGCGTACTGCGGATTTTCTTCAACGCATTCCAGCCACCAGTTTCCCTGACATCTATCGGCGAACGACGCGGAAGAACAAGATTGGCCAATACTATCTGGTGTATAAAGACACGTACCGTTTTTACAAACCGAGGCACAGGTTTTTACACCTTCCGTAAATGTCCAAATCAACGGGCCTTCTTTCGATTTTGTACACATTGTTGTAAACAACAAGTCGACCGTTGCCCCCGTATCCGAATGATAATCGCCCAGACACTCACCATAAAAATCGCCTTCACTCACGCAAGGTTCATAACAATTGGTGCCATCCGTAGGCGAAGTCGCACAGATATTTGCTTTGCAATCACGCACTTTTACGTGTGGCTCCGATTCCTGTCCTATAGTCTGAGAGCATGTAAACAGCCTGTTTCCATCACAAAATGTCTTGAAATTAGACGTTTTACATTCATCACCGACCATAACGTCATTTAAGTTAGAGTGATTGAGATTGGTGCATGTGCCGTCAGCCTGGCAAACTTCATTTTCGTTGCAGCTGCAGGACACACACTTACCAGCGACACACGTGTCAGAGTTCGGACAGGGATTAGAAACCGAACATTGGGGGGGGGCAGTTTTTACGCATTTTCCATTGCGACAAACAGTGTTTCCAGTTTCATCTTCGCATCGGCGCGTATCGGAGCAACTGTCTTCGGGGATACATTTTCTGTTATCGCAGATCAAACCCTCACCGCATTCAAAGTCGCTTGTGCAAACGATATCCGAAATCGCAACACATTTAGAGTTCCTGCAAAGTGGTTCAGCGAGTGAACAATCGTCATTTTTGGTGCAAGTACCGGGATCGACGCAAGAATTGGCGCGGCAAACTTTATAGACATCTGCGCAATTCTTCGATTCAGAGCACTCAGGAGTGAAACATATGCCATCATCAGAACAGAGTTTGCCAGGATCACAAGAAAACGCATCACATCGCTCGATACAAACTTTGACATCAGGATGACATACGAGCGTTTCAGACTTACATTCAAGCGTCGTTTTGCAGCTTTTTCCAAGCAAAGATTCATTCTCTGAACTCGAGCTCGAGCTCGAGCTCGAGGAACAGCCTGCAGCAGCTAAGGCAGAAAACAATATAAATTTGTAAATTGACTTCATATTTACCCCAATGAACCAGAATATCTGCAAAAAACTTTATAGATATTTATAATGAAATTTACTTACGTCCATCTCATCCGAATGTATTGCCGTCTAAATTTAATATTACAAACAACAATACAGCATTAAATAAGTCTATCCCCTAAATGTCAAACAATTTGTATCAGATACATCCCTGTCCATCAACAAAACAGAAATCGTTGAGTGGGCAGACTTCGTAACCCGTTGCAACACGATAATAACTGCCGTTAACTTCAGTACATTTAAAGAGAATGAGACCGTTTACATAACCATCCCATGATTTTTGATCGGGATCACACTTGCTCGTGACCTGACCAACCTGTTCGGCCGTACAAGGGTCGGCACAAACAGCGATGGAATTCATATTGATGCAAGCAGAATCTTGTTTACAGGCTTCGATCTGATAAATAAAATATTGTTCACTATAAACGCGACATGTTACAGCGTTGTTATCCGCACAAAATGAGGCAGAATCGGACGAACA
This sequence comes from Myxococcota bacterium, assembly GCA_045599585.1. Lineage (GTDB taxonomy): Bacteria > Myxococcota_A > Bradymonadia > UBA4248 > UBA4248 > RGIG464. The sequence continues at coordinate 69,305 of JAZRWH010000049.1, forward strand.
CTCGGTATGGCCGATGGTATCAAGCGTAACACAAGCATTGGCTAAGCAATAGAGTCCAGCTTTGCAGTCGCCATTTCCTGAACAGACAGCACCTTCTGCGCCATCCCCAGCGCCAGCACCACTGCCAATACATTGCCCATTCACACAATTATTGCTCACGCACTGACTATTTTCTGAACAACTATCGCCGGCACTCCCATTGCCAGAGCCAGAGGTTGCAACGCATTTTTTCGACAAACATTTGTTGCTTTGGCATTCAGCGTCTGCATTGCAGTCAGCGCCTTCCTCACCTTTTTGCGTAGGCTCGGTATTTGTTGAACCCGGTTTGATGGCACACACAAATTTTTCATTGCAATAAGTACTTCTGCATTCTTTATGCGCTTCACATGCCTCGCCATTTTCGAGCAAGTCATTTGGATCAACAGCACAAACGTGATCTTCACTGCAGTAATTGCTTGCACACTCAACTGATGCATTGCAGACATCGCCAAGGGCTGCCAACGCATCCGAAGAAGAAGATTCGTTGCAGGCTGTTCCTACACCGGCGCTCAAAAGTGCAAACAAGATTACAAAATTTATATTTTTCATAAATCACCTTTTATGCAAATCATTCAAGCTATGTAATCCTAAATAGAATACACACCTCTCTGGACTGACGAGATTATAACTGAATAATATTCGATCATCCAGAGAGCAGCGCACATACTACAAAAAAGCCCCTGTGAACAGGGGCTTTTTTGCATAATATTAACTATTTTAACAAAAATAGTTTATTTTAATATCAACCCTTCATTAGGCGGGATTGGGGCAGAAAGAGTAAGCCGTGCAACCGAGAGCCGGGCACTCAGGGAGACAGGATGTTCCACCGCAGGTTTCGGTGGATTCAACCCAGCTATAGGAGCCATCAGCAGCTTTTGTACATTTTTTGTAAGCAGCTTTTTCGTAACCACCGTAACCATCATCGTCACCAGCGCAAGCCGTATAGACTTTTTTGTTTTCGTTTTCAGCATTGCAGGCATCCGTTACTTCAGCCTCAGGGAATACGCAAGCATAAACGTTGTCAGCGTTGAGCTGGCAGGTCGACTCACCTTTGCAGGCATTCACATCATAAAGCATACCCATTTCGCTGTCGACGCAGCTAACAAGAGAATTACCCACGCAGAAATCAGCTTCATTGCCAGAGCATTCGCTCATGTGGAAGCTAGTTGCTGTACGGCACTTGCTATTGACACAGTACTCGCCATCAGCGACTTTGCAGTCACTATCTTGGGTGCAAGCAGCGTAATCGTCTTTATCAGTATTTTCTTTCTTTTCAGCGCAGATTCCGTCACCTTCTTCTGTCTGAACTTCACAATAGCCACTTTTGCACTCGCTGTCGCCATTGCAGGCTTCACCGTTTTCGAGAAGAATGAGCGCGCATTTGATGTCTTTATCGTTTTTGGCACCCTCGGCTAGTTCATAGCCGTTTTTGCAGCTATAAACGCATTCGCAAGCATCACCATTTTTGGTAGCAACGGCTTGAGCATTTGTATCTGCAACGGTGCACTGAAGTGAATCGCAGTTGTCAGAAGGTTGGCTTTGGGCTTTGCAAATGAGCGTGCCATCGTTGACAGAGCTATCCTCCGGCTCATAGTTAGGATCGCAGGTGTATTCGCATTTGCAGGCATCGCCATCTGCTTTGGCAACAGCCGTTGCATGCGAAACTGCTTCACATTTCGAAACATCGCAAGTGACTTCTTTGTCTTTATCTTTGTCGTCATCCTTGTCATCGCTACAAGCAACAAAGCCCATACCAAGCGCTGCAAGCAACATTGCCATCGTAAACTTTTTCATTTTTTCCTCACTTTTTTATTTTGTAGAATGGCAGTCTATCTGGACTGCATAAACTCAAAACCTACAACAGAACACATAACACTACATGTGTTCCACAAGAGCACATAGTAGCACTAAGAATCCCATTGTGCAAATCAAAGGCCAATTTTTTTCTTCTCTTGGCAATTTTATTTTACTGAACTCATTTTTAGAAATTTTTTCTATCAAAACAACCCAAATTCCTTACAATTAAATCATCTAAGCTAATTTTTAACAAACCTATTTTACAAAATATTGAATAATAAATTAATCATTTTTAAATTTTCGTAACGATTTTGACTATTTTTTAGATTTCTAAGACTGAATAATACGACATTTTTGTCGTAGTAATCATGCGTGTTGTACGCATGATTTTCCCTTAAAATCCTCTTTTGGCTGCTTATGATTGATCGAAGCATACATGGACAGAATTGTCATACCTCGTTCAAGGGCCTACCAAAGAGAAGCCTTTGCAACCTAGTTTTTACGTCAGCTTAACCGAAAAGTTGGTTTGAGGAGGGGGTAGCGGCGTATCCACGAGGCAAAAGCGCTCTAAACTCAAAAACTCTGTCGCAGCTGATCATAACAACAGATACATCGCACTTTTGCCGAGTGGATAGCAGCTCAGGGGGAAACCTCCCCCTACCCTATACAATGAATAAATTACACAACTATTAATTACACAAACCAGTTTTTACATTGCAGCCAGCGTTGCAAGGTAATTTTGCCATAGTAAAATAGCCCAGTCTTCCATCTTGCGAAAGAGCGCAATAATAATCATAGCTGTAATCTTCGCCATCTTCATCGACCATACAAAGTGAGATGGACTCACCGGGAACGGAGCACGGACGAACACAATCGCCAATGAGATCAGGGTTATCAGCGAGTGCACGTTCGCTGGGGAGAGCGCAGAAGGCATCGGCTCCGGAGAGGGCACATGAGGTTCCGGACACCATGCCGCCATAAATCGGAGAGGAGCTGGTCGAATAACAATAGAGCAGCCAATTACCTTTGCAAACATCGGGATAAGAATCCGTCGTACAATTTATATGTTTATGAATTTCATCAGGTTCGTACGAACATCGTCCATTATTATAATTTACCAAACAATCTTTATATCCGTTCGTTAAAGTCCATGCAGTTCCACCTTCAGGCATCATTTCGCATGTATGTGTAAAACAAGACTGGCCACCATAATAACTAATACAGGCACCATAAAAATCGCCAACGTGGGAACTTGGGCACGCTTCATGGCAGCCTATTCCCTCATCGGAAGTCGTGCCGCAAGCACGCGCACTGCAATCTTCAACGCCAACATAAAAATCCTTATAACCACTATCAGAAGAGCTTGTACAATTAAATTTTCTGTTTCCTTCACAGAAGGCAAATTCAGGAGAATGGGTGCACGCATCGCCAACACGTATATTTTTCGTAACAGAATAGTCTTTTTCTGAGCATGTACCATCAGGATTACAGCTTTCGTTTGCACTGCAATTACAAGCAACGCATGCTCCAGCCACACATGTCAAACCAGACGCGCAATCAGCAGTTTTTGTACAAGCAGTCTTTATTTTATCAATGCATTTGCCTTCATGACAAACCTTACCATCAGCGCAAGTACGTTCCAAACTACAACTATCATAGGGCACGCATTTATTCTTATCACATCCATACCCCTCGCCGCATTCACTATCATCATAACAAACGAGCGCATCGCGTGTTACGCATTTATTATTCTGACAAAACAATCCATGACCGCAAGCATCGATTGACGAACATTCAGAGACAAAACAGAGGCCATCCTCAGCACAAGCCAAACCGGCACCACACGTACCTTTTAGGCACTTTGATACACATTTGCCAGCATCATTACAAACGGCATAATCCTCTTTACATGGCACTGTTTTAGAACAATCTGCATCAACTACCTTATTATATTCACAAAAGCCGTTATCATTACAAAACTGATTCGTCGTGCAAAGTGAAGCATTTTTTCGACAATCCTCTGTTTCGACAGTCTCAGAAACGCAGACACCGAGGGGATTACACTTTTTGCTGCTATCTTTACAAGGAACAAAAATCGAGCATTCTGCTGTGACGCAAACATAATCAACGCTACAAACCTTGCCTGGTTCAGTGCACGGTTTTTGGGCAGAACATTCAGGTTCATCATCGGTTTTGAGATCAACACAAATGCCACTTTCTGCACAAATCTGATTAGACTGGCAAAAATCTTCCTTACACTTTTCAATACAAGTATTATTAATACATATTTGGTTTGAACCCATGCAGTCATCTTTAGTATTGCACGTTGTATTATATATCGCTGTTTCGTTACATGCACACAACAACGTTGCAGCCCAAAATATATGATATATTTTTTTCATTCAAATGCCCTTTTTGGTATTTCCATCTATCTTTAATATATAAAAAGGGGGAAGTCTCCCCCTGAGCGGCTATCTCGCCCATGTATTCAGCATGACACATGCTGAATACATGATCCTTCGATACGCCGCTACCCCCTCCTGCTCTATGTCAGCAGGCTGGTTGATGATTAACACGCCTAAGCATAACTCTATAAACGCCCTAGTATATCATTTAGTTGCATCTGCCTGTTGAATAGCTGCAACTACACTCTTCAGAATCCTGATAATAATATGCTTGAATGCCTTCACTATTATATTTGCAGAGATATCGATCGCTGTAATCCACTTCGTAAGACTCATCAGAAGTATCATAACCACAGCCATACCATTCTTTTGCAGAAGCGTCGTTACACATTTGAACGCATCCAACTAATTTTGTTCCAGGGCGTTTCGCACACGTAAAATTATCACCATAGAATTTATCTACTACCCCGACATCCCAATCAATATAATTTGTTTTGCAGTCATAGACCATGACCATACCATAATACTCGCTACACTGAACGATGATATTACCTTCACAGTGGTCTTGATATGCCGAAGCCGTGCATGGTTTGCCCTGTGCAGCATAAGCTTCTTGCAAACAGACGTATTCAGAGTTTGTGCTAGGCATAAGACAAACAAGTCCCGTAGCACATTTTTGCGTTTTATCCATGGGATCACACGATTCACCAAGGCCCAAACCATTCAATTCAGCAGAGGGAACACAACGGTTATCCGCTGTACAACGCTGCCCTTCGGGGCAAAGTTTTGATTTAGACTCACAATCTTGTTTTGCTGTAAGACAGGTAGATTTTTGACTTTCGCAAGTACGTTTGTCAGATTTGCATGTATTTGTTGCTTCGCAGGCTGCAATTTGCGCTTCATCTGTTAGCGAAGCGCAATCCTCTTTATCAGCCTTGATGCACGCATTTCGTTTTGTTTCGCATGCCGTTTTGGCATCGAGCTCCTTTTCGCAATGATTCGGGCAATTCTCATAAAAGTTGCCAGCGTCAAGGCAGGCAAACAATTCAGTATGACATTTACTGTATGCTTCAGATTCAGCACCACAGGAATCACACGCTGTAATCTCGCAATCGAATTGTGAACAATCAAATTTAGCATCACAATCATCACAATTCTTATAGAAATAACAATCGTTGTTTGGCTTGACGGGCTCGACACATTTGTAATCTGCAGAACACACTTTTGTACCCGAGCAAGGATTATAAGAAGAGCATTCACCTTTAACGCACATGCCTTCATCACCGCACAGGAGTCCCTGAGCCGCGCAAGATTCTGGTGTGCATACCGGCTTGCAAAGTCCAGTTAAGGTTTCACAATACTTATCCTCAGGGCACTTAACGCCCTGCATCGTACACTTGTCGACACAATGGCCTTCATCACAAACTTGGTAGGTCAAAGAGCAGGCGTCGAGCGTTGAGCAATCCGCTTGGATACACAATCTGGAGTTAGGATCACAAACTTTGCCATCTTGACAAGTTTTCGACGCACAGGGTTCCACGCAACGCCCATCCGTATCGCATAGTTTATCAGCACCACACGAATCATCAGAGGTACATTTATCAATACACGTATGTATTGTTTTTGAGCCCGGCGTCAGATCACACACTGTTAAATTATTTTTACAAGCATCGACTTCGGAGCACTCGCCTACATGACAAAGTTTATCCGAAGAATCACAATACTTTCCGTCACCGCACGATCCTGCCGAACACTTTTTGACGCACTTACGCTCGGCGGTATCGCAGACAAAGGTGTCATCAAAACCTTTTTCGGAGCAGCGCTGCCAAGTTGTACAATCACCTTTGACGCATACGCCCTCATTGCTGCAAGCAAATCCCGTCTCACAGCCCGTTGTATAACATTTTTTGACGCACACACCTTCGTCGCTGCAACGGAGATAAGACTCGCAAAGATGTTGTTCGCTGCACTTTTCGCCTTCTTTAGCAGTACCTTTTTTTTCGGGATCATCTACAGGGGTACCACGCTCTACGCACTTTGCCCCTTGACAAACCAAGTCACCAGAACAGGGAACAATATCGCTACATTCGCCTTTAGTGCAAATGCCACTCGATGGACAAACTTCGTCCTTACCGCAGCTATCTTTCGTACACTTATTTAAACAATAATGGTTGATACAAACTTTAGAACTATCGCTGCAAGTTCCATCTTCGGAGCAGGGTTCAAGGGAATCAGAACTCGTATTTTTAGTCTCACTACAAGCCTGAGCCAATGCAGCACACAAAGAGACAGCCAACAACAGACGGATGGGTTTCATGTCAGAACTCCTTAAATTGCCAAAAGCCGGAGCAGTTCCAACTGCTCTATCCACTGCTTTTAGCCTTCTACACTGCGCTTTACAACACACCTGTACCTACACGCAACAAGTAGAATGATTTTATTTATCTGCTGAGCCACAGTGCAATTGCGTCCCAGAGTGTAAACAGCAGCCGTCCCCAAAACATAAAAAAAGCTGAAAGACTCAGATTTAGGACTCTATGAAAAAAAAAGCGCACTCAGCGAAACTGAGTGCGCTAACAGCTATAAGCTAAGCGATTTGGCGATTAGGCGCGACCGCGGCCACCCATGGTGAGGGCCATGACACCTTTTGCGGTGTGGAGACGGTTTTCAGCTTCATCGTAAATGATGCTGTGGGGACCGTCGATGACGCAATCGTCGACTTCGTTGTGACGGTCGGCGGGAAGAGCGTGCATATAGACGTAGTCTTTGGCGCAAAGGGCAACTTTTTCTTCAGTGCATTTCCAAGCGCGGTGAGCCATAAGTTTTTCGTCGACGACTTTGACGGCACCAGCAGCCTGAAGACCCGTCTGGTCATTAACCCAGTTACCCCAGTTTTTGGGGATAACGATATTTGCATCACGATAGGCTTCTTCTTCGTTATCGGTAACGGTGACAGTACCGCCGTAGCGTTCTGCATTGGCTTTGGCTTCGGCAATAACCCAATCGGGAAGTTCCCAACCTTTGGGGTGAGCGAGGCAGACGTCCATACCATAGCGGGGGAAGAGGAGAACCTGCGAAAGAGGAACGGAGATGGGTTTTTTGTGGGATTCAGCGTAAGCCCAAATAATGGAGACTTTGATGCGCTTGAGATCACGACCGAAGTGTTCCTGCATGGTCATAAGGTCAGCAATGGCCTGCATCGGGTGATAGAGGTCGCACTGGAGGTTCATGACAGGAACGGTAGCATATTTGGCCATTTCAGTGATGAACTTGTTACCATAGGACCAGTTGCAGTAACGCATGGCGATGGCGTGACCCATACGGGAGAGGATGATAGCGGTATCTTTGGCGCTTTCGCCGTGCGCGAGCTGAGAGGTCTGACCATCAATGAAGTGACCGTGGCCGCCGAGCTGGGTGATACCGGCTTCCATGGAGTTACGCGTACGTGTGGACTGTTCCATGAACATAAGGAAAATCGTCTGATTTTCGAGGGAATTGTTCACACGGCCCATTGCGAAATCGCGTTTGAGATCAAGGGAAACGTCGAGGAGGGTATCGATTTCGTCTTTAGACCAATCGCGAAGAGTGACGAAATGTTTGCCGCGAAACTGTGTCTGCATAAAAACTCCTGAAAAAAGCGCCGAATAAGCTGGCGAAATGGCGCTCGTCTCCGGAACCTTTCCGGTTGGCGAAACGTCAAAACAAAAGATTAAAAAAAACACTGAGAACTTGCACGTGCAAGCTTCAGCAAGACTTCCATAAAAACAAAGCACGATCAGAGGCAAACTCTGATCGTGTAAAAGCTATTCTAATTAGCCGTCAATTTTTTTGCAATACATCTGGGGAATCGCAGCGTACATCGCACAAGCGGTAACGAGATGATCTTTCCAGGTTTTTTCATTGGGGAAGTGAGCCTGTTCTTCTGCACCAGGACCAAAACCAATGCAAGGAATACCATAGCGGCCCATGATGGAAACACCATTCGTTGAGAATGTCCATTTGTCAACGGTCGGCTTTTCGTTGAAGAAACGTTTGTTACCATCGACAGCAGAAAGACCATTGTATGCCTCAACGAGGGATTCACAGGCAGGATGATTGTTGGGGATAACCCAAGTCGGGAAGAAGCACTCTGTCGGATAGAGAAGGCCCGTGTAAGAGGGACGCTCGTAGGTATACATCGAAACGGTGATGTCATCGCCCCATTTCTTAACAGCAGGAAGGTTACGAATCTCTTCCAAGCAAGATTCAGCCGTTTCACCAGCAGTCATACGACGATCGAGAGAGATGGCACAGCTATCGGCAACTGCACAACGGCTGGGGCTCGTGTAGAAAATCTGGCTCGGCGTAATCGTACCACGACCCAAGAAACGAGCATCTTCATAACGGTCATTGTATTTCGGATCGAGCATTTTACCAAGGCCTTTAACAGCTTGGTCATTGTCATATTCATCACGGTTGAGTTCACGAATGTCTTCGAGAATATCAGCCATTTTGTAAATAGCGTTCGAACCACGTTCTGGTGCAGAACCATGGCAGCTAACACCACGCGCTTCAACGCGGATTTCCATACGACCGCGATGACCACGATAAATACGAAGACTCGTCGGCTCGGTGATAACCACAAATTCAGGACGAAGTTTGAGTTCGTTAACAATGTACTGCCAGCAAAGACCATCACAGTCTTCTTCCTGTACCGTACCAGAAACAATCAGCGTATATTCGCCTTCAAGACCAAGATCTTTGATGACTTTGCCGGCATAAACCATTGCAGCCATACCACCTTCCTGGTCAGAACCACCACGGCCCCAAATCGTGTTATCGTCTTCTTTACCTTTGTAAGGATCACATTCGGTCCAAAGACGAATGTCACCAATACCAACTGTATCAATGTGCGCATCCATAGCAATAACATGCTTGCCATGGCCAATGTAGCCCTGAATGTTGCCCATAGGATCAATATTGACTTTGTCAAAACCTACTTTTTCCATTTCCTGCTTAATGCGAAGGACAACATCACGCTCTTCACAAGATTCCGAAGGAATCGCAATCATATCGCGAAGAAAAGCCGTCATTTCCGCTCTATACGACTCAGCTTTTTCAAGAATCTTTGCAAAATCTACCATTTTTCTCTCCTTGTGTTATTGCTTCAACCCTAGCGCAACTTCTGTGCACTAGAAAATCGCTCCGCTTCTACCCCCTTTTTTGCATTGAAGCAACGCCAATTTATTGTTAATTCGTTTTATTTTATGGAGGTTTTACACCTACATTTTAATTATTTCGAATTATATTTTTTCATATTCCTATTCTTAGAATTTTAATCGCCATTTCACACATGCACCTTTCAATCTTGGCTCTTGTTATTTTTTGCCACATTGTTGCACAAACATCTATCTCAAACTAAATCCCCCCGCCTCTAATCCAACCTCCCCACCTTTTCTTCATGCGCCTTTTTGCCGAAGACCTGTGCCTACGCCTCACCTCCGCTGCCTTAAGTGTTATGCTTGGCGCGTCTCACTATAAATCACAATACTTCGCGATATAAGTGCATTTCGCTATGCTTTCACAGTCGTAAACACTGCTTTCGTGATGACGAGCGCTATATTAAACTGCTTTCGTGGTGACGAGCGCTATATTAAATGGTACTATCCTTCTCGCGAATGCGCATGTGGTTTTGTTTTAGTTACTCTTCGAATGATGGAATCCCCCAAAACCAGTATGGACTCTCTGGATTTTAATAAATTTGATTCTAATGACCTAAGTTTTTCCCCTTCCTCCCTAGGCGATGCTCACCCCCTGCTCCACCTAAAAGGCTATACTTCGCTTCAATCCATCGGACACGGGGCTCAAGGCACTATGCTGAGCGCAGTTGCCCCAAATGGGCACAAAGTCGCTATCAAATGTTTCGATTTGCGTACCATTTCTGACTGGAAAGAAGAAGAACTCTTTCGCCGCGAAATTGAAACACTCAAAAATATTCAGGTCCAAGGTACGCCACAGTTTATTGACGAAATAGAGTCAGATTCAATCATCTATCTCGTAGAGTCCTATATTGATGCGCCTTCGCTCGAAAAACGCCTCCGTCAGGGATGTCGCTACTCTTTTGATCAAGCACTTACAATCTATAAGAATGCAGCGCGTATCCTTCAGGGACTTCAATCCCAACTTCAGCCGATCATCCACCGAGATCTAAAACCTGCAAACATTCTCGTCTCTGACGATCTCTCTGTTTCTATTGTCGATTTCGGCGTCGTTGCCTCCAAAATTCAACACACCCAAGCCATGACCTTTGCTGGTACGGCCGGCTACGTCGCTCCAGAACAGTTATACGGCAAAGTAACGCCTGCTTCCGATATTTTTAGTCTCGGTGCAACAATGCTGCATTTGATCACAGGCATCGCGCCCTGCGACATGGAAATGTCTGGCATTACCCCAGACATCGACCGCTACCTCCCTTCCGATATTCCCTCCTGGTTTAAACAAATTCTCAAAGACTCACTCGCTCCCGATCCCAAACTCCGCATTTCTACAGCCACACAACTACTCACTCGCCTCAACGAAGATCATAATAAACATCGATTCCAAACAGATTACGAGCTAGATTTATGTAAACAAAAACATGTTTACGATCCCTACGCGAGCCACGCGTATGGTTTCGGCGAGAATAAGAATATTGTTTATAAAATACACGCAAATGAGTGTAATAAACTCGTAGCCATTTTTCTCTGCTTATTTTTAGGTGTGTTCGGCGCTCACAGATTTTATGAAGGCAAAACCTTCAGCGGTATTATATATGCCATGTCCTTCGGATTATTAGGAATAGGCGTATTCATAGATTTTCTTATTCTTCTTTCAAAACCCCCGTCCTATCCCAGAGCCAACTTGCCTTCTATAAATGATCTATAAAAGGGGGAAGTCTCCCCCTACGTGGCTATTTGCCAGGCAAATACGCCACGACCCTCTCTGCCTGCGGCGCCCCAACACTAATATCCAGACCAGATTGACAGGTAGATTTTATCTTTTGTATAAAGCATCCTTACGTATACTATTAAACAGTCCAAATTTGTACATTTATTTAATATATTAATTAACATCACAAACCAACTCTATTACAAATTAGTTTTTTTCGGCCGCATTCTCACTTAATCTATTCAGCCTATTCAGCACATTTTATTCAATAACACTGCTGTCCCACGAAATTTTCCTAGAATACTCTGATAACTCTACTGTAGCTTTGTTTTATCGATATATAGTCGTTTCTAAGCATGAAAAAGACTTAAGATTACTGTTAAATCGCCTGCGTCGCGAAGCCGAAGGCAAGCAGCGGGCGCACCAGACGAGCGGGCGCGCATGTTGAAGACGAAGTCAAGTTTGCGCCCGCCGATGAGCGAATTAAATCTATCCCATTGACCTGCCCACACCATTGGTCTGCCGCGCGGGCTGCATGTTTGAACGAAGTGAGTTCAGCACGCGCGACAAAAGAGCGCGGGGATTCCAAATGGGCGTCCGCGATACGACGCCCCTTTGGGCCGTCCGCAGGACAGAATGTGAGAATAAGAAAAGTCTAAAATTCTGTAACGAGCGCATTTCGTTATAGTTAATGAAAATATGTTGTGGGACAGCAGTGATCCTCGACATAGTTTTTATTCTATGCTGTGCAAACTCTAAATCACTGTGCTAAATATAACTGTTTGAAAGTGGACGATGGCGATGTAGATTGCGTTGCATTAAAGTTCATCAATTAATATCTATAGGTACTTTTGTAGAGGAATTACGATATGTTTAACAAAAAGTCAGCCTTATTATTATCTTTGTTGTGCGCAATGAGCTTTGTTGGTTGTGGTAATAAAAGCGTTCATAGTGCGGCAAACGTTTCGAATGCTCAAAATGTATCTATTGAATCGTTGAGGGCTTATGTTCCTGCAACAGCCGTCGCAGTCGCTGAAATAAAAGGTATTCCTGCGCCGATTGTATCGGTATTAAATGAACTCTTTTTAGAAAGACTATACAATATCTCTGAATATTATAATATAGACAGACTAATAGAAGATGTTAGCGATAATGTTTATCGAGAGGAGGTTGAAGATGCTATAGAATTAATGAGTGTTTTAACTGATCCAGAAGACGAGGAAGAATTAGCGAAAATCAAGTTATCTCTCCCTATGTATAAGGCCAAGGCAGAAGCTTATGACAGATTTTTAGAAACATGTTGGTCTGCTCCCTCTGAGGATGCACTGCGCAGTTTGCTTAAAGAGATTGATTGTAACGATTCTAAAAATGAAACTGACTGTTCTTGTGTTTTTTATAAGGCAACGTTTGAGGAACGCGATGATAAAGAAGAACATAGGAATTTGTACGTAGAAATGCTGCGCTATGAACTTCGATCTTACGATGAAGTTTCTGTGATGATGACAGCGGGATCGTTAAATAATTATCTAAAACAAACAGGCTTTTTGCCATTAGAACAAACGAATGCTGTCATGTATTTGGAAGATGGGCGTTTCGTTACGCATATTCAAATTGCGAATGAAGCGCTTGTTGATCAGTGGGCCAAGAGGCAAGATATTATCGAACGAGAAGAGCGTGATGGTTGGTATAAATATTTCGACGAAACGTACAAATATTATCCCGAGCTTAAACCCTCAGAGATTGATGGGCTTGGGATGCGTGTCGATGAAGGGATGCTTACTTTAGCGTTTGTATCTTCAATTGATAATCTTAAAGGCGCACTTCAAAAGCCGAATCAAGCTTTTGATGGTAGTAAAGTCTTTGACGACCAAGCAAATGCGAATCTGTGGATGAATTATAGTGCGACTTATCGTTCTCTTATGCGTTTCTCGCACTTCTTCAGTAAATCGACTTGGAAAGATGAAGTTTGTGCTCAGGAAGTGGAATCGATCTTTGCCGGTGCAAACTCGCTAATCGCGTCAATTAAAACACCTGAAAAGGACGCATTTTCGCTGAGTATCAAAACTCCGATCGAGTCGCAAGAATTGGCGTCTTTTATCAGTAGCCTCGTTGTTCCGCACGATATTTATTATATAGGCAATGAAGCTTTTGCTGGTGCTGTTGGTATAGATCTTAAAGCTGTTTCTAATCAAATGATGAGTACTGCATCAAAAGAGTATCATTGCTCACCCTTACAAGATGCGGCTCAGGGCGTAGTGTTATTAATTTATAGTTCGTTCTTAAGTCCAGAAGTCATGGCAATATTATCTTCAAAAGTTATTGAAGGTTCACAGAATGAAAGTGCTGATTTATCATTACATATTATAGGTGATACGAATGCCTGGCTTACGGGGATGTTCGATATGAGTGATCCTCTTCCAAAGGAAGGCGTACAAGCACCGTTGGATAGTGATGGTGATGGCGCTGTGTATTACAAAGGACAAGACTTATTTATTACGACCGATGACACAAAGGATCTATCGCAGTTGAAGCCAGTACGTCAGAGCTCGTCATTTTTCGAAGGCATTTTGAATGAACGGATTTTAAGTGACATATATAATGGTATATTTTCAAAAATGACAATTGATGTTTTCTATAAAAACGATTCGATTTTTGTTGATATTACGACGAACGTAAATCATAAAAATTCCAAAAATGTTGAGTTGTCACGGGATAATTAATTTTTGCTTGGCGTCAGGCTTTGCCCGACGCCACTTCGCCTATTGGCCTTTGGCCAATACGGCTTCGTAGCCGGCCTATGCCACTGCAGTTGCAGGGCATACGGCCGGCTTTTTAGTGCGCTCGGCGAGCGCACGTTCTAGCGGGTGAAAGTCCCGAATCCGCCCGGTAGTGGGAAGGATATAGCCGAACACCAAGGGTGTCCATCGCGAGGTGGAATCTGAAGGAAGGTGTAAGCAAATCTCCGGTCTGACGAACAGAAACCCCATATAAGGCCGAGAACATGGGTAAGGTTGCCAAACAAATCGAAGCCCAATAACTACACGGAAATGTTCACGGTAAATGAGGCAGATAGATGGAGAGAAAGAATGTGTGAGTACCCGAGGAGGCCTCACGGACGATTTGAGTGAAAACTTAATCGGTTGAAATAAGATTTATCGTGAGGAGTCAGCAGAGGCCATAGTACCGAATGTGAATTCGGGAAGGGCCGAACCTT
>JAZRWH010000050.1:0-52208 GCA_045599585.1 Myxococcota bacterium
GTGAGATAAAAGAAAGCACAAAACGTAGCTGTGGCTACGGCTGAGGTCAAAGGATAGGTGCGGAACACCAAAAGTATGACAGAGCGCTTATTACCAATGGATGATTGAAGCTAGAACACATACGCTATAAGCGTAATAGCACAGGAACCGCCGTGTACTGAACGGTACGCACGGTGGTGTGGGAGGACGGCTAGCCAACTAATGGCTAGCCTCCTACCCGATTCTCAATGAGACTGCTTCTTCTTTGTTTTAGTTTTGAACTCACATTTCGTGAGGCTGAGTCAGTCTTGTAATGCTTCTATCGCTTTGTATTTAAAGCACTCTTTGAAGTTGGATTATTTGATTTTTACGTTAGTCGATTTAATGTAAGCCATGTATGGATGTCCTTTGGGGGACAGCCTTGGGTTAGAGCTGCTATGATTAACGTGAAACTTGGAATAACGACATTTTTAGCTTTGGTTGGATGTATCTTGGGCGGGTGTGCCTCTTCATCTCCAGCTGAGTCAAATAACGCGGATCCGATGACCTATGATTCTCGTTCGTCAAGTGTGCAGGTTTCTCAGGCGGAGGAAATACAAGATTTAGAGACGCCGATACCAAGCGAAGCGAATGTCGCGTTGAGTGACGAGGTTCAGCCCTCAGTTGAGTCTCATAAGATTCAATTTTCAGACGTTTTTGAGCTGGTATCCAAACTTCCAACAACGAGTGTCGTTGTCAATAGTGGCGTCGTTTTGATGGGCGGTATTGTTTTTAATGCACCAGGTGGATCAAGCTACTTTGTTGATCAGCGTGATCCTTTTGCGCCCTCTGTCATTTTGTTGTCTGACCACGCGCAGGTTGCCTGTTCTTCTGAGAGTCAATTGGCGCTGATTCAACGTGAAACCAAGTCGGCCAGTTATTCTTTGTCGATCGTATCGATTAATGCAATTGAAGATTTGTTTCATCTTGACACATTAAAAAACTGGGTCGCCAAAACACGCGGCTTTATGCCTAATGCTGGATCGACATGTGCCTTTGTTGATCAACGTGAACTTATCGTAGAAGGTACGCGTTTACGTGATTCTAAAGCGCCATATCACGGTGTATTTACGTTATCTTCGCAGAAACTTAGTTTTTGGAGTTTTTTGGGAGAACACCTTCCGAAGATTTACAAAGGGGTAAGCAGTTTTCATTCTTATTATGTCGTGATGGAGTCTGCTTATAATCCTGAAGGCAGTGAAGAAGTTCAGCGAAAAGACGCGATTTATAAGCTGAATGCGGATGGGATTGGAGAGCTCGTCATTGCAGCGCCGCATTTAAACCTCGTTTCGCCACGTGCTGTTGTTACGCTGAGTAACACGGATGTATGTTTTGGCTTATATGCGTTGTCGAATTTAAGTGTTTTGCGAGAAGAGCGGTGTTTGCTAACTGGGGAAGAAGTGACACGGGTGCGTTGGGTTGGAGAGGACGCAGCGGATATTTATCTTAAAAGTGGAAAACACATTTTGGCGAAGCAGTTGATAAATGCTCCGCAATATATTGAGTTGCCTGAGCAGATTGCTGTACTCGACGTGCTTAAAGCGTCCAAGGAAGAACAGCAGTATTCGGAGGATATTTCTTACGTAGATTCGTCGTCAGAGGATCTATATTTATTGGCATTGCAGCCAGATTTGAAGCGAAGCGTCGTTGAATTGTTAGGTTTTGGTAAATTGAAGACGCAGGGTGGGGCTGGTTTAAACTAGAGCGTTTTGGTTTTGTTGTTGGGCGTGTTGCGAGCGCCGCAGGCAGAGGGGGTAGCGGCGTATGGCATTTGTGCGCCTAAGGCGTGCGAATGCCATAGCCGCTCAGGGGGAGGCTTCCCCCTCAAAAGGCAAAGCGCCCAAGCTAATTGAAGTGCATGAGAAGTTCAGATTTTCAGCACGAAGCAAAGCTGTGTCATGCATGGCACAGTAAAAGACGCTCTGGGGTCAAAAGTCCTCGATTTGCTTTGACGAAAAGGGCATTTTCGGGATACTATTGGAGAAAGGTCATTATGAGGAGATTGCTATGGCTTCACAGGGACGTTTTCCAGATTACATCAGCCCGACGAAAATATCATATCTTGACGGCAAACCGACGACGATTCACTTAAGAAAGTGCCGTATTGTGACGCAAGCCGTTACGAATCGTCGCGAGTGGACGTTTGAGCATGGATTAATATCGATCGGCTCGAGTGACGATAATAATCTTATGATACAGGGTGAGTCTGTTTCACCGCATCATGCACAGATCATTCAAGAAGATGATGCCTATGTGATTCGAGATTTGGACTCCACGAACGGTACATATGTCAATCAAGTTCGTATTAAAGAAGCGTATTTGGCACCTGGGTGTATGATGCGCTTTGGTACGGAAGATTTTATCTTTCAGCCGCTCGATGAAGATGTAGCTGTTGTGCCATCGAACGAAGAAAAATTCGGTGATATTATTGGTGGTAATGTAAAGATGCGAGAAATTTACGGTATTCTCGAAAAAATTGCGCCAACGAATGCGACGGTTGTGATTGAAGGCGAGACGGGTACGGGCAAAGAGGTCGTAGCGCATACACTTCACAAGATGAGTTTGCGCAACAAGAAACCGTTTGTCGTCTTTGACTGCGGAGCGGTTCCAGAATCCTTGATTGAGAGTGAGTTATTTGGTCACGAGAAGGGATCATTTACGGGCGCGATCATGACGCGTCAGGGGTTGTTTGAATTAGCCCAGGGCGGGACGATATTTTTGGACGAGTTAGGGGAATTGAGCATTGATCTCCAGCCGAAACTTTTGCGTGTCTTGGAGAACCGCGAAGTGCGTCGAGTAGGAGCAGCGAAAGCGATTCCTGTTGATGTTCGAGTTGTTGCAGCGACGAACCGCAAGTTGGAAGAAGAGGTAAAAAATAATAAGTTTAGGGAAGACTTATTTTATCGTCTTTCGGTTGTACGTATATTTTTGCCACCGCTTCGTGAGCGCATTGATGATTTGCCTTTGCTAGTCAAACATTTCTTAAAGAACTCGTCTTTCAATCGAGACCGGAATTCTAATTTGAAGCTTCGATCGATTTCGTGTCGAGCGTTAAAAGCGATGCAGAACTATCGTTGGCCAGGCAATGTACGTGAGCTGCTCAATGTTGTAGAGCGAGCGTGTTCGTTGTCGGATGGAGATTGTATAGAGCTTTGCGATCTTCCGGAGCATGTTGCACGTTGTGCGGATATTGATTCGAATGAGCCGGCAGTGCCGAGTGCAGCGCCTGTTCCGATTGTTCCGACGGCATCGCCAGTGTTATCTGGTCAACCTGCGGCAACGCCTGTTTCGGCTGAGCCATCTGCAACTACGGCACCCGCAGTTCCGATGATGGCGAGTTTTACGGACAAAACGTTTAAGGATGCGAAGGAGGCTTGGCTTACTTCGTTTGAGGGGGATTACATTCGTGCAGTGTTGGAGCGCAACAACTTCAACATTTCGCAGGCATCTCGTGAATCCGATATTGACCGAAAGTATTTCCGAAAGCTGATGAAAAAGTATGGCATTTCAGCTCCGGGAGCGGAGGACGAGAAAGAATAAAAAGAAAGCGCCGCATGAAGCGGCGCTTTTTTTGTAAAGAGCGGTTTGTTTGTAAGGTGCTTATGTATTCGCATCGAACAAGCAATTGCAGGGTAGATGGGATAAGCGTTTAGGGCGTAATCTGTTCTCGAAGCGTGCGCCGAGTGATTGCATGACCTTTTATTTCTTGGGTTTTGAAGGCTTGTCCATCGATGTTCCAATCGAAGAGTGCGTCTATGCCTTCACGTCTGATTCGATAGAACTGGTTTGAAGAGGCTGTTGCAGTAACACCATTTCCGTAGGAGACGGGTGTTTGATGCGTTGGCGTTCGAAGGGGTTGCGTAAGGTTTGCTTGTTGGTTTGAGTCGTCTGGTTGAGCAAACCATGCGACGAGTGCGGTGTAGAGTTCCGTAATTGGAATTAAGTCGTTTAGTTTTGTGCTTTCGTTTGTAGACTTATTATAAATTATCCAAGGTACGACAACTTCCCACGGAGACAAGGACTGCATATAGCCTAAGGTTGTTTCGCCGAGTGACGAACCGTGTGTTCCATAGATCAGCAGCATGGTGTTGTCGGGTAGCGCATCTACGAGGAATTTGAGGGCGGCGTCAACGTCTGCGAGTGTAGCGTCGTAATAGGCGGCAAACTGTCGGCTATCGTCGGGGGATGGATTTTTGAGAACTGCGAGGTTTTGCATGGCCTGAGGGGTAACTGGACCATTGTAATTCGGCAGTGCGAAGCGTTTAAAATTAGTGTCTGAGGGAGAAAGCGGGAGTCGGAGTGTTCCGAGATGAAGATAGAAAAGGGAATTTTGCGGTGAATTTGCGAGATCGTTTGCGAGGGTTTGAATCGCGTTTTCGGGTGAACCGAGGCTTTCTTTGTTCAGTCTTCGTGAGGATTGGAAACCTTGAGCGAAGCCGCGTGAAGGCTCGACGGCGTTTGATGTCGTATAAAAATGGGATTCCCACGAAGGCAATGCCTCTGCAATCGTTGTTAGACTTGTTTTGAGATGAGTTTGATCGTCATTGACACCGTGTGTTGGGAGGTGGGAGCCTGTAAGAAATGACGTTGTCGTGGCGGCGTACCCTGGAGCTTCACCGAGTGCTAAGCCATATACTGAATGCTGAAGCATTGCATGAAGTGTTGGGGCTGTTGATTCGTGGTCAGTCGAAAAGACGCGGTCAGCGCGCAGGTTATCGATACCAATCAAAACGATGCGCGAAACGTCTTGGTGAATCGCGTCAACAGCACGTGCGCGTTTTTCGGGATATAGCGCATCAATTTGTGGGGGTTGAAGACATAGTGCAGCGTGTGTACCGGATTCTGCGGGAAACAGTTGAGCACTTTCATCGTCTGTTTTGAGTTGTAAAACGAGTCGAACGGCGTGTTGCGCGAGGTACTCAGGGAATGCTGCCGTGAATTGATTCCAGTCATCTCCCGGGTGAATGGTTTGTTCGAGAATGACTTCACTTTGTTGATCTGTCGTATTGTTTTGAGGAACGGCATCTCCCTCTTCCGAATCGATATCGTTGTAGTAGGCTGTCAAAGTGAGTTTTGCATCAGACATGAGCCAGGCGGATGGCGCAGCTGTAATCGAAATTGAGCTGGTTTCGGGAAGGACGACGAAGCGCTCGATACGCGCGTTGTTTGTTAGAGACCAGGCGTCGCGTGAGGTGTCATCGATTCGACATGGGGTCAATTCGAGTTTGGATTGTGGGACTTCTATCGGCGCTGTAGCGTTTTTAGGCTTGGCGTCATTAAGTTCTATGCGAACGAATTTGGCAGAAACGCGATCGGAGCCTTCGAAATAAGAGCCTGGGAAGGTGAGGCGCATGAGTTGATTGCCGTCTTTGTTGAGCCAGGATTTAGGTATCGTCACGGTATTATCGTTCCAACCGGGCGCAAGTTTAAGCGTTTTAGGCGTTGTCCAGGCAGATTCGGATCCGTTTGCTGTTTGATAAAACTTTACGGTTACACTGTCATTGACTTTGGGACGGAGTTGAAGATGGAGGGTGAGATCGTCGTCAAAATCATCGGGATCGAGCGGAAAGTGAAACGTAGCGGTTGTGCCGCTCAACCAGCGAACTGAGCGGTCTGAAGCCCAGAGAATTTTGTCATTTTGTGCTTTTTCTTGTGAGATGAATTCGGGCGCGAGCCAAGTTCCGCCGAGTTCGAGATACTTTTGTGCGGCTTCATCACCGAGATCGAAGCCGAGGCCGTTTTGTTTGAGATGAAGTGTTTTAGCCGACCAAATATCGTACGGAGCCGAAAGCAATTCGGGAGGCTGGACTTTTGGAGCAACTTCTTGCTCGTTAGACGGCTGTGCCGTTTTGTGCGAGCAGGCAGAAATGGCAGCAGAACAGAGAACAATGGCCAAAATGTTTGTTAAAGATAATTTCATCGCAGTAAATCATATTATCGCAATTATATTATGTATAATATAATTGCATTTGATAACTTTTGATACTTGGTGCGTTTATACCATTGCCAAGCCGGGCATGATGTCATCGACCGAGCCTGTCAGCACGCGAACGAGTTCGATTGCCCAAGGGAGAGCGCATCCGCAGCTTCGTCCCGTGACGAGCGTTTTATCGGCTACAGCGGCAGTTTCGCAGCGGTTTTGTGTCGTAATGCGATCGAAGACGCATGGATGGCAAGTGAATTTATGTCCTTCGAGGATGCCGGCTTTTTGGAGTACGAGCGGGGCAGCGCAAACAGCAGCAACGAGTTTATTGTTTTGATAAAATGCGTTGACGAGCGAAACGAGTGCATCTGAATTGAGCATATTTTCGACACCTTTCATACCACCGGGCAGGGCAATGGCATCGAAATCAGAAATTGCAGAATTTATAATATGATTAAGGGACTGATCTGCAATGATGGCAATATTGTGCGAACCGAGTACGGTTTGATTTGGTTCAAGCGAAGCTGTTGTAACATTCAATTTTGCGCGTCGAAGGATATCAATGACAGTAATAGCTTCAGTTTCTTCAAAACCAGGTGATAATATAACGAGAATTTTTTTCATGATTTAAACTCTATTGTTGGACGGAATAATTATATAAGCGTATGTTTTTATTATAAAATGCGGCTCACACAATGTAATTTTGTACGAAGAAGATGCATTACGTTGGTATGAGGGGGTAACGGCGTATTGGCCGGAGGCCAATAGCCGTTCAGGGGGAGACTTCCCCCTTTATAAGAAAGCCGGCCTAGCCATTGGGAGGGGGAAAGGGCATTGCCGCTCAGGGGCGGTTGGCTCAATGGACATTTGGGACAGAGGCGTAGAGGGCTTTAAGCGGGTCTGTTTCTTTGCCGAACACGAAGCCTTCGTTGAGGTCATTTTGGACGGAGGCGATTTCGTTTAGACCGGTGCCGCCGGCGTTTCCGCGTCGCCATGCGAGTCGTTGTTGATTTTCGCGTTCCCACTGAGACTGAACGATGAGGAGTGATTCGAGATCGGGAGGAATGTCAAATTGTTCGCTGAGGGCGTAGAGGACTTTGCCCGTCGCTTCGGCGTCGTGGCAGGCACGGTGAGCGCCTTCGAGCGAAATGCCGAGTCGATCGCAAACGCGTCCGAGGTTGTTTCGCTGGTTGGGGTAGAAGTAATTTGCAAAGACGAGTGGGTCGATGGTCGGATTTTGGTCGGGCCACTGGAGTCCACATTCGGCAAAATGCCTGGTCAGTACGGTGCGGTCGTAGGCGATATTATAAGCGACCAAGCCATGTCCGGTAAACGCGTCGAGGACATCCTGAGCAATTTCGCGGAAGGGTTTTTCATTTTTGACGTCGTCTTGTTTGATGCCAGTGAGCGCAACGACTTCTTCTGGAATTTCGCATTCGGGGTTGACCATCCAGTTAAAGACTTTGACGACCTGTCCACGTTCGAAGAGGACGATACCGATTTCGATAATTTTGCAAGCAGAAGCATCTTTGCCGGTTGTTTCGGTATCGAAGACGGCGAGAGGCAGATCGAACCACTTTTGAGGCCAGACTAAGTTTGACATAAAGGTTTGGTTAGCGTGTGAAAAGAAGCGCCGCATAAAGCGGCGCGTAGGGGTTAAATGATTGTCGTGGGAAGAGAATTAGAACTCGAGTTCTTTGAAGACGTGTAAGAGTTTATAGGCGTGGGGTACGAGTCCGGAAACGCGGTCTTCGGCGGGTTCGTAATTCACTTCGGTCACTTTGGAGCGACCAGCTTTGTCGAGCACGGCCTGGAATTCATTTTGAGTATAGGGGCGATGTTCGAGGTTGACGTTATGTTCGGCGAGCATAGCGCGGAGGGCTTTGAACTGAGAACGCGTCGTCGCGAACATTTTGAGTTCGCGGTCGATGTCGAGATCTTCCATCCAATAGGAGGAAGCGGCGACGAAGCCGAGCGTACGAGCGGCCTGTTTGAGGACGCCGAAATGCTGAGCGAAGGCGACGCAGCCATCTTCGTAGGTTTGAACGGGGTATTTGATGTCTTCGCCGAATTCGACGAGGAACATGTGCGTAGAGAATTTAGAGAGTTTGGAGAGTCGACCGAGGAGACGAAGTGATCCGGAGTTGAGGAGGAAGTCTTCGGGGGCGTCAACGAGGTTAAGTTTATATTTGAAGATGAGGGGTACAGCATCCGCTTCACCGATGAAAGTGAGTTTTGACGCATCCGTATGCGCTGGTTTAAGTTCGCGCTCGCCGTCATCGGGGAGGTCCTCATCATCTTCTTCATCGTCGTCATCGCCACCACCGACGCTCATTTTGCGAACGTTAACGGAGGGGAGATTTGCCATAAATTCGTTACTGAAGATGATGTCGAAGGTTTGTCCCGAGAGGAGTTCTTCAATTTTTTCGATGTCGCCGACGACGATTTTGACGTTTTTGAGATCGGCGAGATTATTTTTGATGTTATCGGCGAGGTTTTCGTCAGCGATGAACATCGTATAATTGATGTTGGTATCTTGGTAAGCTTTTTGAGCGGCGGCGAGGAGTTCGCGTGCGGTAGCGGGTTCGCTAGCACCGACTTCGAGAATTTCGCAGGAAGCGCCGGAGATGGGGGCATGTTTGCGGATGACATCCCACATTGCTGTACCATAGCTTCTATCGCGGAGAGCAGCGTGTGGCGCGGCAAAGAGCGATGAGAGGCGAGCACTGCGTCTGTCGATATCGAGGGTTTCAGCCGAAACGGGGATGTAGGAGAGTTTAGCCGGGAGGGCACGAACGGGGGCAGTCCAAGTGCTCGTCACATTGCCGTCGTCATCGCAGATGGTGCGGACTTGTTCGGTGACTTTAGCGTAGGGCATGGTCGAAATGAGGTACGGCGGAACGCCGAAACGGCTTCCTTTGAATTTACCGCAGGGTTCAGCCGAAAGTTTGACGGCCTGAATTTCGGAGTGAGTCCACTGCGCGAGGGCAGCCGCGATACGGATTTTAACGTCTTCGACGGGATCGCCATGTTTTTCGGCGAGTTCAGCGGCGATATCTTCAGTCGCTTGAGTACCGTTAATGTGGGACCAAAGTTCAGATTCCCAAGCATCGAGTTCGATGCGGATGACGCGATCGCGGTTTTGAGTATCGAAGGCGTAAATGACGACGGCATTGGGATTTGTCTGATCGACGGTGATCCAGCGGGCAGTCGTCGGGTACATCGCAAGCGTTTTTTGTGTTTCGTAGTCCTCGTTCGGGATGAGGCAAGCGAGCGTACGGAAGATCGACAAGAACTCTTCGAGGGTTTCTCTACCGAAGACCTGGCCGAATTGGGCTTCAAGTTCTTCAGCCGTATGGGGGGCTTCGTGGAAGAACTCGAGGAAATCGACGAGATCTTCGCTCATTTTAAGGATGTAGCCGTAGAGGTTGTGGTAGACGAAGAAGTCATCGCCATTTTGGAAGTAGTCGATGTTCGTCGAAAGGGTGAGTGTGTTTTCGAAGAGGGGAGCGGGCGTCTGAGTTTGCGAATCTGACATGGTGTTCCTTATTAAAAATGATGCTGAACGTTAGCCGTCCGTTCAAATACGGGCTTGGCTGAGTCGAAGCAGCTGATTACCTATAAGAAAGTAGAGGGGAGTATCATTGACCGTCACAGGCGTTTTAATGCGGAGGAAGGTACCGTTAGAGCTGTGGAGATCCGTCAGGAAAAACTTTCCATTTTCGGAGGATAGCTGAGCGTGTAGTCCAGAGACGAAGCTGTCACGTTCGAAGCGAATATCGGAGCGCGTTCGTCCCAAAGTCACTTTAAGGTTGTTGAGTCGATAGACGCAGCCTTCCGCGTACGCACCGAGGATAATGCGGATATAGGCCCATCCGGGTTGTTCATTTCCGCCTATGAGTTCGACATGATTTTTTTCGTTAGAAATCAGGACTTGTTTTGAGTTTCCCGCATAAAAAGTAATGAGTTCCTCGCCGATTCTGAACGTGTCGCCATCTTGGAGTTCAGCAGACGTATCAGAGAGACGGACGAAAACGCCATTGAGGCTTCCGATGTCTTCGAGGCGAACCTGATCTTGAGAACAGGTGATGCGCAAGTGTTTGGGACTGACGAAATAATCGGATTCGAGGGATTTTGAACTGGTACGTCCGATTTCGTTTATGCCTTCGACGAGCGGGATGCGTTCACCGACAGAGCCATCATCGTTGATGTGGCAGAGTGCAAAGCGGGGACGTTTGGAGCAATTTTGTCCTGCATCCGCGAGGCATATCGGGGACTCGATAACTTTGGAAGGAGCGGCAGCGGGGAGATTTTGCTGAGATGCTTCATAGCGAGCACCGCAGTTTCCACAAAAGTGGTGTTGGGGTTCAACGAACGCGCCGCATTCGTTACAGATACGCGCCGAGGGTTCCTCAGGCTGATTTGTTGAAAGATTCTGAGCTGGTTTGTCGGTGTCGAGCGGCTCCATTTCGAGATCGCTTGCGTTAATGATCGGCAGCGCATCGGAAACCAGTTCGGAGAGATCATCATCAGGTTCGTTACTGATTTCATCGAAGGATTCACCCTCGAGCAGATCGGTTCCCGTGACGCGATTGTCAGCAGCTTGGCTAGCATCCTCTTTTTGAGCAATTAAGTTTGCCCCGCAGTGTTGGCAGAATTTAAATTGATCTTCATTTTCGCCGCCGCATTCTTGACAGAACATATCCCCTCCGGAGTGGGTCAGAAACACGCGATTCGCGCAGAGTAATCGTATACATATTGAGCAAATTGGCGCGTTTGTCAATTCACTCGCTCGATTTTTGACGGAGGGTTAAGGCTTGAGGCTGGTCCGGCTATTTCGTCTGCTTTGCATCCGAAATACGCCGGCCCGCGGCGCTTTTTGCTGGGTGCCCCAGCTTCAATACGCGCCGCATATTTGGGATGGGGCATAGGGTGATTGCGGAAAACCGGTAAGAGGAGCGAACGTATTGGGGCTGGTAGCCGTAGAAGAAGGGCAGAGAGGTTGTGGAGAAGTGATAAATTTAGAATAAGGTTGAGAGTAATTTAGAATTTGCAGGTAAAATCGGTGCAAAAAAGCATAAAGTGGTGTAGTGTACGAATGGTGCAATTTTCGCACGAGAACTCATGGTGAGGCCAATAGCCTTCCAGGAGCAGTTTGTATCATTTATGTCCAGGAAGGACAGGAGATATAAGTCATGGTTGATAAGACGGGAAAGACTGCGGTATTGCTAGGTGGCGAGAGTGCCGAAAGGGAGGTAAGCCTCAATTCGGGACGATGTATAGCCGAGGCACTTCGAGGAGAAGGCGTTGATGTTGAGGCCTATGATTGGCTTCCGGAACGCATGCAGGATTTTTTGAGCCGCGGGTATTCCAGAGTCTACATTGCGCTTCACGGCGGCAGCGGTGAAAACGGTACCGTTCAGGCGATGTTGGAGTTGGCGGGTATTCCTTATACGGGCGTGAGACCTCGTGCAGCGGCGAACGGTATGGACAAGAATCTATCTAAGATTATTGTTCGAGGATCGACGGATGTGCCTGTTCCGGAGGTAGCGATTGTTCCGGCAACGGAAGTGGCGGCGCGGATGTCCGAAAGCAGCGAGTCTCGGTGGACGGATATTGTAGCGAAGATCGGTCTTCCGATGATTATCAAGCCAGCGCGTAATGGTTCGAGTGTTGGCGTATCGCTCGTCCATAAAGTAAGCGAAATTGATGCTGCGGTTGCGGCGGCATGTATCGAAGATGACGAGATCGTCATGTTTGAGAAATATATAAAAGGATATGAACTGACGGTTGCTGTATTGAATGGCAAAGCACTAGGCGTGTGTCAGATCATTCCGAAAAACGCATTTTACGATTGGGATGCCAAGTACAATCGAGACGACACCGAGTATTTGACGCCGTCATCTTTAGGTGCGGCATTTGATGAAAAGCTTTGTACGATGGCAGAAAAGGTAGCCTCAGCATTGGAATGCACGCAAGGCGTAGTTCGAGCTGATTTTTTGGCAGACAAGGATCTGAATGCGTATTTTTTGGAGATCAACACCGTTCCAGGGATGACCTCACACAGTTTAGTTCCTAAGATTGCCGCGCATGCAGGGATCAGTTTTGGTGAACTTTGCGTTCGCGTGTTGTCAGAGGCGAAATAAGCGTCACCGAGGGGAATATTGGGGCCTTGAGAAGTGTTTTAAGAGGCCTTTATGTCATCTTCTGTGGCTTTCACTGCTTTGACAATGTCGTTGTAAGTGTGATAAACTCGCCACCCTGTAGAACTTTAGTTCTTCAGCTGATGAGGAGAATTCAATGAATTTCGTATTTTTTCTAGCAAAAGAGGCTCCGATTGAGCCGCCTGTCCTTGATTTTGATATCACGGCGTTGATTCAGGTTGGTCTATTTGTCCTCATACTGCTATTTTTGAACAAATATGTTGTGAAGCCCTATTTAGTGGCACGAGAAGAACGAGACGGTTTGACGGATGGCGCGGTAGAGGATGCGCAGCAGCTTCGTACGCAAGCGGATGAAGCGGAAGCGAAGTACGTATCGAAGCGTCAGGTTGTTTATGCAGAGATAGAGAGCGAGCGTAAGCGTCAGCTTCGAGAAGCTCAGGAAGCGCAGACGACGGCACTCACGGCAAAACGAGAGATTGTGATGCGTGATATTGCCAAGCGTCAGGCTGAATTTGACCAGTCGATGAAAGTTGCACGTTCGGAGGCGTCGACCCACATATCAGTGTTGTCAGCCGAGATAACGCGCAAGTTATTGGCGTAGGGGGATCCATGTTTGTACGCAATGGAAAGCAGGCCATCTGGCCATTTGTAGTCATCTGCATCATCATTGCTTGTTTTGTACCCTGGGTGATGGACAAGGTTGGTGCGGAGAGCATTGTCGATTTGTCGACGCCTGTGATGAAATATTTGATGCTGACGTGGCTTCCGACAGTTGGCAACATTTTGATAGTAGCTTTGTTGATAGGTTGGTTTGGAGCGCCGATGATTTCTGAGATGCTTAGAAATCGCAAATCGGAGATAGAAAAATCGATCGACGAAGCGGCGCGCGTAAAGTTTGAAGCGCAGTCGAAATTCCAGGATGCTGAAGACAAGCTTGATCGTCTTGATGCAGAAGTGGATTCGCTCAAAACGTCGTATGCGCGAGCGCTTGAAGAAGAAAAGCAGCGCATTGCAGAGGAGACGGCGCGACAAGAAGCACGCATTGAATCGGATGCAAATGCAGTTTTTGATTTGAGAGTAGCGGTAGCGCAGCGTACGTTTGAACGCGAGGTGATGACGAGTGCCCTTGAGAAAGCGCGCGTGGAGATCATCGAGAAAGTCAGCGCGGATGCGTCACTTCGTGATCGTTTAATCGATCAGGGAATTGCAACGCTTCGCATCAACGCATAGTACAATGGAGTAGGAGAGATGAGTTCCGATACAGCTGCACAGCGTTATGCCATAGCATTATTTGAGATGGCGCGCGATGCGAAGAAAGAATCGATCATTCTCAGCAATGCTGCGAATTTTTTCGAAGTAATTTCCAGTTCATCCGAATTGAAAATAGCGTTATCGCACCCGAACATTCAGCGTGCGGACCGCAAAAAGATTCTCGATGCAGTTCTTGTGAATGCGAATTACGACCCGATGTTTGCGAATTTCCTTCGTGTTCTTTCGGATCGTGGTCGAATTTTAATTTATCCGAGAATTGTATCTGAGCTTGAAGTATTAAGTGATACGGCGTTAGGTCGAGTCAGAGCGTCTGTCTATGTAGCGCAGTCGTTGACTGCGGCGCAGCGTGTACAATTAAAGGCGAAGATCGAGTCACAGATAGGTCATGAAGTTGTGCTTCAAGAGCACATAGAGCCTTCTATCATTGGTGGATTTAGGCTTGAGCTTCAGGGTCGAGTTTTTGACAATTCGATTCGCAGACATCTTGAGCGTTTGCGCGAAGAGATGAAGGTATAGCGTTTGTTTAGTACGGAGCGAGGGGGTCGTGGCGTATTGGCAGCGCCAATAGCCGCGCAGGGGGAGACATCCCCCACCTGAAAAGAGCGTACGCGAGTGTTATACGAGAGGAGAGCACGCAGGCGAAGCGTGTTAAAGAAAAAGAAATTTCATAACCCATACCTTAGAAACTCTGGAACTGGCGATAGTGTTGGTTCCATCACGTAAGGAAAAACGGATGGCTATTAATATTGAAGAAATCAGTCAGATAATCCGTAAGCAAGTCGAAGATTACGACAAGCAGACGGAAGTGTCGGAGACAGGAACGGTCATCACGAGCAGTGACGGTACGGCGCGTGTCTACGGCATTGAGAACGCGATGGAGGGTGAGCTTTTAGATTTTCCCCATGGCGTCAAAGGACTTGTTCTTAACCTTGAAGAGGACAACGTAGGTTGTGCGCTTTTAGGTGATGCGCATTTAATCTGCGAGGGAGATATTGTACGACGATCAGGAAAGATTGCGTCAGTTCCTGTAGGTGAAGCGTTATTGGGTCGTGTCGTAAATGCCCTTGGCGAGCCGATCGATGGTCTTGGTCCGATTGCAGCGACGGAGACGCGACCGGTTGATATTAAGGCGCCTGGCATTATTGCGCGTCAGAGTGTTTATGAGCCGCTTCAGACGGGTTTAAAATGTTTGGATGCGTTGGTCCCAGTAGGACGAGGCCAACGTGAGCTGATCATTGGTGACCGTAAGACGGGTAAGACGGCTGTTGCTATTGATGCGATTATTAACCAGAAAGAGACGGGCGTACGTTGTATTTACGTAGCGATTGGTCAGAAGCAGTCGACGGTAGCGCAGGTTGTTGAGACACTTCGCAAGCATGATGCGTTAAAGTACACGATTGTAGTCAGTGCGACGGCATCCGAATCAGCCCCGCTTCAGTATCTTGTGCCTTACGTTGGGTGCACGATGGGCGAATATTTCCGTGACAATGGACAGCACGTATTGATCATTTATGATGATCTTTCGAAGCAAGCAGTAGCCTATCGTCAGTTAGCGCTTCTTCTCCGTCGTCCGCCTGGGCGTGAAGCGTATCCTGGAGACGTTTTCTATCTGCATTCGCGTTTGCTTGAGCGTGCAGCGAAGCTTCGCGAGGACTGGTTAATTGTCGATCAGAATGCGTCTGCGGATACCGAGACGGGTGTTGATGGTGTTGTTTATCCTGGCGCACGTGGCAAAGAAGAGGCAGAGAAAGTTGCAGCTGCGAAGGGGGCGACATACAAAGTCATGCGTCATCCGAAAACGGGTGGCTCGATGACGGCGCTTCCGATCATTGAGACGCAGGCAGGTGACGTTTCGGCGTACATTCCGACGAACGTTATTTCGATTACGGACGGTCAGATCTTCCTCGATACGGATCTTTTCAACGCAGGTACGCGTCCTGCGATCAACGTTGGTATTTCGGTATCGCGAGTAGGTGGTGCGGCGCAGATCAAGGCGATGAAGTCGGTAGCAGGTTCATTGAAACTCGACCTTTCGACGTATCGCGAGCTTGAATCTTTTGCACAATTTGGTTCTGACCTGGATGCAGTAACGCAAGCGACGTTAGCGCGAGGTGAGCGTCTTACGGAGATTCTGAAGCAGGGTCAGTACGTTCCGATGCCTGTTGAACGTCAAATCATGTCGATTTATGCGGCGGCGAACAACTGGTTAAAAGACTATCCGTTAGGGGTTGTGAAGCGCTACGAAGCAGAGATGCTTGCTTATGTTGAGGCGAACCATGCCGACATTTTCCAAGCGATCCGTGAAAAGAAGAAGCTTGATGACGCGATCAAACAAAAGATGGATTCCGCCCTCACAGCTTTCAAAGCGACCTTTGATCCTAATAAAAAGGATTAGTAGCATAGAACTTTCTGCCTGACATTGGTTAGGCAGGGAGTAGCAAAAGCAATTCTTTTCGCCAACGTTTAAGGAAAACGAAGATGGCCAATCTCAAATTGATACGTAAGCATATTGCGAGCGTCCAAAATACCGGCAAAATTACGAAAGCCATGAACATGGTTGCCGTATCGAAGCTGAAAAAATCTCAGGCTGCCGTCGTCGCGACAAGACCTTACGTCAACGAGCTTATCAACGTCATCGAGCATCTTGTATCGAAAGAGAGTGAATCGCAGCATCCACTTCTTCGCAACAGTGAAGTCAAGAAGAATGCGGTATTGATTGTTATTTCGGGCGACAAGGGTCTTTGCGGTGCATACAACCACAACATTGCGAAGAGCGCGAAACGCTTTATTGATGAACGCCGTTCAAAATACGAAAATCTTAAGTTAATCTTTGTTGGACGTAAAGCTTACGAATCGATGCGACACACGCAGAATTGTGAGCTTGTCCACATGGAAGATGCGTTAGGTCGCAAACCCTCGGAAGTAGCCTTAGAGATATCGAAGCAGTTATGCGAAGATTTCACCGAAGGGAAGCTGGACGAAGTGTTTGTGCTTTACACGAAGTTCCGCAGTGCGATTTCACAAAACGTCATCTTAGATGCGATTCTTCCGCTTCAATCGATTCTCTCGAACAAAGACGAGAATGGAGAGAATGTTTATACGGATGCAGAGAAGACGCAATTGAGTGAAACGAGTTATATTTATGAGCCTTCGGAGCATTTAATTCTTGATGTACTTTTGCCGCGAGCGGTTGCGATTCATATTCAGCGCAGCTTGTTAGAGAGTATAGCGAGTGAAAACGGAGCGCGCATGACGGCGATGGACAGTGCGTCAAAGAATGCGGTAGAGATGATCAACCGCTTGACGCTTCAGTTCAACCGTGCACGTCAGGCAGCGATTACGACCGAACTCATTGAGGTTATCAGCGGCGCCGAATCGTTGTAGCGAGGAATGGATACAACGTTAGCCAAGATAACAAGATGTCTCTCGCCCCAGCCGAGTGCGGGGGATCCCGTGAGACGAAGCAAGCCTTAATATTTTTAATTTTTCCCATTTACCGAGGGAGCTAATATGAGCCCAGAAACTTCCAAATCCCAGGGTAGAATTCTGCAGGTCATTGGACCTGTCGTCGACGTAGTTTTTGACGGCGAGCTACCTGAGATCTATACCGCGCTTCGCGTAACGAATCCTGCCATTAGCAATAAGCCCCAGAATCTCGTTCTCGAAGTTTCCCAGCACATTGGCGAGCACGTCGTACGAACGATCGCCATGGATTCGACGGATGGTCTTGTCCGCAATATGCCAGTGTACAACACGGGTCGAGGCATTACTGTTCCAGTAGGCAAGCCAGTACTTGGTCGTATTATGAACGTCATAGGCGAGCCAGTAGACGAAAAAGGCCCGATTGAGACGGCCGAGACGTGGGAAATCCACCGTCCTGTACCGACGTTTGAACAGCAGGCAGTATCCGTAGAGAACTTTGAAACGGGTATTAAAGTCGTCGACCTTTTGGCGCCTTATGCCAAGGGTGGTAAGATTGGTCTGTTCGGTGGTGCTGGCGTCGGCAAGACAGTTTTCATTATGGAACTGATTCACAACGTTGCAATGAAGCACGGTGGTTATTCCGTATTTGCAGGCGTTGGCGAGCGTACGCGTGAAGGCAACGACCTTTATTGGGAAATGGTTGAATCGCATACGATCGATCTTGAGAATGCAGAGAATTCGAAGGTTGCCTTGGTTTATGGCCAGATGAACGAACCGCCTGGGTCTCGTGCCCGTGTAGCGCTTTCGGGCCTCACGGTAGCGGAGTATTTCCGTGAAGAGCTTCACCAGGACGTTCTTCTGTTCATCGACAACATTTTCCGTTTCACGCAGGCAGGTTCTGAAGTATCCGCACTTCTTGGCCGAATTCCGAGCGCCGTAGGTTATCAGCCGACGCTAGCGACCGAGATGGGTGAGCTTCAGGAACGTATTACGTCGACGAAAAACGGCTCCATTACGTCCGTTCAGGCCATTTATGTTCCCGCAGACGACTTGACCGACCCTGCACCTGCAACGACGTTTGCTCACCTTGATGCGACGACGGTTCTTTCCCGTCAGCTTGCATCCGCAGGTATTTATCCTGCAGTAGACCCGCTTGCCTCAACCTCGACGCTGCTTGATCCGCTCATCGTAGGTGATGAGCATTACACGGTTGCGCGTAAGGTTCAGGCAACGCTTCAGCGTTATTCAGAACTTCAGGATATTATTGCGATTCTTGGTATGGACGAACTTTCTGAAGAAGATCGTCTTACGGTTAACCGCGCGCGTAAGATTCGTTACTTCTTGTCGCAGCCTTTCTTTGTTGGTGAAGCATTCACGGGTATGCCTGGTCGTTACGTCGAACTCAAGGACACGATCCGCAGCTTCAAGGCGCTGCTTTCGGGCGATTATGATGATCTTCCTGAGGCGGCCTTCCACATGGTCGGCAACATCGAAGAAGTCGTCGAGAAAGCTGAAAAACTTAAGAACGAGGTCTAAGCTATGGCCGCACAGCTTGAAGTCCGCATTATCACACCCGACAACGTTGTATTTTCCCGCAAGGCAGATTCTGTAGCGCTGCCGGGTATGATGGGCGATATGGAGATCCTTCCTGGTCACGTTTCGATGTTTTCTACCGTGAAACCTGGTCAGGTTGTGGTAAAATCCGGAAACGCGCATGCAATTTTTGCAGTGGGTACCGGCTTTCTCGAGGTCAATGCAGATATCGTCAAGCTCCTCGTGGATTCTTGCGAAGGCAATACGTCCATCGATCCTGAAGCCCAGCGCAAAATCATCGAAGAAGCTGAGGATAAACTCAAAAATCTTGATAACGCAGACGTCGAGACGCGTTTTGCATTTGAAACGCTTCTGGCAACTGCGAAAGCTCGTATCGAAGTCTACGAAAGTACCGGCGGCAAACAGGATGAATCCACACAGTTCTCTCGTTTTGTTGAGCCGATCAGCAAAGAGTAAGCCTTTAGGCTTGGTTTACCCTTTGCTGCAGGTTAGAAGCCTTGGTCGCCGAGCTATCGGGCTATGCCCGATACGCTACGGCAGCGTCGCTGTTTCGGCTTAAAAGCCTCCACACGCGACTTGAGGCGTGCTATTGTGTTGTGCACAATACGCACGCCTTTTTATATTTTGGCTGTGTATAGGCTAAAGTATCGTATAATTTTAGTTATTCGTTATTTGAGGTGTGAGCATTCGCTGAGCGGTGCCGGAGCCAGAGGCGGAGGCACAGAGGGGGTAGCGGCGTATTTCGTAGAAATAGCCGCTCAGGGGGAGACTTCCCCCACCGAAGCAAGCGTGTTCCTATCGTGGACTTTGTCGTCTGATTAAGGATTACGTTTCATTTGCGTGAGTAAAATTACAATCACATTGAATTATAAATTCAGCATTCATCCCATAAAGAATGGCTATGAGAAGTTTTATGAGTGAAGAAAATACGAACAAGCTCGAAAATTCGGCAACAGAATCGTCCGAAAATGAAGAAGTGGCTGAGAATTTGGAGAATGAGCACGCACAAAAGAAGAGGCCGGTGCATGCATTTGTTGTGCTGCTTATGATTTTGCTGTTTGTGGGTACTGTGATTGTGGTGGTTGTTATTCCGCCGGGGGGATCGCAACCCGTATCGACGACATCGAGTGAACAATTTGCGATGTATCAGACGACGGTGCTTCGGACGGCGGGCAGTTCTGAAGAAAGGGTTCAGCTCAGGTATGCGTCGTTGGGAGAAGGGATTGATTATCAATTATTTATTCAGGAAGAGAATCAATATCCTCAAGGGGAGCTGGTTAAGACTGAATTTCGAGCTCGAGTCAAGCTCGAGTCAGGGAGTAACAAAACGGCAGGGAGCGTGTATTTAACGCTTGAGGATGTTTCTCTGAG
The DNA here is from genome assembly GCA_045599585.1 of Myxococcota bacterium. Taxonomy (GTDB): domain Bacteria; phylum Myxococcota_A; class Bradymonadia; order UBA4248; family UBA4248; genus RGIG464. The sequence goes on from JAZRWH010000050.1 coordinate 19,726, forward strand.
TGTGAAGGATGGCGCGGAAGAGAAGGATCTTGCGGGATTAGATGCGATGCTTGAGGGGATCATATTTGAGGGAGTACTTGATGCGCAGAAGGGGTTGAGTCGATTGATTCCTCGGGCGAAGATCAATCCGCAGGTTGGACGAGTACTTTATATTGTTACAGATCTCATGCGGTATGCATTTATACCGCTTCCGGAGGGGGAAGTAGGCGTAGCAGCGAACTGGCAGAGTGTATTAAAAGACAGCAAAGTTGATAAAGAGTCGGTGATAATTGATACAATGAAGAAGGGAAAGTCAGAGTATCAAATGGATATGCGGCGGATGTCAGATAATATACAGCTAGGGAATGGCACAGGCGTATTAAAATTGGAAGAAGGGGTCGTCGAAGAGTTAAAGGGGACGTTAAAATCGACGTTACCGACGGATACGGCAGAAAAAGCATCGCACACGGTAGTCTTTGGATTAACGAAATCAGAGCATTTGAAAAAGATAGAATAAAAACGTGGAACGCTGAAAGGTTGAATGCGTAAGTATAATATGATATAATACTGTGCGGTTCTAAGTCGTTAGAGCCTGACAGGATTCATTCTTCGGCTTTTGGCGGCCGCAAATAACTCTCAGGAGGCAACTATGTCTAAACGTCAAAATAAATGGTTTTTGTTGAGCGTCATGCTGGCTGCAGGCGCGTCTTATGTAGGCTGCGATGACGGGAACGAATCTTCTGGCGGTGGCGGTCAGGAAGGAATCGAATGCACGAAGGGTGAAAAAGGCTGTTCATGTGATGATAAGACGGGACGCTGCACGTTGAACCAAGATTTTGCGGACGAAGTTTGTTACAACTCGACGAAATGCGGTAGTGCTCCGGAATGCAATACGGACCGCGGATATCAGGTTTGCGAGTGTGCGCGTGCGCTTTCGACGGGATCGTATGGTTTGTGCCACACGGATTCGAGCTGCAAAGGCGTGAAGGATTCTGCGACGGGCCAGCAGTGCAGCTACACGTGCGGCACGACGCCAGACAGCTGCAGCTGGATTGTTTGCAAGACGAGTGAAGCATGTAAGGGCGCTGAAGGTGAATGCACGTTTGCCATGGCGGATGCGAATCCTGAGCAGGACTCCGATAATGACGGAATTCTCAACGGCGATGAGATCGCCAACGGCCTCGATCCTTGTTCGGCCGACACTGACGGTGACGGCGTACCTGATGGCGTTGAAGACCTCAACCACAACGGTAAATACGAGCCGCAGTTTGGTGAGACGAATGGTAAAGATGCATCGAGCAAGCCGGACAAAAATGCATCTGTGACCGTCCAGTCTGCTTGTGATGCTTCCGTTTTGTTGAAAGGCAAGAAGATTTCAGCCAACAAAGTCTCGGTAGCTCAGTTTTATGAGACTACGGCAGAATACACGGCTTCTGGTACAAAAGGTGACCAGACGGACTATGTTGTTTTGATGGATGACAGCAAGACGAACGTTCATGCCTTCTTCTTCCGCGATCAGGTTGGTGTTCCTGGTAAACTGATTGTTCAGCGTGGTGTAGAAAAACTCGGCGACAAAGTAAAAACCTTCTTCGAAGAGTCGAACTTCACGTCCAAAGTACCTCTTGCAGCGTGGGCCGAAGGCAAATACGACAAGACCCTCCAGGGTGTACCTGATCACGAAATTCAGACCCTTCAGTACACGTTGTATTTGGCAGATGGTCAGACGGTTTCGCCCGCAAGCGTTCGTGACGCATTAGCTCAGTATTTGAGCGGCAATCCGTCTTTGAAATCCTCAGCTTCGTCGGCAGCTTGTTCTGGTTCGATCCGTGTTTACATCAACCGTGCGAACTACGATGTTGATACGATTTATAACGTTGGTGTTGCTTGTTCGTCCGATGTTTCGAGTTCATCAGCGGCTGGTATCCAGATGGAAGATATCATTTCTGGTACCATGGCAGCGCCCGATAATTATGAGCCCTTCAAACTCTTCGTTTGCCAGACCGAAACAGTTGGTGAATCGACGGGTATGGTCGACTTTATTTGGATCGTCGATAACTCCGGTTCAATGATCGACGAACAGGAAGCTGTTGCTCAGACCGCCCAGGCATTTATCGAAGAACTCACGTCTAAAGGTATCGATTTCCACCTCGGTGTTGCGACGACTGACTCGTATGTTCTCGAAGAAGCCGATCTCGCAAGCAATCAGGGTTACGCGATGGAATCCACAAACGGTCAGTCGCCTTACCTCTTCGACAACGGTTTGCGCTACTTTAACAATATGTTTGGTCTCTGTGTTGCCCAGACAGACAAGATGGTTAAATCGTGCTTCGAAACAAGCGTAAAAGATGACAAAGCTTGTACGCGTAAATCGAATGGCGTCGATGTCCGTAGCAAAAACATTTGCGGTTACGGTATGGAAGACGGTTTTGCAAGTGCCCGCGTTGTCCTTGAAAACCTCGCTCATCCTTCCATGAAATCAATTCGATCTGCCGTGAGTATGGACAAATGGCCTACCGCGACGGGTACGTCGAAAGAATCAACCTGTAAGATCGATGATGACAATATTGCCACGCTTTGCGCGGTCGATGGTGATCCCGATGCTTGCTACGATGCTTTGATGGCTCACTACACAGTTACCAAAGGTACCGAAACCTGCAAACGCAGTCTCGATGGTATCAAACTTCGTGACAATGCTCTCAAATACATCATTTGGGTCAGCGACGAAAACTCGCGTCAGTTCAAAGAAGATCAGGAAACCGTTCACGATCCGGGTAACAAATCTGCTAATAAAACAGCGGGTCCTGTCAACGTTTGCAAGACGGGTTACGCACTTGACATGAACAATATCGACCCGAATACCAATACGGGTACGATGCCTCACGGCGTTTGCGTCGAAGGTACGCTTACGACTCAGGCCGTCGCTTGCCATGATAACTGCAACCCGAAAATGGCTTCCAACGATCGTCTCGCTGAGGACGAAGATGGTATCGCCTACCTCGAAATTAACGAAAGTACGGATCTCATGAGTCTTCCTACGGCTCAGGGCGGCAAACATAAAGCCGAATACGATCTCTTTATGTACTACATGATGCAGTACCTCCAGTACGCTGGTACGGGCGGTATGGCCGCATTCGCTATCGTCGGTGATGATAAGGCTACGGGCGGTAAGTGCGAAGAACTCGACGAAACCACTGGTAGCGGTGCTAACTACGGTTGGGACTACATCACTGCCGCGCGTTACCTCAGTACGTTCGCACAAGGTTCGGATGGCAAATGGGTTGATGCTGATGGCAACTACACGATGACCGGTAAGGGCGGTGGTTTCGCAAGTATCTGCAACACCGACTATAACAACATCGTCGCTAACATCATGAACGACGCTATCGGTCGTGTTTCTTCCCATACCCTCAAAGGTTACCCCATTTCTTCGACGATCCGCGTTTCGGTTAACGCCGAAAATAAAGCCCTCATCGAGCTTCATCGTGGCGCCGCTGAAGATGGCTTCACCTACGACTCTTCGCAGAACTCCATCGTCTTCTCGAAGATCTCCAAAAATCTCGAACCCTCTGACTATATCTCCATTGCATACGTTATCTGGAGCTACAACCAGGGTTAATCGTTTGGCTTAGCCAAAAAAAGCCTCCTTCAAAGGAGGCTTTTTTTATATCTTCGCGTATGAATCGCTTTTTATAGACAACGAAACAGAGTCGTTATAAACTAAAGCACTATGTTTGGGCGAGAGCCTGGTCTTTAACGCTCTTTTTGAGCATGATTAGAGGATGTAGTTATGGCATTCAAAACAGAGTTCGAGTTTACGCTTCCGAAAGGTTATGTTGACAAAGATGGCAATCTCCATCGTGAAGGCGTGATGCGCCTTGCTACGGCTAAAGACGAGATCGCTCCTCTCCAGGATTACCGTGTTCAGGCAAACCGCGCTTATCTCGTTATTATTCTTCTTAGCCGCGTTATCTCCAAACTCGGCTCGCTCCGTATGATTACCCCGAATATTATCGAGGATCTTTTCAGCTCCGACCTCGCTTACCTCCAAGAATTCTATCGCAAGATCAATGAAGAAGGCAGCGCTTCCATTAAAGTTACCTGCCCCGCTTGCAAACATGAATTCGAAGTCGATATGGGGACAGGCCTGGGGGGGTACTAAGCTACCCCCTGGATAAGCTGTATCAGGAGGTAGCGTATATCGCTTACCACTTCCATTGGGCGATAGACGATATCCTCAACATGGAACATAAGGAGCGTCAGATCTGGATTCGTGAAATCTCCGAAATCAATCGCGAGATCAACGAAAGCCGTGGTACGTAGGACGCTGTTCTAAAGCTGTTTTCGGGGGAACAGCTTTAATGTTGAACTTTCATTCAGAGGTTGAAATGGCAAAGATTAGGCTACCCGGTATCTATTTCGAAGATAACCCTAAGGTTGAACGTGGCGTTTCTCTTGGCGAAACAGGCATTCCCGCCTTTTTGGGCGTGGCACAAAGAGGTCCACTTAATGAGCCCGTTAGCGTTCAGAGTATTCAACAGTTTATTAGAATCTTCGGTGAGCCGGTAAAAGATAGTTATCTCTATGCCAGTGTCTTTGGATTCTTCTTGAATGGAGGTACCCGCTGTTACGTCGTTCGTATCGCGCACGTTTTCCGCAATGGAAAAGGCGAGTTGGCTCGTTGTGCTCGCTATGAACTTCTTGACGGTCAGGGTTATCCAACTTTGGAAGTTGTGGCATCCAGCGAAGGAAGTTGGGGCAACCAGATTAGTATTTCGGTCGAATACCCCGAAAGTCCAAGACTTCACTCCTTCCTTACTTTCGATATCGCGGAAGGAAGCCGTATGGCCACGCTTCAGTCTACGCGCGGTGTCGAATTGGGCATGATGCTCAAACTCTTTGATGGTCACGAAGCGCGTTATGTCATGGTTGAACGCGTTCGCGGTAATGAAGTCTATTGGCATGAGCCGATTGACTGCGCTTTTAAAGCGACTGCTCCGACTTACGTCGAAAGCGTCGAGTTCGATATCATCGTTCGCGAAAATAAACGCCTCGAACGATTTAGTAACCTCTCTTTCGGTAAATCGGCTGCACGTAATGTGTCACGTATCATCGCTCAGGAATCTGAACTGATTCGTGTTAATATCTTGTCAAACGGTGAGTTCGAGACGTATCCCGAAGCCGTATCCGCTGTCACGCTTCGTGGCGGTCGCGACGGTTTGGACGGTATCACCACCGAAGATGTCATCGGTTATAATAATGGTCCCGATGCGCGCTTCGCACTCGCTAGCCTCGAGTCAAATGAAGAAGTCGATTTGATCGCTGTCCCCGATCTGCAGTACTTCTACGATCATAGTCCTGCTTTCAAATCCGTTCGCGATTATATCGGTATTCAGCTCGCTGTGATTAACCACTGCGAGCGTATGGGCGATCGATTCGCTATCCTTGAACCGCCTCGCGATATGCGCGTCGAACAAATTCACGACTACCGCGCAAAATTCCAGACTTCTTTCGCGGCCCTTTACTACCCATGGCTCGTTTGGCGCGATGAGGATGTCGAAAAAGATGTTCCGCCCTGCGGCTTTATGGCCGGTGTCTACGCTCGGTGTGACAGAAATGATGGGGTCTTCAGAGCCCCTGCGAATGTCCCCATCGAAGGTGTGGCCGATCTCAAAGTTCGCCTCCATGAAGGCCATCTTACCGAGCTCAATGACAAAGGAATTAACTGCATTCGTAGCTTCTCCTCACGCGGCATTCGTCCCTGGGGCGCTCGCGCACTGACCAACGAATCGGATTGGCGTTATCTTACAAGCCGTCGCGTGTTCAATAGCGTTCGCCGCGCAATTTACGAAAATACACAATGGGTCGTTTTCGAAATCAATGGCGATGAACTGCGCTCCCGTGTCCGCGATATGCTCGTCGATTTCTTGGGCAAACTCTGGGCTGCCGGCTACTTCCCCGGCAAAACACAGGACGACGCTTTTTATGTAAAATGTGATAAGGAAAATAACGAGATAGAATCGAGTGAGGCTGGCGAATTTACCGTCGATATCGGTATCGCAATCGGCAAACCGCTTGAGTATATCGTGATGACTTTCACACACAAAATGGAAGAACAAGTCGTTGGGGTATAATTGTTTTTGCGAGGGGGAAGTCTCCCCCTGAGCGTCTATCTGCTGCGCAGATACGCCGCTACCCCCTCTCGCAATCCATATGAAACGGCGGTACGAGCACACCGTGACAATAGGTCACATGACATAGGTGTCCGAGACCAAATTGGGGTCGGTTGTCTTCTGTGACAAAGTTGGTGAGCTTAGTTAGTCAAACAAAAAAGCACTGAGAAGCCCGAATTTATTGAGGATAAACACATCTTCAAGAATTCGGGCTTTTTGGTATTCATTTTGCTCTATAGTTGGTTAAGGTTACCGTGGTGGGTCAATAGTCGCCAGATATGAGGTGACTCGTTACTTAGATCATTAGGAGGAATAATCATGAGTGGATCAGCAAACGCTAACGTTCCTTTTAGTTCATTTGGTTTCAAAGTTTCTGTCAGCATTGATGGAAACATGGCACTTTTCCAGGAAGTCAGTGGACTTTCTGCCCAGATCGCTGTTGAAGACGTCGTTGAAGGTGGTCGCAACAACACGACGCGTAAAATGATTGGTGCCACATCTTACAGCAACATCACGCTCAAACGTGGTCTTTGCGACGCATCGATGTTTGATTGGATTAATAGTTTTATTAATCCGAACGGAGGCAAACCGGGCAAACGTCTGAGCGGCACGATTGAACTTTTGGGCGATGATTCAAAGACAGTTGTAAAGAAATTCAGCTTCACCAATGGAATTCCCGTTAAATGGGATGGACCAAGCCTCAGCGTAATGAGTGATGCAATCGCGACGGAATCGTTGGAAATCGCTCACGAAGGACTCAGAGTAGAAAAAGCCTAATTTGGTTTTCTGGGAATCTCTTCAAGGCTGTAGTACGGTTGTGGGTAGGTAATACGCAAAAAGTACCGGCAACGGTCATTTCAATGGGAGTAAAGCGATGTCAAACGATAGGCATCAAATAAATAATAAAGGGACGATGGGAGCACTGTTCCGTAGAATGACCATGGCGAGTCTTGGTCTTGATACGATGGATGATGTCTCTGAACAGTCGTTCGCGGTCATTGATCAGGCTGATACGTTTGCACAGCGCCTTATGGGCGGCGTATCAGGGATGATGCCCCGCGGTAAATTTGAAAACATTGGTGTCGCTAATTCAAGCGATGTTTTGTGGGAATCTCTGTACGAAAATATTCTGCCTGAGAATGCTCCCAAAAATGCAACGGATGTAGGTGAATGGCAGTATTGGCTTGATGCTGTACTTCTCACGATGTTCGACGAGGACGAAGAAGAGGAGATGCTTTCCGCTTCAAGTACGGGTGCTTCTTCTATGAAGCGCGCCGAACGTCAGGCCGTTCTTCAAAACAAAAAACAAGCCATTACACAACGTGTTGCAGCGTTGAAAGCGTCTGGTGTGCGTCCGTCGATGCTTAACCAGCTTTCTAGCTCGCAGAAGCGTGCGTTTTCACAGAATCTTAATGCAGCTGAGACGCAGAAACTCTTGCGCTCTGAGAATGCTCAGAACTCAGCGGTGAAAGTTTCAATGGATGCCGCGATCACTGAGTTCGCGAATAAATTGATCGGCTATGACAAGACTTTGACGAGCAATGAACGTAAAAATACGTCTTCCATTGCTGCAAGTTCTGATAGTGTTTTCGCTTCAAAACTTCTTCAAAGCGCTGCTGCCCTAGAAGCTTCTGTGCTCCAGGCAGGAAACACTGAGGCTGAGTCGCTCGTTCAGTCATGGAAAAATGAAGTTCAGCAGTTCGCTGCCTCTTCAAAAAATGCTGATCTTAATATCGCCTCACTTCAGGGCATGCAGAATATCGTTTCTGAAATGCTCAAGAAGAACGTCGTTTCTTCCGCAGCTGCAGAACGTTTTACCGATGTAAGCAAAACATTTGCTTCGAGAGCACTCGATCATGCTGTTTCTCAGCAACTCCGCAACGTAATGCTTTCGCGCATTGCTTCATCTTCCTTGATGAATGCACAAAATATTGAAGCAAAGAATCTCACGGATGTCCGCATTAGTGAACGTGCTATCGTTGGACCGCGTGATATTGCTGTCAATGCTGCTAAACTTGCGAAAGCAGAATCTGTTCTCGCCGCTAAATTTGAAAAAGTAGCCGAAACGATCCGTGAGTTCGTTGAACAGAATGGTGAAAATGCTGCTACGATGAGATTTATGCGCGCTGCAGATCGTTTCGATCAGATGCGTGGTCAGAGCGATGAAGAAAGCCGTGTCCTCCTCAAAGACATGGTTGAATCTGCTTATCAGCTTGAAAATGCTGGTGTTCTTCCTAAGGGCACTGTTCGCGGAATGGTCAAAACTTCCGAAACTGAAGTTCAGCAATCCCATTCCAATACTTCTGGATTGGTTGATCAGATTGAGCTTCTTAGCCGCTTAAGCGCAGGACAGAATGTCGAGAGCGCCATGGCTAAATCCTCGAATATTGCGGATTCTGCTCGCTTTAATGCCCTCGTTAATGCAATCAACAATCTAGCCATTTCCCGTGCCGATAGCGTTGTTGCGGGTGCTCAGGGTGTTAAACAAACAGATCTTGAAAATAAGATCGCAGCCTCGTTTGCAAGCTCGCTTTCATCTAACCAGGGTACGGCATCTGCTAAACTTTCGAAGTTCGTCACAGAAATCCGTAATTCCTTCGAAAATGCTGTTTCTGGCTTCTCACGCGCTGGCCTCAATACCGATTTGATCGCCCCTGTGGCACGCGAAATTTCACTCCTCAATGTCGACGAAAAACTGAGCTTTGAAGAGAGCGTCGATCGCTTCGAAGTCCTTAGCCAGACTTTGGATGATTTCGTCGATAGCGCAATGAAATCAATTTCTGAAAACGGCTATGACGACTTAGACTTTGACGTTGCGCGCAATTATGTCGCAGCTGAAACAGATAAATCTGAGGCTTCCGTAGGCGTTTCTCGTTCGCACAATGCTGAAGCAATGAATCATCAGATTCAACGCAATGCTGCAAACATCGAAGCTATGGTTTCCGAAAATCAGCGTTCTATGCAGGAAGCACTTGCACAGAATACTGCAGCGATGAATCGTCAGATGCAGCTTCATACGGCCAATATTGAAAAAATGGTGGCCGAAAGTCAGCGTACTTTGCAGGAATCATTCGCTCAGCAAGCCTTCAATAATGAAGCCGTTGCCGCTACGATTCGCGAAGAAGTTGCTAAAGCAGTCAGTCAGAACAATGCTTCTGCTCTGATTTCCCTGACCAACAGCGATGTTGTCAAATCCCTCTCGCCCGAAGTCAGAAATTCGATCGTCGCAAGTGTCGAGAAATTCTCTAAACAACAGAAAGAAATCAATGCGTTAACGCAGAAAATTGAAGAAGTGCGCAAAGCTTCTGAGCTGGCGCGTGTTCTCCATGTCGCTGCTGAATCGACGCGCGTGAATAATCTGTTAAACAACACCGCTCTCGACAATCGTACGTCTAGTCGCGTTGCGCTTGGCAATGCTCAAGTTAATGCGGCCTATCTCCCTGTTCTTAGTGAAACCATCTCTTCTTACGTTAAACTCAAAAACGAACTCGAGAAGGGCGGTATTGCTCAGAAAGGTGCAAAAACATCGATCGCGACGGCTGATATTGATCGCATGACACAACTTCTTAAAGTTGTTGAACGTAATGCCCAGCGTTCGTCTGCTGTTAAAGGTAGTTTCAATGCTTCGAATGCAGCAAGCGTTGAAGAAGTCCTTCGTAGTGCTCAAATTTCTGCTTCAGCCAGCAAAGAGATTGCTGCTGCTCTTGCAGCTTCAAATCCTGCTCGCGTCGAAGAAATCCTCCGCAGTGCACAGCTTTCCGCTTCTGCAAGCAAAGAACTTGGTACTGTCATTGGAACTTCTAATGCTGCTCGCATTGAAGAGATTCTTCACGGTGCACAAATTGCTTCTGCTGATAGTAATGCTTCTGCCGGTATTCTCGGTACTTCGAACGTCGCTCGCGTTGAAGAAATGCTTCGCAACGTCGCTGTCCAGGATCGCATGGCTTCCTCAGAAAATCGCGCTGATTCCAATGTATTCAACTTTGATGGTTTCGATTCACAAGTCGGTTACTTCGATATCGTTCCCGATTCGCTTACGGTTGTGAACAACAACAACCAGGTTTCCGAAAATAGTGTTCGTTCCTCGGCTCAATCTGCTTCAGCTCAGACTGCGAATAGCATGAATCATGCTGACAGTATTGCTGCTGGTTATGCTTCCAACAATTCTGTCAATAACTACGCTCCGATTCTTGGCCTCAAAAAAGCCCTTGAACTTCATGCGGCTGGTTTGACGAATGGTGGTGTACTCGATGCTGATGCGCTTACACGCATTGTCAACGATTCCGCTGTTCGAGAAGCTGTTATGAAACACGAACCTGTTTCGATCGTGACCGTGAATAACGCTGGTGAGCGTGTTCGTGTTACGGTTGGCGCAGCAGAGAGTGAAGCTTCCAGTATCGCGCTCAAACGTGTTACTGGTGAATCTTATCAACCTGCCTCGATTCGTGGTTTGGAACAAAGCGCAATCATTCCTTCGATCGACATTAAGAAACTTGACAACGTCAACACCATCAGTGGTGCGGATCAGTTCGTTTCTGTCGTCCTAGGACGTAATGCCAACGCTATGGCAGATGCTTCGATCGAAAGTCAGAATAGCTTCAATACAGACGCTGAAGAACTTAGCTTTGCAAGTGATCGCTTCGAAGCTATTCACTCCAACGTTATGGATGCTGAACGCAAGCTTCTTAACGTCTCCATCGGCGGTAGTAACGTCGTTATGACGCCTGATGCTTATGTTCAGAGCGTTGCTCAGCCCAAACTCAATAGCTCAGTTTCTGAACTTGCTTCTGGTTCTGGTGACATTATCGAAAGCCTTACGCGTGTTCTCGAACAGAGTGGAAATGCTCGCAGCGTCAGAAATCTCCGCAGAATGTATTTCGAAAAACTTTCAGAAACCGCGAAAAATTCGGCTTCTGGCTGGTTAGGCCTGAACAATCAGAGCTTTGCTGGTCTGTTCGGCGTTGAATCTCCTTCGGATAGCTCTGCTCCTACGTTCTCTGCCTATGATAGCAACCGCGGCGAGTTCCTCGATGCTCAGGCGTCAAAGAATGCAGCTTCAAGCTTTGAAAGTTCTCTCGGTATGACGAGCGGTGAATTCAGCTACGATAATTTCGATGCTGCTTCTCGCGAATTTGTATCGGCGAATTCTTCTGCAGCAGCAGCCTCTTCTGCGGCAGCCTCTTCTGTGGCAGCCTCTTCTGCAGCAGTGAACGCAGTGCTCGCTTCCGCGCATGCTGCAAATGGCGCTCAGGCTTCTTACGGTTCTCAGCTTTTGATGAACGCAATGCATACTAAAGAAAATGCTAAAGCATCCGTTGCTTCTGGCGAATTCCTTAGTACGATCGATTCTCTCCTCGACTACGTTGAGGATGTTAGCAATCGCAACGTCGGTGTGTTCTCTACAAACGAAGTCGTCAGAGTTTTGGTTGAGCAGCTCCCCAGCGATAGTTACCTCGGCGAACGTGGTCTTCCCAAATGGAGACAGCGTGATGCCCGTGCTCGCCAAGTCATGGAAGCGCGTGAACTTCGCGAAGCGCTCAAAAAGATCGGTGCTACACCTATTCAGGGTATGCAGCGCGTAAATGACAAAAATTATGTCAGTCCTAATTTGATTCCTCAGCAGTCTCAGGCTGCACCGCTCTTTAGTGGTGGTTCTGACGGCGGCTCTGGGGCTCTCGCAAATTCTGCTGGAGCGGCTGGCGGAAACGATCTTGATAGTTCAAGTCTTCCGGTTGATGATCTTCGCATCATCGCAGAAGAAATTTATGAAATGATTTTGGATAGCCTCAATGAGGAACTTCAGCGTAGGAGGTCAGAATAATGAGTAACGATAACGTTAAAAAGATTTGTATTATGTCTTTGGAGACTGGTGCTAAGATTTACGCCGGTTACAATCCCAAAGAATTGAGCTTTGATAAAAAAGCTACGTGGACCGATGAACCCTGTGGTACGCCTGTCGATTACGCCAATCTTCAGTTTACCAATGGTACAGCTATCACCATGACGGTCGAACTTCTCTTCGATTCGTATGAAGCTGATTCTCAGGACGTTCGTCCTACAATTCAGTCCCTCCTTAGCTTGGCTATGGTCGACAAGAAACTCAAACGTCCTCCCCTCGTTACGGTCGTTTGGGGTGACAATGATATGATCCTTAGTAGCGGCCGTTTCACGGGCGTTGTCGAAGGTGTTACGACAAAATACACGATGTTTACATCCGCTGGTATTCCTTGCCGTGCTACCGCTAGCGTCAGCCTCAAACAGGCGGATACCGTTTCCGTCACCCCCGCTTCTGTTGGTTCAACCGACAAAGGTGTGACCTTCACTACCAAATGCGTTTCTAATGCTGGTCAGTTGACGGATTCCGATAAAGAGGCCATCCTCGCTCAGAATCCTGACTTCAAAGAAGAAAATGCCAATTATCCTTTGACCTATACCGTTTCAAAATCCAATTAACCAATCAGTAAGTTGTTAGCCGGTATCTAATTACTGGCTAACACTTTTGACGTTATTGATGAATGACCGTTGGAGGAATTTATGGCGGTAAGAACACCTGATTTTAAATTTACTTTGGGAGTCTTCGACTTCTCTTCTCTCGAGTTGCGACGTCGCGTAAAATCTATCGAAGTCGAACTCCTCTCTGATGCCCCTAGCTCTTTTAAAATTATCCTCGATGACGCTGATGAGCTCTTCTCTAAAGCCGTTAAGGGTAAAATTAATGAAGGCGATAAATGCACGATTTCTCTCGGTTTCGTTGAAACAGGGTTGAATCAGGTCATTGAAGGTAAAATTACTGGCGTCAAAGGCTTCAAAAAAGATTCTGCTCGTAGAACCTTTGAAGTCACTGGTTTTGACGATCTCCAGCTCCTTACGCGCGGTCGTAAACGCCGCTCCTGGGAGAATATTAAAGACTCCGATATCGCTGGTATCATCGCTGATGAATGCGGTCTCGGCCGTAACTTTGATGACTCCGGTATCGTTCAGCCTTTCGTCGTTCAAAACAATATTAGTAACCTCGCGTTCCTCTATGAACGCGCCCGCCGTATCGGCTTCGAAGTCAAAGTCGTCGGCAGAGACCTCGTTTTCAAAAAACCTGAAAAAGCTGATACCGGCGTCACGCTCCGTTTGGATGCTACCAAGGCTGGCGGGAATACTCAGATCCTCAAAACCTGCGATTTTGATACCTCTACCATGAACGTCGTCGACAAAGTCGTCGTCCGTTCCTATGATCCCGATAGCGCTAAACCGATTATCGCTTCGAGCTCCAACGTTAATGGCGGTTCGATGGGCGGTTCGAATACCGGTGCTGTTAAATCTACAATCGCAAATACTGGTACTACGATCCAAGTCAGTGATCAGCCCGTTTACAGCGAAGAAGAAGCTGAAAAACTCGCTGAATCTATCTTGAATCAACGTGCTGATAACTTCATGACCGGTAAAGGCTCCTGCGAAGGAAATTCAACGCTCCGTTGCGGTTCGATTGTCAAAATTTTGGACATCGGCTCCGAACTCGAAGGCGATTATTACCTCACTGAAGTAAAACACGAACTCAAAGCTGGTCACGGAGATGGTTTCGGTTATTGGACCTCTTTCACTGTTAGTAGAACGGGTCGATAGTCTTACCTCTCCATCTTTGCTTTAACGCGCTCTCATCGGGCGCGTTTTTTTTTGAGGTCTTATGAATGTCGTAATCATCGGCTTGGGCCGAATGGGATTTGTTCAGGCTCGAATCACGCGCATGTTGCATGAACACCTGCTTGCTGGCTTCGATCTGAATCAGACTTCGTGCGATGAATTTACACGTGAATTTAATGTAATTTCTTTTGATTCTGTAGAGGAAAATTCGAAATTCATACAGCTTGCAGACGTCGTTTGGCTCACTGTCTCGGATCAATCCATCAGCTCTGTCGCACAACAAATTTCTAAATATCTGTCACGTGATGCAATCGTCATCCATACGAGCGGCGCACTTTCAAGTTCAATCCTGTCTTTTTTGCCCGCACATTATGGATCGATTCACCCCTTGCTCGCTTGTCCCCCCAAATCAGTTTCGGACCAAAGTTGCTTCGATGCCTACCGCGAAGTCATTCACGTGATCGAGGGTGATCATACGTTTGAAACTTATGCGCGTCATCGATTGCTCCAACAAAATGCTCGTGCCACAACCATCGATTCTGACAAAAAAGCGCTTTATCATGCAGCCGCAGTTTTTGCTTCGAATTATCCTGTGACCCTCCTAGATACGGCCCAAAAATTATTTAAATCTTGTGGCTTTGATCCTTTCACTGCTCGCGAAGCTTCTTGTCGCCTCCTAGAATCATCCCTAAATACCCTTAAAACGACAGATCCCATTTCAGCTCTGACAGGGCCAATCAAGAGAAATGACGAAAACACTTTGGAGTTGCATCGCGCCTCGCTCAAACAGTTTTCTGATTCCGATACTGAGGAATTTTATAACTTTATGGTGAAATTCACCAAAAATATGATTAATATGTAAATTTGTTTATATTTTTAAGAGGGGGAAGTCTCCCCCTGAGCGTCTATCCTCATGTTTCGGCAGCTTTTCATTGTGAGATGCTTTAATCTAAATCCACACCTGACTTGGATAATTGATTTGTACTTATAGGCCTCACATGAGGATACGCCGCTACCCCTTCTTTTTTGAATGAACAAAATAACAACAGTGAATAAAATTATCTTGAAAGTTTAAATTCATTCATCTAGGATACTGATCAGCGAATAGTTTTATCTGTTCGTATGGGATGTGTGAAGAGGGGAGTATAAATAGCAGCGTAGCGTATTGCGGAACGCAATAGCTACGCGCTCTGGCGTATTGAACGCGAAGCGGGCAATAGCCAGAGCAAACAAAAATTGAAAAAAATGTAGGTAGATGTGATAGAATGTGCTCAATCGGGGGATGATTAGGAGTATGGTATGTGGCAAGATAAAGAAGTTGAACAAATTTATAATAATGAAATTGAACGTCAGAAGTCCGTTTTAAGGATGATTCCTAGCGAAAACATTGTATCTGATTCGGTTAGAGCCGCTTTAGGTGGAGTGTTTGTTAATAAATATGCCGAGGGTTATCCTTCAAAGCGTTACTATCAAGGGCAAGTCAATAACGATGCCATCGAACGACTCGCTATTTCGAGAGCGTGCGAGCTTTTTGGTGCCGAACACGCAAATGTTCAGAGCTACAGCGGATCTCCTGCGAATATGGCTGCGTATATGGCGCTTTGCGAGCCTGGCGATAAAATTATGGGATTGGGGTTGAATTCTGGTGGCCATTTAACGCATGGCTGGAAAGTCAATTTTAGTGGCAAGCTGTACGAACCACATCGCATTGAGGTTGAAGAATCTACAGAATGCCTAAATTATGATCAAATTGCATCCATGGCAAAAGAAGTTCAACCGAAGGTTCTTTTTATCGGTACGACGTCCTATAGCCGAGCTCTTGATTTCAAAAAGTTTAGAGAAATTGCAGACAGCGTTGGTGCTTATCTCGTGACAGACATTGCCCACGTCGCAGGTCTCGTCGTAGCGGGTGCTTATCCAAATCCTGTTCCTTATGCAGATGTTGTTACGATGACGTCTCATAAGACGCTTCGCGGGCCTCGCGGCGGTATGATCTTGTGCAAAGAAAAATTTGCAAGCGCTATCGATCGCGCCGTTTTCCCCGGCATGCAGGGCGGGCCACACATGAATCAGGTCATGGCGCTTGCAATCGCTTTAGGCGAAGCCGCTCGTCCTTGTTTTAAAGAATATGGTCACCAGGTTGTAAAAAATGCACAGCATCTTGCTAAACTTTTAGCTGAGGCAGGGCTACGCATCGTGAGCGGTGGTACGGATTGTCATATGATGGTCGTGGATCTCCGCGCCAAAGGTGTGGATGGCAAAACTGCTGCTATCGCTCTCGAAAATGCCGGCATCGTCTGCAACTTCAATGCTATTCCCTATGATCCAAATCCGCCTCGTCGTCCAAGTGGTATTCGTCTCGGTACGCCTAGCTTAACAAGCCGCGGTTTTAAAGAAAGTGAAATGGAAAAAGTTGCCGAATGGATCGTTAAAGTCCTTGATGCTCCAGAAGATGCGACGCTCCATACTCATATTGCTGCTCAAATCAGTGCGTTCCTACAGAACTATCCAGTCAGTCCCGTAATCGATTAGTCTTTTCATGACTACGATCATGGCAAACGCGTGGTTTTGATTTAAAAGGGCGGCAAGATTACTTTGCCGCCTTTTTTGTTTGTTGCGTGTGCGTGATATTCCTTAAATACATTGCAAGGACGTGTAATATCGTTTATTTTGTAGAGTGGGTGTATATTATTTTTGGCAAGATCGTGTTTGATCTGTCGTGAGAGTTTTAAATATGATGGCCAGCTTCGAATGTTGACTTACGCATTCGGTGACTTAGGGCGAGGTTGAAGATGACTGATAAGGCTACAGATAAATCTGATATGAATGATCAAAATACATTGAATTCTAATGATTTATCAGCGCTCTTTAATGATATAGATAGCGACTTCGGTTTGGACTCTGTACTCGGATCATCCGGTCATAGAAATTCTTCCATTGAAGTCGATCTGTTTAGCCGTACGGATTCTCTTTCTGGCAGCCTCGATGCTGTTTTGGAAAATGCTCAAAAAGACGGAATTGATCTTGATATCGATTTTTCTGATTTGGCAGATGGTACAGGCATTAAAGAACCTACCGCTAGCGCTTCTGCGAAAAAAGACGATGCTTTTGAAGTCATTCTCGATGATCTCGGTGCCAGTTTTGATCTCGCCGCGATTGAGGTCAGTGATGATCTAGATGTTTCTTCGGCTGACGACATCGAGAACGTTGAAGTTATTGATGATTTTTCGATCGAAGATGCTAAGGATTCTTCAAAATCTAATAAAAAAATTGAGTCCAGCGAATCTACATCTGCTTCTCATGACACAAAACCGGAAACATCAGACCATAAATCAGACGCTCTAAAAGAAACGCTGTCTTCTCAGCTAAATGATAAGTCTGAAGTCGAATCCAAAGCTTCAGATGCTTCTCTGTCGTCTGATCAAGACGATGAAAATGACATCGCTCTGCAAAAAACAGCTGATCTTGCTGTTTTAGAGGCTGAAGATTTAGAAGAAGGTGGCGAAGTCAGATTAAGTACGCGTGCAAAATTAGGCCGCGAAATTCGAATTGAAGACGTCGTTGAAGCCTATAACGAAGTGAAAGAAGACTTCCTCTATAGTGAGGAGGACTGCGCCGCGGTTGAAGACCCTGAGCTTTATGAGCAAAATGTGAAGCGTGGTCTCGTGTCTACGATCGTTGGTGTTATAATCGTTGGCATTATTGTTGTTGTTGGCGTCCACCTCTATCAGCGAAGCGTGAATAAAGCAAATACCTACGCCGTTGCTCAGAATTTTGGCTTCACTGCTGATTCTCTTCGCTGGAAAGAATTCGATGCTTCGCCTAACGGAAAATGGATTGCAGTCTGCAATGATACTCGAGGCGCGGTCTACCATAGCGATAAACTGGTCGCTCAGTTCTTCCCTAAAAACGGTTGTCAGGGTATCCAGGTTTCCGAAGATGGTAAGCACGTTACTTACGTAACGAACAATTCTCAACTCGAACGCTTCATCTTAGATAAAGATCTCGGGTTCAATAATGGAAGCTTGGTTGGCTCACTCCCGGGCTTGGCCAGTAATGCTTTCTCTGCAGAAAACGATGGTTCCGTCTCTTATATTACGCGCGACAATTTGTCGATTAACGTCGTTCGTCATACGAACCTAGAAGACGTTACTCAGTCCCTTCCCGAAGATGCGCTGGTTTGTTTCGGAAGCAAAGGCTATGCGTATGCCTATATTTCTAAACTCGAAATGCACATTCATCGCGAAGGTCAACCTGATATCGTGGCAAGCTTAGACGATCCTAAGTTGGCTTGTCCGCGTGAAGTTGCTTTGGGCTGCTCGTATGATGGTACCGATCTTTGGGCTGCCGTTTGCCAAAATGGTTATGTCCAGGGCAAAGGAACGACGTCGATTCACGGACAGTATAACTTTACAAATGTTGCGACTGGCGCAGACTTCGTCTCCCTCTATAGACATACTGGTGGAACAGAAATT
This sequence comes from Myxococcota bacterium, assembly GCA_045599585.1. GTDB lineage: Bacteria > Myxococcota_A > Bradymonadia > UBA4248 > UBA4248 > RGIG464. The sequence continues at coordinate 37,982 of JAZRWH010000050.1, forward strand.
GTTACGCCCGAAAAATGGCTTCGCATTTCCGATGGGGCTTCGTCTGAACTCTCGGAAGTTGCTTTGAGCCATAGAATTGATGGCCCGGCTGTCTTCGCTTGGCGTGATTCCGAAACTCAACCGCTCATTGGTATCGCGAATGGTTTGCTTACACGCATTGGTGACAAAGGTTCCGTTTCTCAGTCTGCTGACAACGGTAACGGTCGTCAGTTGGCTGCTTCCTTTTTCGCAAATGCTGGAAACAATGTCGTCAATGTCTTTAATGGCATGAACGAATCTGGCGAAGCCGACGGTTCGAGCTATTTAGCGTTCTGGGATCCTAGCAAAGCTCAATTTGTTAAACAGTCTTCCCTCCCAGGAACTGTCTCGGCTGTCGGTGTTTCTCAGTCCGGAATGAATGGCTTTGTCGTCTTGGAAACCGCTTCGAAGGATGCCTCTAAATCAACTTTCATTAGCTTTATTCAATGGAAACAAGCTGCCGAAAATATCACTGACAAATTGGAAATCTCTGGTACGCCTGTCTACGCTGAGTGGTCGGATAACGAAAAAAATTGCATCATAAAATACGATGATGGCCGTTCCGAGATGTACATGTTGGTGGACGATAAAATGGAAAAAGTTGCTGAGCTCCAGGCGGGGGTTGACGTCGCTTTCCATTCAAACGATTATCTCTGGGTCTTGGAATACGAAAATAGCGATAAACCTCGACTCCGTATGTTTAGTATTGCAGAAAATCAATACGGCGTTGATTTCTCTATCGCTGAAAATGCAATTGCTAAATCAGACGTAAAACATATCTCCGCAAGTCCGTACTCTAGTAACCTCCTTTTGTGGGGTGAAAGCGGCCTTTGGACTTATGATGTCTCGCTCAAAAAAATAACTCAAAAGTTGGATCAACCCGTCACTTGGCTCAGTTTCAGTCACTCTGGAAAATCCGTCGCAACCAATCTCGGTATTGTCGACTTCGCATCAAAAGATGTCCGCCATCAGGTTTATCCCGAAAATGTCAGCCCTCTGCTTTGGTCTAGCGATGACTCCTATCTCCAAAATGCAGATTCCTCTCAGATCTTTAATGTGACTGGAAACCAAAAAATTACTTTGCCCGGACGTGCTCAAGGCATCGCTTTCTTGGGGCAAGGCGCAGGCTTGCATCCTTCTGCTCCGCTTGCTTTGTCACTTCGTAGTGATCTCACAACCATTCATGAGGTTACTGCTTCTAGTACCGATATACTCGCTGCCTTTACGGGCACGGGTGAAAACGCTTGGTGCTGGCTCGCTCCCAATGGTGAAGCTCAAGGTAACGGTTCCATCTGTAGCCCTCTCGAAAAATATAATCGTGAAGATATCGCCGCTCCCGTCTCTACGAATAATGCCGCTGTTCTGAGTTCGGCAAGTGCTCTCGCGAACGTCGCTACAATTACGCATGAACCCGTCGCTCCGATTGACTTTGTCGATTCAACACGCCTCGTCGTCAAAGCAATTCCCGCAGATGCTCAAGTCTTGTTCTCTGATTCCAATGGTGAAAGACCTGACGCTTTGGTCTCCAAAGATGAAGATATCGCCCCCTTCATGCACCTCCCCTTCGAAACAACGCTTAAAGTCTCCGATCTCGGTTACTCCGCTGTATTCATCGCTGCTGGTTACGAAATGCTCGTTGTGCCGTTTAATGCTGATTCGGCTGAGGTCGTCATCAATGCGCAGCTCCTAAAATCAAGTTACAAAGACATTGCTGTTTCGCGTCATAATTCTCAGGATTCCCTCTCCAATGAAACAACCATTGCGATTCAGTCCTTCGTCGGTAACAATAGAGATGACATCAAAAAATGTGCTGATTCACCCGAACAAAGCATGAAGCTCACGCTCGATGTCACTGAAAATTGCTCGATCGTTCTCTCTAACGAGTTTACAGCTAATCCATGTTTAGAAGCCGCTTTCGATGAGTTTAAACAGCCTCGCTCCTGTGCTACTACCTCTGGCCTCGCCGAAAACGCTTTCGAATCCTTTGACGTCGTTCTTCCCTAATCTATCATGTCTTCGCAGCTCGTTATTTGTTATTCCCTCGGTACCGGCGCTGGTTTCGACAACTTCTTGGCTGGCTTCAGTCGACAGTTGTGCGAAGACTTCGCCGAGTGTCTCGCGCTTAACGAGGATTTCATCGCAATCCCGCAAATGATCCTCGTTAATAACTCTGACGAGATTCAGTACGACGTCGCTAAAAATGCGTGCGCCTTCGCTGTATTCTACTCCTTGCCCGAAACGCGATGGGTCGTCGATACAACCCGCGCTCTCGGCGGGACAATTGCTTTGACCGGACGTATCGTTGATGATGAGGATGGCTTGCTCCTCAGTATCAACATGGTCGATGTTCAAAAAAATATCCTCCTCTTCTGCGGTTGCGAGTCCACTGACCGTGAGTCGCTCCATGACGCACTCGCTTCCCTCGCTGCACGCATCCTCTCTCGCTTTACTGATCGCTCCCCCGAAAGTTGGCTCCCCGATGTGTGGACAATGATCGGCACACACAGCTTTCATGCTTACGTCAATTGGATGCGCCTCCGTGACGCCGAAAGAAGAGCTCAGCGCGAAGGTCTACCCGCACCGGCAGAACGCCTCCTCGAACATGCCTGTTATGCACTTTCGGTCGATCCCAACTATACACGCGCTTCCGATAAGCTCTGTCAGCTCCTCGCGCGTCAATATAAATCCTCATCTTATGATTTTGTTATAAAAACGCTCGCTTCCGTCTCCCTTCACACTTCTGCAATCGCTCTCGCCTACGCGCAATGTCTCGCAAGACGCGGCCTCCGCGCCGATGCAGAATCCCACCTCTCCCACGCCATTAAAAAGTTCCCTCAAGAACCTATCTTTATATTAATGCGCGGGTGCGTCACGCAAGACGATCGAACCATGTTTTCTGATCTTTCGAACGCTCAAAAAATGTTCGGCGAGCAGTTTAATCAAATGAAAAGTCTAGTCGAAGCATCGATTCTGAATGCGAATGGCGTTTAGGTTTTAGGATAGGGTGGGGGAGGTCTCCCCCTGAGCGTCTATTGTCTTCGCCTTTTTGCAATTATGCAGCTTTTTTAAAGCTGCATTTTTTTTACTTCGTTTCTTGAGGTATGCCTTGATTGCCTTGGCTTCGAATCTAATTGAGGCTCAGACAATACGCCGCTACCCCCTCTGGCCTGCGGCGCGACAACAAAGTCGTTAAGTATGTTTCCTGATCTATCCGTTTTCCGTTTCTGCGGTCTGTTAGCCTCACTTAAAAATTCTTATTATTTTTTATCTTTGCGTGAGGTCTGTTGTCCCCTTTAAACCAACTCGATTGGGGCGCGTGTACGATGGATACGCGCGATTTTGGGAGGAAAAGCGTAAAAATGTGCGTTGCCTGCAAGGCGTAGCATTAAAAAACGTGACTATATAAGGAAATCCGTAAAAGGTGATTAATCGAAATAATCTGCTTTGTTGGAATTTATTTTGCACTAGAGGAGGCTAGTATCTTTTGCTTTTGGCACATTGTGCACAGCATTTCCCACGAGGTTAGTAATGGAACGCAAAGAAAATAAGATAATGAACGCACTTGAGACATTCCGCGCTGGTCTGGCTGCCGTTACAGATAGCCGCAAGGCGCTCGTAATTTATCAGGCGTTTGATCGTCTTTATCTTGATTACCAAGATGGCAGAATTCAGGCTGACGAAGTTCTGTCGCGCCTGAATGCTCTTCAAACAGAAATGACGGCTTCGTCTGAGCCTGTAGCGCTTACCGTCAATGCCAAATCAGATCTACGCAGTCAGGTCCTTTTGCGTAACCACCAGGCTTTAGCCGAACGCTTGCTCGAAATGCCTCGCGGTTCGTGGGATCGTCGCCACGTCGATGCTGTTCAGCAGGCGATTAGCGTGTTGAGTTCTGAAAAAGCAGATGAGCTCAGTCTCTCGTTGCAAAAACGTCTGAGCGATAGCGTTTGGGCTTCCAATTTTGAATTGGTTGATTCCGTTAGTAGCATTAACGAAGAACGTCAGAACTTTGAGTCTATCCTCGAAAGTCTCGTCTCTCACGATGTTGAAACGGGCTATAATAATGTTGATGACTCTCAACGTGAAGTTGCTCGAAACATCCGTACAGAGGCGATTCGCGCGGCTGCTTCTCGTGCTCAAGCCAATCATCTTTCGGATCTGCTTTCAAATGCGAGCCAAAAGGCTCGTTCTGTTGAGGCTTCTGATGCGCTCGTCGCCAAGCTTGAAGCTGAATCGCAAAATCGTCAGGATAAACTTCGTGCAAATTACGAAGATGCTTCAACGCGTGAAGCTGTTGAACGTGCTGTTCAATCTGTTCAACATGCCGCTAAAGATATCCTCGATGGCGAAACGTCCAAGGTTCGTATGATCCAGGCTGGTATCGCAAAAGAGATTGCCGCTTCCAATGACGATGCGCTTAAGCTTAAAGCTCAAACGGCTTTTGCTGCCTTTGAATCCTCCGACGTACTTCAAAATGTCGATGCACTCAAACAGCTTGCACGTGCTCTCGATACGGCTAATGCCTCTAATTACATCGCGCAGCTCGAAGGCATTGAGTCCACTTCTAAACTGGCTCAAACGCTCGAATCGTTCTCCATCGCTGACGCGCCTCAAGCTCCCGCTTCCGATGATGATGCCGCACTTCTCCAGGCGCGTATGATGTACGAACAGCATCGCATGAAATATGAACAGAGCGCTGTTTACGCCGATCAGGCCGCCGATATGCTCAAAGCACTTGATGCCAATGCTCAAGTGCCTGACTACACGGTTCGTCGCGCTTCCCATCCTTCTGTGCGCAATGTAGCATCAGTCTCTCCTCGCATGAACCTCGCTTCAGAAGCGATCAAAGTTGTGCGTGCATTGGCCCAGAGTGCTTCGTCTGCTGATGTCGGTCTCTATGCTCCGTATGCTGGTGCTGAATCAATTCTCAGCGTTCGCTCCGCGCTCCATATCGCCGATCAGGCTGCGCCGATCGCTACCGATATTCCGACACTCCAAAATGCTCGCGTCCGTCGCTCGAACCAGGCGATGCGCGATATTCGCCAGCTCGCTTTTATGCCCTCCGTTCGTAGCGAAATGGGCTTCACCGCTGCGCGATATAAGTTGATCGAAAATACCGCTGATAGACCTCTCTTCAAACGCGTCAACTTCGATCCTAAAAAAACTGATACCGCCGATATGCTCCCTGCACTTTACAAAGTTGCCGGACTTAAACTTAAACAGGCGGATACACCCCTCCGTAAATCTTATGGTTTGAGTGACTTGAATTCCGCTAATCTCGAACTTATCAAGATCATCGAAAATCAGTTCGATCCTTCGATGAAAACACGCGTTGATAAAGCGCCTGAGGGTGAACAAAAACTCGGTCACTTCAATGGTGAAGTCGCTAGAGCTGCCAATTCTCTTGCTCATTGGGTCGAAAGACGTCGTAACCCGAACGAAGACGGCGCTGACACAAAATCTCGTATTAAGTCAGCCCGCGTTTCTCCGGGTGAGATTGCTTCGAACCTCAGAGCTGAAGGAAAAGCTCTCCCCAAAAACATTCAACAGAAATTGTCGCCCTACATCGGCTTCGATCTCTCGAATGTTAAAATCTATAGCGGCCCCGTCGCTGAAATGGCTTCTGCTGCTATGGGCGCTCAGGCTTTCACCCTCGGTAAAAGCATCTTCTTCGGTGCTTCTAAACTCGATTTCAATTCAGCAGAAGGTCTCGGTCTCCTCGCTCACGAATTGCTCCATACAACGCACTTCAATTCGGGTGACTCCGTTAACCTCAAAGAACAAGCTGCTGAAGCTATGGAAGCCCGCGTTAAAGCCGCTTTCGGAAGCTCCGAAAAAGGTTTCGCTCTCGAAAAGAAAACGTCTGCTGCTGCGCCTAAAGTTGATGCTTCTGCTAAAGCTGCTGATCCAAATACAGCTAAAGCTACGAAACATATCTCCGCTGAAGAACTCTATGATCAAGTCTCTGAGATGGTCCTCGGAATGCTCATGGATGACCTCGACATGGAAAAGAAACGTGGTGGAAATGGTTAAGCTTTCTGCTTAGTTTTAAGGCGCTCTTCGGAGCGCCTTTTTTATTTTTCATTAACCCAGGTTTAACTAAGCTTCTATTGACTCTCCCAGTTCACTAAAAGAACAGCTTTTTCTTTCCCCTAAGAACGATTCAGATCAAAATCGATTAGCGATAGATGTGTATTCTAAAAATAAAAAAAGCCGCCTTATAAGGCGGCTTTTTAGTTAAGCTATTTTTGCTTAAACTACGGAACGATCTCATCAAAAAGCGGACGAACGTCTTTGCCGTTGAAACGACCTTTGATCATCGGGTTGAGATCTTTCATGACTTTGCCGAAGTCTTTTTTAGAGTCAATATTGTTGTCTGCAACAATCTTCTTGATCATGTCGCGAACTTCATCGGCAGTAAGCGGTTGGGGAAGGAACGATTGAATAATCTCTAGCTCGAAAGACTCTTTTTCTGCACGGTCTGTCGCACCAACAGAGTTGTAGCTTTCAATCGCTTCGTTGCGTTTTTTGGCTTCGCGTGAAAGTACTGTGATTTCTTCTTCGTTCGAAAGCTCGTGAAGCTTTTCTTTGGCTTCAGCTTTGAGGGAGCATTCGATGAGTCGAAGGGCATCGCGGCGTTTATCGTCATGCGCTTTCATAGCGGCAATGACTTGAGCGTGAACATCTGCAAGAATTGTCATAATAAAACTCCAAAATAAAAACCGCACGGAGAGCCGCGCGGTTTTAAGGTGAGAACGAAAGCTAAGCCTTATTGGGCGATAGCTAATTCCATATAGTGGTTATGCAATAGATTCGTGACACAGCGCGTAGTCTCAATATCGTCTAATTCGCTGTGCATCAAAATGAATTCCATTGTAGGTTCGTTGAGCGCAAGCTGGAATACGTTGAGTTCGTCTTTGTTGAGATCCGAGAGTTTCGGCTCAAGATTGACGGTAATGCGGAAGATAGCGTCGTATGTCGGAGTATCTTCGCCAAGGGCATCCATCTCGTCAATGATACGCATAGCTTCCATGAGCATCGATTCAACAGCTTCATTAATCGGATGCTCAAATTCGTACGTCGCCATCGTGTCGAGTAAAAACGTACCTTGTTTCCACGTAATCATGCGGTAAAAGCTCTTGTCTGACGGAACGTCAAAATTGCCATTGATGACGGAACCGTAGACACGACCTTCACGAAGGTAAATGCGGCCTTCAGAACCAGCGGGCGTTGTGATGAACAGACACCCCGTCTTTTTGCTCGATCCAAACAGCTGAAGCAGATCTGGAAGGGGAAGCTGATCCAAAAGTCCCGAAAGAACACCGGACTGTGTTCCTCCATGCGCTGTGTACGAAGGACCTGACGGCGCTACACGACCCTGCTGCGCAGATCCCGTCGGAAGACGCAAATCCTCTATGCTCGGTGCACCTATCGGTGACATCGATACAGGTGCTGGCGGCGGAAGAGCTGCGTCAAACTCTTCAAAGACAAGTTTGACAATCGACGTACCGATTAATATTCGGTCGCCCTCTTTTAGCTTGCAGTTCGTGATCTTCTCACCGTTTACAAACGTTCCGTTCGTACTGCCAAGATCTTCGATGAATATTTCTGTATCCGTCGTCGTGATCTTCGCATGATGACGGCTGACCATGTCTTCGATCAGTACCATCTCAAGTTCGCTAGAACGGCCTATGATGAGCTCTCTGTTCATCTCCAGCACGAACTCTCCGCCCGCGTACTTTCCGGATATGAATTTTAATATGTAGCGTCCTGATCCAGGTGTGTGAGCCATGAAATCTTCTTTCCCAAAAAAAGTTTCTGTAAAGGATCCCCCAAAAATCCACCCTCAATTTATCGAATAATGTCTTTTTTGACAATCATTGATTGCGTTTGATTCGCGTTTTAGGCGTTTTTCTTCTTTAATTTGTGTGTGTTATACAAAGAATCGAACTTCGTTGACTGCGTGTACCTCCGTTTCCTCGTTTCCACCCGCACGCTATGTAGCATCCAAATGAATAAATACTTCTGCAATGAGGCATCATAGATCTTCTACTCTGCTAACTTGATCGCAATGGGGGCGGTTATCCCCATCCAGTGTTATCTAAAATGCTCTTTCTGAGTCGGTGGCATTTTTACACGTTTTTTGCTTTTGTTTTCGTACTTTTTTGAGGCGAAAGTACAAATCAATTCATTAGGATACAAAGTGATTTGGTTTTTGAGGGTAATTTGGTGTTGTTAAGTCCTGAATAAGAGTTGGCGCTCCCTTGGAATAATGTGGACAAACAGTCGCATTTTTATATGCCTTAAGCTAGAATTATCCGCATGGTGATAGACACCAAATTCTTAACACGTTTGAGATGACCTTTCAGGAGAAAATTTATGTTAAATAAACTCGTGTTTTGGGCGCTCGTTTCCTCATTTGCGTTAGGCTTGGGTGCATGTTCTAACGATTCTGATGATAATAATGATTCAATTAAAGAGCTTAAAGCCAAAATTGAAACCGCGATTGATGGCCACTGTAACAAGTGGCAAAAATGCGGCTATTATGCTGAAATGGATGAACGTGATGGACTTGAGAATTGTAACAGATTTAATAACTTATACCTCGATTATGGTTCGAAATACTGCACAGAACTCTATTACAACGATCTGATCGCACATTACGACGATCTGAGCACGAGTATAGATTGCCAAGATAATCTCTCTTATCCTATCAGTACAAACGTCTTAAAGTGCTATAGTGATGAAGCTAAAACGCTCCTCGGAGCAAATTACGAAAAAATGAAATCGTACTGCGAAAAGGCTCAAGACAATTATGGCGGTATTGTTTGTAGTACCCGAAGCCTCTACTTAACCTATTATGATAAGTGCTCCGCAGAAGCCATTGCCTACTTCACTGCGATGGCTGACTGTACTGCTGATGCGACGATGTCAAATTTCGCTGAAAAAGAGGATGCTTGCATGAAATCTGATGCTATTCGTAGTTTATCGGATATAGCGAGTGAGTGCTTTGATAAAGCTTACGGTTCTGATAGGGCACGTTTTTAATTAATCTGGAATCATTCTTTTGTATTTCATTGACGTTTCCAGCATGGATTTCTTTTCGTGCTGGGCGTTAGCAAGTTCTGCCTTAGCCATCTAATTTACGGGCTTAGCCAAAATCAGAGGTGCGGCACCGTATTGAGCTTGCGAAATAGGTGACGCGCGCCGGCGTATTGATGCGGCTTTGCCGCTCAAAGACGGCGCCCCAAATTCTTTACAAAAAATTCTACCTCCCACCTTTTTAGCATCTATCACGATGCCTGTTTTTCTTGCAGCCGCACGCCTTTTATGCGATTTTTTATGCTGCTTTGTATGCTTCGAAGACGATCGAAAAGGCTGTTGTTATGGTGAGTTTTAAGTTTCAGTTTCTTGGGTCTGGTAACGCTCGGTCAAAACCGCCGGTAAACTATAACACCAACATCCTTGTGCATGCTCCTCGCGGAAAATGGCTCATCGATTTCGGTATCACGGGCCCCATCGCTCTCCAAAATGCCGGTTTGCTCACCGAAAATGTCGATGCTGCTTTCATTACGCATTTGCACGGTGATCACGTCTTTGGCATCGAAGAAATTCTTTTCGAGTCCTATTTTAGGCTCAAAAGACGATTTGGTCTGTGGTTACCTAAGAATTTCGTTGCCCCTTTTGCGTCTCCTGGCGAAGATATGTGGGCGAATTTTTTGCAGGCATCAATGACCAGTGGGGTTCTTATTGGCGATTCTTATCAACAGCTTGGCTTCGATGATTATGCCGATATTCATCCCATCGAACCTGGAAAGGTCTACGATCTTTTGGGCGTTCCAATTGAAATTTTCCCTGTAAATCACGTTTGGAAACGTTCTGCATTTGGAATATTTTTGGATCATCGAATTTTGTTCACTTCAGATACGACATTTTCTCGTCTGGCAATCGATCATTACTTTGAACGCGGGGCCGAGATCGTCTTCCACGATGTCTCGTTTTTGCCTGCTCGTAAAGGCGGCGTCCATACGTCCTTCGAAGAACTATGTACGCTACCTCAACAGTACATCGATAAAATGATCCTCATGCACTACGCTGATGAAGTCACGCAGGACGAAAAAAACATCGCCCTCGACAAGGGCTTCAGATTGGCAAAATGTGGCCAGATCTTCGAATTTTGATTTGCATGCTAAATGTAGCGTTTGTTTTTCGTGAATAGGATACAAATTAGAACGAAAAATGTGTATGAAGTGTGACATAAGATAATGCCCCTTTTTTAGGGCTTTATCGTGTATAATGAAAACGAGGGTGCGGTCGCGTACCGTTCGTAAATTCGTGTAATCTATAAATATGAGACGATGTGATCTCGAGTATCATAGGCGTCTTGAGCGTTTTGGAGTCTTTGAATGATTTGTTGTCCAGTTTGTCAACAGGAAGTTCCCGAAAATTCGCGTTTTTGCGTGAATTGTGGGGCAAAGCTCGCCTCGGCTAGTAAGCCTAAAGAAGTCGATTCGGATGATATGGATGTCGTCTCTGAGGTCACAACAAAATCTTCAGATGATGATGCTTCAAAAAATGAACAGGTCACAAAGTCTGTCTTTGGAAGTCTTTTGGGCGACGATGACGATGACGACGAACTCGGTTTCGGCGCTAGTTCCACAGATGAGATGTTATCCTCTATTTCTCAAGCTAATATGAAGCCTGTTTCAGCTGTTTCAGCCAGTGCTTCCGACTGCTTGGATGATGAAGAGGATGACTACGACGATGATGATGATGACTACGACGATGATGAAGAGGATGACTACGACGCAGGTCGAAAAACGGTCGTGGGTATTTCGACGGTCGTCATGGATAGTATGGCCGAAGCGTATAAAAAAAGCGTCGAAATGAAAGCCGTTACTGCTTCAAACGCCGAACCGGCTAAAATTGAAACCGCCGATGAAATGCGAGCGCGCATTGAAGCCGAAATTCGAGCGCGTTTCGAAGCTGAAGCTAGGGCAAAAGCTGAAGAAGAAGCCCGTCGCTTGGCTGAAGAAAAAGCGCGTCAAGAAGCTGAAATGAAAGCGCGTATCGAGGCTGAGGTCAGAGCACGTTTAGAAGCTGAAGAAGCCGCTCGCCGCGAAGCCGAAGAAAAAGCGCGTCAGGAAGCTGAAGAAGCGATTCGTCGTGAGATAGAAGAAAAACTCCGCAAAGAGGCCGAAGAAAAAGCGAAGGCCGAAGCCGAGGAAAAAGCAAAAGCCGAAGCTGAGGAAAAAGCACGTCAGGAAGCTGAAGAAGCGATCCGCCGCGAAATCGAAGAAAAACTCCGCAAAGAAGCCGAAGAAAAAGCGAAAGCCGAAGCCGAAGAAAAAGCAAAAGCTGAAGCCGAGGAAAAAGCGCGCATTGAAGCCGAAGAAGCGATCCGTCGCGAAATAGAAGAAAAACTCCGCAAAGAAGCTGAAGAAAAAGCAAAAGCTGAAGCCGAAGAAAAAGCGCGCATTGAAGCCGAAGAAAAAGCGAAAGCCGAAGAAGCAATTCGTCGCGAAATCGAAGAAAAACTTCGTAAAGAAGCTGAGGCCAAGGCTGAAGATAATGCGCTCGAGACCTCTTCGGGCTACAAAATGGAAGCTGTCCCTGTCAAAGATGCCGACGAACTCGATGTTGCAAAAAATTCGAACAAAGACAGCGATTCTGACGAAGATACGGATGCAGCTCCTTCTGATGTAAAAGAAAATTCTAAAAAGAAAAAAAATAAAAAGAAAAAAGGCAAAAAAGATCGCACTTCTTCAAGCGGCGGCGTTTCTCTTGTCAAATCCAGTGACGCTGACGATAAAAAAGAATCGAACGATTCAGACGACAAAAAAGCAGATGAGCCTTCTGACAAAAAAGAGGAAGAATCTAGCAAAGTCGATCAGCCCGTCGAGGATCACAAAGTTCTCGAAAAAGACGAAGATTCGGTCGAACTCGCGAGTTCTGCTCAGTTTGACGACGACGATGACGATGACGACGAAGAATTTGGTGAAGATAGCGAAGCCGACTTCTTCGGTGGCCGTATGTCGCAGCAAATCGTCATCCCTGACTCAATCCGAAAATCGAATGAACGTGCTGGCTCAAAGATGAATTACATCTTGGTCGGTATCATCATCATTATTGCGATCGTTGTGGCGGTCTTCTGGATGAAGTCAAAAGGCTAGTTCATCTAGTTATGGCAAAAAAAAGAGCGGCGTTGAAATAGATCAGCGCCGCTTTTTTTTATGAGAAAGGATGGATAAGCTTTCAAGAGGTTGAAAGCTGAAAGATCAATAGGGAGGATTGAATGTTGAAAAATATTATGCGTATCCGAGAGGCGTCATCGTCTCATGAGGAGCAACAGGCTTTTGCAAAAGATATGGCGTCATCGGTCGATCTTTGCATTTCTAATTTGAGCGGATTTAAGGGCATGATGGTCAAAAAATCATATCAGGTCATCAAAAGCGTTCGCCCCGGGTATATCGAGCATATCATTATGGTGATGAGCAACGATTTCATTGATGCCTTTGAACCACTGCATGATGCGCATTTGCAGACGATGGCGCTGCCTGCCGAAAATGTAACGCCCTTCAGAGACTACTTGGCGAAGCACCCCAAAGAGGCGTTCGATGCGTTTATTAGCGTTTCGGATAATTACGCCGCAAAACGCAAAAATTCGTTGGTTGGCAAAACGTATGCGCTCTTTAGATCGCAGCTTTCAAGCTATTTTGATCAGGCAATTCCGTATTTGGCGGATGTTATCGATAAACATACGATCGTAGAAGTGAAAGAATAAGGATTAAGAATGATTTTGGATAATTCGGTAGAAGAATACATTCAATCGTGCGGCAAACGTGCGCGTGCTGCTGCACGTGCTCTGACTGTTGTAACGGCAGAAGCGCGTTACGCTGCGCTTTGTGGTATGGCTCAGGCTCTCCGTGCACATAAAGCCGAGATACTCGCGGCAAATGCACAAGACCTCGCTGCTGCCTCTGATCTCTCGGCAGCTATGCAGGATCGTCTTCGTCTCGACGACAAACGCATCGAATGTATGGCCAGCGCAGTTGAGCAAATCGCCGAACAGCCCGAAGTATTGGGACGCATCGAAGAGGAACGCGTGCGCCCAAATGGGCTTCGTGTAGCGCGCATGCGCATTCCGCTCGGCGTGGTTGCTATGATTTACGAAGCGCGTCCAAACGTCACGAGCGATGCCGCCGCACTTTGCCTCAAATCAGGAAATGTCATCCTGCTTAAGGGCGGTAAAGAGGCATTTCACTCAAACGTTGCCATTGCTGAAGTACTCCGAAATGCCATCGAAGCTGCTGGCCTTCCCAAAGATGCACTCATCTTTATCGAAACGACTTCACGCGATGCTGTTATGCATTTGATTCACCTTCGTGGTGATATCGATTTGCTTATCCCGCGCGGTGGTGAAGGGCTAATCCGCTTCGTTTCCGAAAATGCGACCGTGCCCGTCATTCAACATTACAAGGGCGTTTGCCACATTTTTGTCGAAAAAACGGCCGATATCGATAAAGCTGTTACGATCGTGCTCAATGCAAAATGTCAGCGTCCGGGCGTCTGTAATGCCATGGAAACGCTTTTGTTGGACGATGGCTTGAGTCGAGATGCCTGCGATCGATTGATCCACGCCTTGCTCGATCATGGCGTCACACTGCACGCTGATGCGTCCCTTTGCGCCGATTATCCACACGACCATGTCGTCCCCGCAACCGAAGAAGATTGGCCCAAAGAATACCTCTCGCTCGATTTAGCCGTCAAATGCGTTGCAGGTATCGACGCTGCAATTGCTCATATTGCACAATACGCTTCAAGTCATACGGAATCAATTCTTACGCAGGATCAGGCTTTGGCCGAACGCTTTTTGCAAGAGGTCAACAGTTCGACCGTGCTCGTCAATGCCTCGACGCGTTTCGCTGATGGCGGGGAGCTTGGACTTGGTGCCGAAATCGGAATTTCCACGTCAAAATTGCATGCGTACGGCCCAATGGGCTGCGAGGAGTTGACGACGCGCAAATTTGTCGTGCGAGGCGATGGGCAGATTCGCGGTTAGTTGTTGGGGGAGGGGGAAGTCGGTAGATTATCGTTTCAAATGCATAAAAATGAAGAAGGACCGCATCAATCCGGTGTATGATGATTTTGCATAACTACACATACGGAGGTTTGATGCGATCATTTGCTCATTTTACGTTAAACGAAAGGG
>JAZRWH010000051.1:0-11893 GCA_045599585.1 Myxococcota bacterium
TTGGTAAAATTGAAAGGTTACTACTCAGCCGAACTAAATAAATAGCAATAAGCGCATGAACGCGAAGCGTGCGAAGCGCGAGGCGTTCATCATGTCTTGGCGCATAAGCTACCGAGTGTTCACGCGGCTGGAAGCCGCCGATTTGAATAACCCTGCCCGTCGAAGCCGAAGGCAAGACGGGCGGGGTATGCGACATCTTCCCCCACCTTTTTTTGCCCGCACGCCGAAGGCGTGCGGGCTCCTCGGCTGAGCTATAACGTATCTCATAAATTTAAAAGTACAAATCTTTAAAGGAGGTCTTTCTTTTGGTAAACTCATGCTTAGTTTGATGCTCTGTTTTACGGTCTGTTCTAAATGTTCAGATTGTAAAAAATGTATTCGACGAATCCGGCGGTATCTTTTTCATTTTAGGAGTGAGTCATGGGATTGTTCTCAAAATTGTTGGGCAAAAATTCAAGTAAGAAAAAGTCAAATCAGAAGGATCAATCATACTTGAATAATAATGCAAACCCTCAGGGCAATGCTGTACAGCATAATCCTCAGGCTGCTGCAAATCTTATCAATCACAATGTGGAAGAAAATGACTGGACTGTGGTCGATAGCGGGCTGAAGTACGGACAAAATTCTATTATTACAAATAATGTTGTAAAATTGCATGCACCTCAAAATAGTCAAGTGGATGCTCCGTCTGATGACGTCATTGATGCTGTAAAAAACAAAGTTCAAAGTGAAATTCTAAAAATTGTCAGATCTAAGATTTTAATTAAAAATAAAGAAGGGGAGAATATACTCAAATTATTAAATGAGAAGATAGATGTCCTTTCTGAGTTCAACGATGATTTGATAAAACTGGTAGTCGATGCCAGAAATACCCAAAATTTTACGCCTGAATATGACAAAAAAGTTGATAATATAATTCTTGGAAAACTTGGCGCTGACATCGAAGATGCTTTGTTAAAAACGTTGGGAATTCACAAAAAAAAGAATAATACAAAACAACATGCGAATAATGTCGTTCCTCGTGCAGCTGCCAATGTCAATGATATTAGAAATGCACGAAACAATAATGCACCTGTAATTCAAAACGCTCAACAGGGATTTCAATCGGTTGTTAAAAAAGATCCTCTCGTGACCATGGTAGAAATGAGTCGATCGGGGTGGGGGTTCGATGAAAACAATAAACGTGATTTGATTCGGGCTTTCTTTACAGATTCTAATAACAGAGATTTGCAGCAGATTTACGATTGCTCCAGAATCGCTGCCGAATCTGGGGTTATTACAAAAGATCAAAAAGCGGCAATCGATGCGTTCTATACAAATTACCGTGAGTTTGGCTCTGTTGACCTCGTTCATGATCCTGATCTTTGTATAAGGTATCTATCGATTGTCCTCAAAGCTGTCGGCAATAATACGGTGGATTTAATCGCGCTGTTAGATGGTAAGACGGTTAATAATGTCGAGTTTTCAACGATCTTTAATCAGTTCATTTTAAAAACACTGATCGAATCAAGCGCACCTGATAAAGCTCAGAATCATATTGAGGTACTCTGTAATGCCTTTAAAGGCGATCTCGGGCCTTTGAGAAACACGCTTCTCCAGTCGATTCAGTTGTCGATCAAAATGTTGCAGGAATATACGCCTGAACGCTTCGAACGTATTGGCATTATCCTCAAATCACTTGCTGAATCTGGCGATGTGAGTGACCTTACTGAGGTCGTGACGAGTTATACAAAAGATTATATGAGTCATCGTCATAGAACGACGACAATGAATCTTAAAGATTTGGAATTGCTCAACGTACTTATTGGCGTCATGCCTGAAAATACTGCGTTAAAAAATATGATCCCCATCATCAACAAGTTTTTGGGTGACCTTGAGAATATTCCAAAAACGATCGAGCAGAATCAGTTCAAAGGCAATTCTGTTTTTGGTCAAATCCCTGGCATGAAATGGGCCAATGTTAAGCTTTTGGCGCCCACTTTCGATAAGGCGATCAATGAGGCTAAAACAGACAACAGCAGCGTTGAGTATCAGCAGGCAAAACGTCGTGCTGCCTTAAGATTTGAAGCCATTAGAGCTGCCGCCGAAAAAGCCATCCAGTCTTGGAAAAGTTCGAAGGCTGCTTATCCCAGTCCAAAAGAATTAAAAGCGATCATGGCTTATAAAAATGCACTTTATCTGATGAACGACGTTAAAACGCCCAAGACACAATCCCAAACTTGGGTTAGACAGTCTGCTCCTAAAAGTAATAGTGCAGCGCTGGCTGCTTTTGGCTTGAGTCCTTCGGGCATACAGGCTGCTGAGTCTGGTGGATTCTCTTTTTGTACCGATAGCAAAATCATTCGCGAAAAATGGAGTTCGGGCAATCCTGGCAAAATTTTTAATAAAGTTAATACCGAACAAAACAAAGCACTCAATCAGTATAGTTCGAATTACTTTAGAGAAATTAATAAATTGCTCCTTGGGTTCGACACAAAATTGGTTGCGAATACGTCGAGTGGAAAAAGAGATCTCGAACCGATTACTCGAACGGGTACGAGCCAGCTCGTTGATTATGCTGTGCCGTATGATCGCATCGTCGTACGCGGTGTTAAAGGCGCATTAGCCGACATTATTGCTGGCTACAAAGAAGGAGAGTGTTTCGTAAATGAAAACTTTAACTCTGCTTCATTTGGCGAAGGATTTACCGGACAAAAGCTAATTATCAGAGTTCCGGCTGGGACGGCTGGTTGCGACATCCATAAATTTTCGAAGTATCCGAGTGAAAAAGAAGTTCTGCTTCCGCCTTACACAACTTTGAAAGTTATTAAACAAGAGGGCGGACTGACGGTTTGTGAAGTCGTTTAATGCTTTGGGTATCTCGTCCAACGTGCTGTTGGCTTGATACGCTATAAAACCTGATTTGTAATGGGCTAGGTCTGTTTGCAAAAAATAGGTCTAGCCTTTCGGGGCTGGTATCGTGGATACGCTCTTTAGTTTTTTGATCGTCTCTGCTGAATGATATTATTATTCGCGATGGCTTTATAAATAACGAGGCAATTTATTATGGAAAAAATTTTGAAATACGACGAAACAACTGATCTTTACGAAACGGTTTCTTTCCTCAAAAACTATATTAACCTCGCTGAAGGTGAGGCTTTGCAGCATTACAATTTCAAAGCGATTCTTGTTCCAGTGAGTGTAAATGCTGAAGTCAAGTTTGCTGCCATCCTGCACGCTTTATATTTAGGATCGAGTGATCATTATGTTGTGGATGAATGTTTTAATCACAACGATGATATGATTTCGTCGCTAAATACATCGTTTGATTTGGATGAGCTGTCGTATGTCGAAGGCTACACGCAGTACTTTCAATCCAACGCTGCTGTTTTGATGGAATATATTAAGAGAGGTTGGATTAGCTGTGACCGTAGTACCTGGGATGACGAAGTTCAGAAGATGCTCAATAGCGAGCTCGGTAGCCAATTTGTCGAAGAAATTTAAATGTTACAGCTCAGCTGAGGTGCCCGCGCGGGCGGCTTCCAGCCGCGTGAGCACACGTTAGCTTATACACATAAGCATCATGAACGTACCGCGCTTCGAACGCTTTGCGTTCATGCGCTCTCTATAAATTGTCCTCGGGCGAGTAGTAACCAATGAAGTGCGGGCGTATGTCATAGCCCGCACAAGTCCGGCCGTATGCAATAGGCCGGCTGCGGCGCCGTAATGAGCATCGCGAATAGGCGCGCAAAAAGATAATCCATTAAAATCCAGTGCATTCTACGCATTTCTACGAGAGGGAACGTGAGCAATTCGAGAAAGAACGACGGTTCTTCCCCTTTACAAACGAGCCATCAAGCACTAAAACCTACATTGGCGCACATTGTACGCCTCGAACTGTTTTTCATCAGGAGAGATTATGGGTTCCCTCGACTTTTCCAAGAATTTACTTTCATTCCGCCGCACCAAGATCATTGCAACGCTTGGTCCTGCGACGTCCAATCCCGACACGCTTGATCAACTTATCGAAGCGGGTGTTGATGTCTTTCGTCTCAATTTTTCGCATGGCACGCATGAATCGCACGCAGAAACGTTTAGACTCGTCAAAGAAGCGATTGCGCGTAGCGGTCGTCATGTCGCAGTTTTAGGTGATCTTTGCGGTCCTAAGATTCGCGTGGGACATTTTGAGAACGGTCCCATTCAACTCGTTGAAGGAAAACAAATCACGTTGACGGTTCGCAAGGTGATGGGCAATGAGCATCTGGTTCCGAGCGAGTATGAGCATTTGGCAAAAGACGTTAAACCGGGCGATAAAATTTTGATGGCAGATGGAACGCGTGAACTTCGTGTTGATAGCGTTGACGATACAGAAATTTTATGCACAGTTGTTCGCGGTGGCGAGCTTTCAGATCGCAAAGGTATCAATCTTCCGAACGTTGACATTTCTGCGCCTTCTTTCACGCCGAAAGACAAAGACGACGCTGATTTTGCCTGCAAACTTGGTGTGGATTATCTCGCGCTTTCGTTCGTTCGCTCTGCTGCTGACGTTGAAGAGCTTAAAGCCTTCCTCGCTGAACGCAATGCCGACATTCCCGTCATGTCTAAAATCGAGAAGCCCGAAGCCATTCGCGATATCGAATCCATTATTAAAGCATCGGATGCCATTATGGTCGCACGTGGCGACCTTGGCGTAGAAATGCTCGCTGAAGAAATTCCTCTGATTCAAAAAGAGCTTACGCACCTCGCAATCGAAAACAATCGTCCGGTTGTCGTTGCCACACAGATGCTCGAATCGATGATCAGTGCTGGCACGCCTACCCGTGCTGAAGTTACTGACGTCGCTTGGGCTGCTATGGCTGGCGCCGATGCTGTTATGCTTTCGGGTGAAACGAGCGTCGGCAAACATCCGGTTGAAGCTGTTAAGACGATGAATCGCATCGTTCGCATGATCGAAGGCTATCAATATAAATCGGATCGTTTTCTTTCGTTGGTTAACCACGAACACACATCCGACTTTGAAGATTCGCTCTCGAGCCAGATCCTCGAAGGTCTTTCACGCAGTGCTGTCAAAATGACGCGTGAACTGAATGCCAAAGCTGTTGCTGTCTGCGCTAAAACAGGTACGACAACGCGTATGGTTTCGGAAGAACGTCCCCCCGCACCGATCATGGGTCTTTCAACAGAACCGCGCATTTGTGCACGTATGGCACTCTATTGGGGCGTTTTTCCCGTCCTCGTCAAAGAGGAAGTCATTAAGGCGCCCTGGAAATACCTCAGTAATATTCTCGTCGAAAGTGGTTTGTACGAAGGCGTCAACAAAGAACGTTATCTCGGTCGTTACGTCGTCCTTGTCACGCTTCGTGACTTCTCAATGAGCCTTACGCCGAGCATCAAACTCATTCTCGACTAAAGCTTTAGAGCGATACCGGAAATTCGCGTAAACTGTGATGTAAAACCGCGCCGCTCTTGACTAAATGCCAATAATGTGACACGGAAGCGCGCTGATTTTTTCGGCGCGCTTTTTTCGTTTAACAACATCTAAAGTCTTTGGCGCCAATAAATTTATGCGCCTTATTTTTTCAGCTTTAAATCCACTGCCCTCGTCTAAAAAAGGAACTCACAATGGCGAATGAACAGCAAATGCTTCAGATCATGGAAATGATCAATCAGCTCGGCGGTCTCGAAAAATTCCAAAAAGATCCCTTCTCGCTTATCGGCGAATTGTTCAAACATCCTGAGATGTTATCTGAAATTGATCGTCTCTCCAAAACGCCCGAAATGCAGGAACAGATTAAAGAAAGTATGAACAACCCCATGTTTCAGCAGATGGTTGCAAACAACCCGATGCTCAGCAGCATGATGAACCAGTATCGTCAGGCACATGGCATGGAAACGCCCGCTTCTGAAAGTACAATTGATGTTGAAAGCAACGAACCTTCTGCTGTCGGTTATGACATCAAATTGCCGCATCACAAACTCATCGACTGGATGAATCCTCCCAGCATGCAGCCTTTTTTCATTCCTGATGATCCTGCGAAGCGCATGCGTTTTTCTAAGATTGTTGACGAAGTTCCTGAGGAGTGCCGCGAAAAAGTTGAAATTCTCGCCAATAAACGCCTCAATCTTCACCTCGCGCCTGCAGCAGTTGCTCGCCTCGAAGAAATTGCGACAAAATACGGCCTCACAGCCCTCGATCTCATGGCCACACAAGGCGGCTTCATGGGCGAACTCTTCTACTGCGCCTCGATCCTCATGCCCGAAGATGACATGTGTGACCTTGCTAAACATGCGCTGAAATGCCTCATGCTTCGCTCTGGTTATCCCGTCGCTAGCTACCTCACGCAAATTATTCTCTATCTCGATTCATACGATGATATCTCCAAATCCGACTGGGAGAATTTCGTTTGGGGCTTGAGTGGTTCTCCTGTCCCTGGCCGCGATGGCAACTTTGAATGCTCGTGGGAAGATGCCTGCACGATCGCCGAAGTCGCAGCCGAGAATCTTGATGATGAGCCTGAGCTATTCCTCGCTGTTTGCCTTGGCCTTCTCGCGTGGCCTGTCGTCAGCCTCGAAGGCGTTGAAGCCCCCGTTCAGACGCTTCTCGACAACCTCACAACGGGCAGCGAAGTTATTGCCAAAAAACTTCAGACTTGCCTCGATGGCGAAAAAATTTACAGCATTTCGCTCAACAATCTCCGCGAATCCGTTCGTGATGGCTTAAAAGCCTACATCGAAGAGAATATCTAACTGCTTTTAGGAAGGGGAAGGCCTTCCCCTGAGCGGCTATTTGCTTTGCAAATACGCCGCTACCCCTTCATGCTCAAGATTAGTTTTCTGCTAAAAAAAAAACATGTTTCGCCCTCGTAATGGCGAACAAAAAGCTCTTCTGTAACACTCAGTTTGTAGTTTATGCAGAAGAGCTTTTTTGTTTTATAGAAATTTCAAAACCTTTCGAGCTTGTTGGTGAAGCAAACGCGTTTCCTCGAGCGAAAACGTGTGTTTGGGATTAAATGCTGCTTCTTCTATCTGCTGGCAGAAGGCAAGAAAAAATGTTGCATCTTTTTCTTTGAGTTGGGGCGCGTGCTTTTTTGCAAATGATGAAGGTGATTGGTGTCCCCATACTTCTTTTTTGCGTGATAAAACGGTTTCAAAACAAGCAATGATGTGTTTGCGCATGAGTTCTGCACTCAGCGATTCGTCTGGTAGAGTTTTGGGTTCAGCGGAAAGCTGAGTCGTCGTTTTGGGCGTCTTAGGTTTGAGCTGCTTTTCGAGTTTGCGAAGCGGTGGAAGTTTAGCAGGCGTTGGACGAAATTTTCCTAAACAAACTGCGATACGTGAACGATAATGATATGCAACAAAAAACAAAAGACCGGCAATCATTAGAATATAGACAAGTATTTTGTTTGAATAGACCGGTACTTCTACACTATCCGTCAAATGACTTGTTTTACTTTCAATGATGACGGGGGTAACGGCGTAGCTCGATTGAGAATAATCATCGCCCGGATATTCCGCAAAAATCTCATACTCGCCTTGATCGATGTCAAAATGAACCTCCGCGTAGCCCAAATTATCGAGCGTCAGTGTTTTGTGTTGGACTTCTGTTTCTCCTTTTTTGAGAATCACGTTAATGGTGTGTGCGTGAGGTACCTCAGCAAGTTCATTCACCACGCGAATTTTAAAGTGTCCTGGATCGTTTGGATTAGGCTGAATTTCTGTTGTCGTATCTTCAATGATTTTGACATCGTAAGCAAATCCGTTGCTACAATAGAGCGACAAACAAACTGCTACACAAATTAAGGTAATTCTAATAAAGTAGCCCCTATCACTGAGACGTCGTTTTTTTAGCGCTTCAGAATTGGGAAAGAAATGTAATGATCCAGTCACTTTATGCTCGATTAATACAGGAAATAAGCAAAGTTTACGTTGGCGAAAAAGGAACAGTATCGCTTTTGATCGCCGCGATGTTTGCTGGCGGGCATGTTCTTATAGAAGGTTTGCCAGGGCTCGCCAAAACTACCCTAGCTCGTACGCTTGCGCAATGTATATCAGGCGGATTTAAACGTATCCAGTTTACAAGTGACCTGATGCCCAGTGATATCACGGGCTCGAATATTTACCGCTTAAATGATGGTTCTTTCAATTTCATTCCTGGCCCTATTTTTACGCATGTTCTATTAGCAGATGAGCTCAATCGTGCTCCCGCTAAAACACAAAGTGCTCTGCTCGAAGCGATGCAGGAACGTCAGGTTACGGTTGATGCCCACACATACGCTCTCAAAAAGCCGTTTATTGTACTTGCAACACAGAATACGGATGAAGAAGCGGGCGTCTATCCCCTACCCGAAAGCCAGCTTGACCGCTTTATGTTTCGCATTCAACTTGGCTATCCAACACTTGAGCAAGAATTAAAAATCATCACGAATGCAGCCAAACCATCGCCTGAGGTTGAAATGGTTTTGAGCGCTGAACAAGTGACCGAAATCGCTTCGCAGATTGAAACGATTGGTGTTCACGAAAACGTCGCACGCTATATTGTGGATATTATTCGAGCGACGCGTGCAGACAATAATTTGATTCATGGAGCAAGTCCACGCGCTGGTACAGCGCTTTTGAGAGCAGCTCAAACCTTTGCCCTCTTACGTGGAAGCAGTTTTGTAGCTCCAAATGATGTCAAATCCGCAGCTCCACATGTCCTTAATCATAGACTAAAAACTCGCCCGGAATCGACTGTTTCTGTTAATCATATTCTATCGGGCATTCTCTCTAACATAAAATTCAACTGAGGAAGTCAACATGAAAACATTCTACAAAGGCAAACATGCTGAACTCTGCAACTTTATCGCCGATTCTTCTAAAGAAGAAGCGCTCCAACTGATTTATTCGTTTTTCCGCAGCGAGGATAATAACGATTCCTATTCAATTCAGTTGCTGACGATTGTTCGAGAACTTTTGGATGAAGGCGACAGCGATGCAGTCTATCAACTTCGCATTCGTATGCGTAGCAGCGGTGACAGAGTTCTTATCAATCTTGCGCAGTTCTTGACTGCGTTCGACGAAGGCGAATATGAAGATGCTGCTGAAACCATCGCAGGAAAATGTCTTTCTGAACTTCCTAAACTTGCGCGTAGTATGCAGGAATTTGCAGATGAAGAAGGACTTTCACCGATGACGCACATGGCGGGCCTTCGCATTCGTGAAGCTTGTAAACTCATTATGAATTATTACAAACGTGAACGCGATATGGATGCCTATGACAAATGCGTTGAACAAAACCTCGTCATGACGCGCATTTTCCTCTTTGATGAATCTCAGGCTATGTCCGAAGACCTCATGCTTGCAGCCAAAGTTGCAGAACGTCGCAAAGATACGACAAAACAAGTTGCTCTGTGCCGTGATATTGTTGAAAATTATGGCGATAAACTTAATGAACTTAAGGCAGCATCTGGATTTTCTCGTGAACTTCTCGAAATTGCTACGACACTTAAGTACGCTTTTGATGTTCTGCACGCCAATTTACCGGATGCCCCCTATGCTGAAGAAATTGCTGCTTTAGAAGCTATTTTTTCGGATGATAATGACTAGTAATTTTCATTAGCTATTATTCAATCAAAGCTCATACGCCTGCATACACAGGGCTAAAAGCCGCTATTGCTATAAGTAATAGCGGCTTTTAATTATAGTTATAGGCTAAGTCAAATTTAAAAGTATAAAACAACTCAGTATAAGTTCGTTATCCACGCTAGAATATATATTATCAAACCATTTTTCTACAAAATATCAGAAATTACTCAGATAACGATGGTGAAGTTTTATTTTGTCGATAGATAGTCTTTTTTAACAATAATAATATTTTAAGATTACTATTAAAGATCACGCGTAGTTAAAAGTCCCCTATAATGAACGTATTTGGATGCTGTTCATGACATATATTTTGAAATAACAATAATAATTAAAAAAGTCACTGCTGTCTCACAACATATTCTCATTAACTGTAACGAAAATGCGCTCGTTACAGTATTTTATACTTTTCTTATTCTCATTCTGTCCTGCGGGCGGGGATTCGGCTTCGCGACGCAGGCGATTTAACAGTAATCTTAAGTCTTTTTCATGCTTAGAAACGACTATATATCGATAAAACAAAGCTACAGTAGAGTTATCAGAGTATTCTAGGAAAATTTCGAGGGACAGCAGTGAAAAGCAATATAAGTCTAAATTCATACTAATCTAAATTACTCTAATAAAATAATACTACAATTGTAATTATTGAGTTAACCATACCTGATTGATGAAATTATAATTTTTAGTAATTTTTGTCGTGTGACAAACAGACAGGTGTATGTTATTAATAAGGATGACTGATTGCTCCCATGTGATTAAAATTGTAAATTAGTTTCGTGTGAATTTTTATCTCAAAAAGTAGATTGTGAATTATGAGTATTCTCAAAAATATTCGAACTGAAACTTTAAAGTTCATGAAATGAATTTATCGACTAGCAGTGATTTCATTTAATCAAATTTGCGAAGCAACTCTCTTGTTTACAAACAAATTAGTTTTGGTAAAATGGCACAGATTGACGTTATCTGTTAAATGAGATGGTTAACAATCTCTATGACTGATCACAACAAATTAACAAATTAATCATTTAATTAAATTAACTAGAAAATAGTTTTAAATAGTTTTAGTATTTATTTGGTATCAGATAAGTATCTAAATAATACTTTGACTTAATTTGTTTTATAGTCAAATCTTCCTATCTAAATACTATTATTAAATTAAGTTATGAATATCATATAAAACATAATGTTGTTTAGACGTGAATATGGTCACCTCGTGATGACAACGAAATTTTATGTTTCAACAGCATTACTGTCCCATAATATATTTTCATTAACTACAACAAAATGCTATTGATATAGAACTTTATATTTTTCTTATTCTCATTCTGTCTTGTAGACAGCCCAAAGGGACGTCGTATCGCGGACGCCCATTTGGAATCTCTTCGCTCTTCTATCGCGCCCTCCCCTTGCAAATCCATTGCATGTTTCCTGGTGTGCCCCCTGCTTTCTGTTGGCTTCGCTAAGCAGACATTCCACTGAGAAATGTCATCAAGCTAAAACCATGATGTACGCATTCGTAAGCGAGAATTAATGGAAAAAATCGTGAAGACAAAATATGTTTAAAAATAGAAACTTGAATGCTAATTCTAACGACAAAGTGCTAAAGCAAGCTAAATACGTTGTGTATGAATTGTTTAAATTAGTACTCAAAATAAAATTGTCACAAAACTATTGTTGATGGCACTACTCCATAGAGCTGAACGCTGTCGTTCTCTCCTAAAGATAATCATCAATTTGGAGCTTAATTATGTGTAACATACGTGCTTCGCCTATATTCGTATTTTCCCGTCTAGTTCGCCTGCGTTGACGAACGTTCGCGCACTATGACGCAGTATTGCTCAAGCAAATTTCTATGCCACTTGCTCGCTTTTTGGGCATAGAAATTTATGTGGAGTTTTTTGGTTTGGCCACAAGCTTTTTTGAGAGAGCTCTCAAAAAAGCGCTCAGGCAAAGCTACCGGAGGCGTCTGTCCGGGGGCGGGTTTTGAGTGCAAGCCGACGGTTGGTGGAAGGCGGGGGCGGGGCCCAAATTTTGGGCCCCAACTGTAGCCTGAACAAAAATTAAATGGCTAAAGCCATCGCATTTCGTTGATATACTTGCAAATGCGATAATTTTGATCGTTAAGAATGAGTAATGCCGATCACGAGAATAGGCGATAGCGTCCACACGAGTTCGCAAAATCGAAAAAACTAAAAAAGCCATTGGAATTCCGGTAAGATGAATTTGCTGAAACTCTCATCGAGACAGGAGGAACCAATGGCGAGAGTAATAAATAGGACAGAACTTCTTGAAT
>JAZRWH010000052.1:0-19378 GCA_045599585.1 Myxococcota bacterium
AACCGCCCACGGATCGGACAGCGACTGGGGTGAAGTCGTAACAAGGTAACCGTAGGGGAACCTGCGGTTGGATCACCTCCTTTAACGGATCAAAGTTCTGATGTTCATCAGACAGATTTCGTGGTCATACGTACTTTTGCACCTTATCGACGTGAGATGAGGTTAATACCGTTTCTTTCTTGGTTTTCATTTTGATAAAAGGCAAGCTGTTCAGCTTGCTTTTTTTTTGCCTTTTATGGAATTAAATTTGTGCTAAATTAGTTTGAATTGACATTTGTTTGCATAAACGTTGTTATTTAAATGTTGAATGTGTTTATGGTTCAAATTTATTCGTTAAACGCATCGACATAAATGGCGCGTCGTATTGAGCAGCTTTGCTGCGAAAAGACGCGCTTAGCGAGCGTATTGCCGATGAGGCAATAGCTCGATGGCGAAGCCGTATGGGGGTACCCCATAGGCGGAGCACAAAAAATGATCTAACCATCCTCTTTGGTCATAAAGACTTTTTGCACAAAATTGTAAAAAAAACTCTCGCCCTGTTTCGAGCGGTGTTTATCCTTTAATCTGTTCGCTGCTCCAGCATGATCGGTGCAGATATTATGATTTTGAAGCAAAGCTTTTGGGAGATAAAATTATGGGTTCGATCGTTGGTATTGACTTGGGTACAACAAACTCCGTTTTGAGCATTATGGAAGGCGATAGAGCCTATGTCATAACCAATGCTGAAGGCGCGCGTACGACGCCATCCGTTGTAGCATATACAGATGATGGCATTCTCGTCGGTGATATGGCAAAACGTCAGAGTCTCATGAATCCCAAGGGAACTGTTTATTCAATCAAGCGTTTTATGGGCAAACGCTTTGATGAAACGACCAAAGAACAGCGTGAAAATGTGCCCTACGAGACGTGCGATCAGCTCAATGGAGACCTCGGCGTTCGTGTAGGTGGCCGAGTTCATTCACCTGCTGAAATTTCAGCTGAAATTTTACGTAAATTTAAAACGGAAGCTGAAAAATATTTAGGTCATGCGGTCGATGAGGCAATTATCACGGTTCCGGCATATTTTAACGATGCACAGCGTCGTGCAACACAGGTTGCGGGTGAAATCGCTGGTTTCAATGTTCGTCGTATTATCAATGAGCCCACGGCTGCTGCTTTAGCTTTTGGTATTGACAAACAAGACAAAGAACAAAAAGTTGCTGTCTATGACTTCGGTGGTGGTACGTTCGATATTTCGATCCTTGAACTTGGTGATGGCGTCATTGAAGTTCTCGCAACCAACGGCGATGCGCATCTTGGTGGTGATGACATTGATCAGTTGATTGTCGATGATCTTATTCGTCAGTTTGAATTTTCTACGGGTATTAACGTTAGCAAAGATAATCTTATTGTTCAAAGACTTCGCGAAGCCGCAGAAAAGGCAAAAAAAGAGCTTTCTTCGATGACTGAAACGGAAATCTCGCTGCCATTCCTTACGGCGGATGCCAGCGGTCCTAAGCATTTGCAGACGAAGCTTTCGCGTGCTCGTCTTGAGTCTATGATGGCTCATCTCGTCGATCGTAGTATCGACTGCTGTAAACGTGCTTTTGAAGATGCTAAACTCAAACCGTCCGATGTGAGCGAAGTTTTACTCGTCGGCGGTACCACGCGCGTACCTTGTGTTCAGGAAGCTGTCGAAAAATATTTTGGTCGTGCTCCGAACCACTCGCTTAACCCCGATGAAGTCGTTTCGATGGGTGCTGCGATTCAAGGTGGTGTTTTAACGGGCGCCGTTCGCGATATTGTTCTTCTTGACGTTACACCGCTTACGCTTGGCATTTCTGCAAACCACGGCTTGATGGTTTCTTTGATCGAACGCAATACGACGATTCCTGTCAAACGTTCGAAGATCTTTACGACGTCAGCAGATAATCAGAGTACCGTTGCAATCGACGTTTATCAGGGTGAACGTCAGTTTGCTCAGGAAAATCGCTTTTTGGGTAAATTTGAGCTGACTGATATCGAACCGGCTCCACGCGCTACTCCGAAAATCAACGTCACTTTTGAGATTGATGCCAACGGTGTGCTCCGTGTCAGCGCTACGAACGAAAAGAGTAATAAAACAGAATCTCTCGTTTTGATGGGCGCAGGTGGTTTGTCTAAAGAAGAAATTGCAGATGCAATTGCCAATGCTGAAGCTGAAAAAGAAAGAGACGAAGCGCGTAAAGCTCTTCAAGTCGCTCGCAATAAGATTCAAAGCTTCGCCTTTAGCATTGAACGCATGATGCGCGATCTTTCGGGGCGTGCAACAGATGAGCTTATTAGTTCAACGAAGCCCGTTTTGGATGAAGCCAGTGTGATTTCGACACGCAGCGACGCAACGCAGGAAGAACTTGATGCAATGATCGAGAAACTCTCCCCCCTTAGTCGTCAATGGTGTGATATTCTGTACGCGAAAGAAGCAGAAGAGCGCGCAGCTGAAGAAGCGAAACAGCAGGCTGAAGCTCAGGCTCAGGCACAACAGCAGTCCCAGCAGCAGTAAAACTCAGGCATGAATATTTTCTTTATTGGAATCGCCGGCGCGGGTATGGCGAGTTTAGCCCGCTATATCCAAGATTCAGGGGAATGTGTGAGCGGTAGTGATCCGTATGCATCTCCTGAAGCGCTCGCTTATTGGCGCGGGCGCGGTTGCGTCGTGTACGATCATCACGATGCTTCTCACGTCAAAGACGTCGATTTGGTTGTATATTCGGCTGCTATTCCGAAAAACAACGTCGAACGTATGGCAGGCGAAGCACGTGGTATCGCGATCAGCCGCGGTGAAGCACTGGCTCGG
The DNA here is from genome assembly GCA_045599585.1 of Myxococcota bacterium. Taxonomy (GTDB): domain Bacteria; phylum Myxococcota_A; class Bradymonadia; order UBA4248; family UBA4248; genus RGIG464. The sequence goes on from JAZRWH010000052.1 coordinate 2,816, forward strand.
TTTGCGAATGCACATGGCGGTAGTATTGCTGTCTGTGGTACGCATGGTAAAGGGACGACAGCTGGCGCCATTACGCATATTTTCGAAAAAGCAGGCATTGCGGCGGGCGATATTTTAGGCGCTGTTCCGCGAGGACGTTTGTCCTCCTCGCGTTATGTTGAAAATGCTCAGTACCTCGTTTGTGAAGTGGACGAGTCCGATAAAACGCATTTGTTCCACCGACCATCCGTCTTGCTTTTAAACAATGTCGAGGTGGACCATCTCAACACGTATCGCGATCTCAATGATATTGTCGATACGTTTTGTGATCACATCAAAACTTGCCGTGATACGCGTGTGTTTGTGCATTATGCTGGCATTGGTGCACCGCGCCTTTTTGATCAATTAAAAGATCAACCCCATGTCACTTGGATCGCTCCAGATCAAACAGTAGAGGCGGAATGGCTGTATCGCGTTGTATCTGTCGATGCTTCTTCGCGCTGTACGATCGAGCTTAAGCATAAAGATCAGCGCTACCAGCTTCAATGCGGACTTTGCGGTCATGCAAATGCGCAAAATTTGGTGTCGGCGGCCGTTGTTGCGCTTGAACTTGGCGTTTCACCTCAGATCGTCTGTGAGGCAGCATCGATTTATGCAGGGCTTCGTGACCGTTGTGAAGTGACGAAAGCGGGAGATTACACGCTCGTTACAGATTACGCGAGCCATCCGACGTGTGTGACCAACGATATTTCTTGGAATCGTACTCAGGCATCACGTATCGTCGCCGTATATCATCCTTATCGTTATTCGCTTATGTCACATCACTGGCTGGCTCTGGCAAATGCTCTTTCGGCTGCCGACGTCGTTTTGCTTGCACCTTTTGACGGTGCAGGTGAACAACCGGTCGAAGGCTTGTCGAGTGAAGATCTGGCCAAACGTATTCAGTCAAAATGTCCAAATTGTCAGGCTGTTGCGTTTGCTTCGTTTGAAGCTTTGGAGCGCGATGCGGTTCAATATATTCATCCGCATGATAGACTTATAGTCTTCGGTGGTGGCCAACTATTTACGATGGGACATAGAATCTTAAACAAATTAACTTCGATTTAGATTTGTATAATTTATCTTGGAGCTGCATCAAGACATGCGTTAAAACTCAAAAAATATATGAAAATATAATTTTGGGGGGTATACGCTCTGTTTAGAAGTTTAAAATAAAGTGTCTATACACGGTGATGTGCGTTTTTTGAATGGATTTGAATCCAAAATAAAAAATAGTATCGTTTTTATATAAACTCATTTATTCAACAGATAAGTGCTTAAAAGTCAATGGCTGCTTTGGTTTAAGCGCTTATCGTAAAATAATTTGTAATTTGTCTTGACGTACAATGGTAATACGTTAAGCTATACAAATGTCACGACTGACCTGTTCGTCTTTTTAAGCCGAGCATTTTGTCAGTCCCTGCATCGGGGTGCATTCCCCAAAAAGGAGAAAGTATTATGGAACTTAAAGGATCTAAAACAGAAGCGAATCTTCAGGCCGCATTTGCTGGCGAATCTCAGGCTCGTAATAAATATACGTATTTTGCAAGCCAGGCCCGCAAAGAAGGTTATGTTCAGATTGCTGCGATCTTCGAAGAAACTGCCGAAAATGAAAAAGAACATGCCAAAATGTGGTTCAAACTTCTTCATGATGACAAGGTTCCTTCTACTGAAGAAAACCTCCTTGCAGCTGCCGAAGGCGAAAACTATGAGTGGACGGATATGTATGCCGGCTTCGCTGCTACAGCTCGCGAAGAAGGCTTCACGCGTATCGCTAAACTCTTCGAAATGGTCGGCGCTATCGAAAAAGAACATGAAGCTCGCTATCGTAAACTCCTGAACAATGTCAAAGAAGGCCTCGTCTTCTCCCGTGAAGGTGATTGCATTTGGCAGTGCTCGAACTGCGGCCACATCGTTATCGGCAAAAAAGCTCCCGCTGCATGCCCCGTCTGCGCTCATCCTCAGGCCTATTTCCAGATTAAAGCCGAAAATTACTAATCTTTTTGAGTTGGGTTTTAAAGGGGGAAGCCTCCCCCTGAGCGGCTATTCGCTTCGCAAATACGCCGCTACCCCCTCGAACGATTACATAAAGCCTCGTGTTTAAACGAGGCTTTTTTTGTATAAATACGTCCTTTGCCCTGTACGCATTTGCTTCGTATATAGATTCACTTGTCTACGTTGCCTGACGATGTTCAATGCCTTTTAAATGCCTATCCGTTCGAATTTGTTAAATACTCACTAAACGGATTTATTATTACAATTTCACTTTTAAATTTGGCGCGAGCATTGATGGCCGTTGTTATTGTAATGATGATGAATTTGGGGAATCAGTAATGACAAAAAAAGCGCTGCATTTCTGCAGCGCTTTTTTTTGTTCATTTGTTTAATTAGGAATTACGATTCTTCTTTGCTTTTATTGCGTTGGGCAATTTGCTTTTGAACGCGCGCATTTTCAGCGTTGAAGAATTTCTCGCTGATCTTAAGCTTGCCTGATTCAGCGGCATCGAAAAGTTTTTGATCAAGCCAGATACCAAGTTGAGAATCCAGTCTGAGTCTAAGGATGTGATCGGGGTTGCCGATAAGTTGCATCTTCTTTTGAGCAATAAGGGTGTCACGAAGCGTGTCTTTGTATTGATCAAAAGATTCGCGTGAAGCTGGGCTCTGATTGATCACACGAACAAACGTAAGGTTGCCAAGCACTTCAAATGCATCCGAAAGGGTTGTTCCATCTTCAGCTTTGGTGACAGCGCGAATGAGCTCGTCACTGACATCAACTTTTACACTGGGATCAGAACCGTAGAAACTAACCGTGCTCTGGAGCTGATAACGAGAATTGAGCTGTAGATTGCGCACGCTGCGTGCGGAAACACGCTCGGCGTCAGAGATGATGATGGCATCCGTAGGTACAGGCGCGGGTGTCGGAGCAACAACGGCTACAGCTTCAGCACCTTCTGTTGTAGGATCGGCATTCTCTGCGGCAGCAGGTTGCTCAGGAACGACCGGTTTGGGCGCTTCTTTTAAGATACCTGCATAAAGAACTTCTTCAACGGCTTGTTCAAGTGTCTTGCCGGCTTTGATCGCAGCTGACATGTTGGCCGAAATTTCGCTTTTGCGTGCTGCAAGACGGCTTTCGTCCAAAAGACGTTTGGCAATTTCAAGTTTCACGTCGCTAAGCGTTTTTATGACTTTTTCTTGACGATCTAAAATTTTCGCAATGACAAAGTCATCTTTGTCTGCACGTTCTGCCGTAACAATATCGCCAACAGTTTTGCTGGTTAATGCAGCCTGAAGCTCGCTGGATAATTCATGAACGAAGGCAAGCTCTTTGATACCTTCGTTTGTCTTGTCAGACGATTCGTCAAAGTCTTTAAATGCGTTCGCAAAATTGACGTCTGGGGTGAGCGCGTTCTTTTTGGCAATTTCAAATCGCTGTGACGGTGACAGGTTTAACTGTGTTTTGGCACCAGGATTTTCGATGTTGGAGAATTTGCGCTGAACAACGATTTCCTGGAGTTTGATGCGCTCGGGCGTCGTGTAATCAGCGATGTGTTCATTGTACCAGTCGCTGATTGCTTGCTCGTTTTCAGAGGCATATTTGGCCACTTCAGCGTCTGTAGATGGTTTCATCGTTTTTAAGATGTTGTCATCAGAAATGATCATCCACTCTATGTTTGCGAAATTTTGTTCCTGCGCATAGATATTCCAAAGCAAGTCATCGCTGACCGAGATGCTGTTGACCATGATCTCGAGGTATTTGCGCGCAAGAATTTCGTTTTCTTTATAGTTACGATAATCGCGGGCAGACATTCTGATGCTCGAAAGCGCATTTTCGAAACTTTTGGAGGAGAACTTATTATTTCTGTTGAAGCCAAAATACATGACATCAGGATTTTGAGATTCCCAGTTTGTAATATAGTCGCTCCATTCTTCTTCACTGACGCGTAGACCGGCTTCGCGCGCTTCGTCAGCAAGCAAATAGATGATGGCAAGTCGGTCAGTCATGGTTCGCTCGATTGCCGGGAAGTCGTCGCGCGAAAAATCATCTGTACCCCTGTAGCGCAAAATCATGCTGCGCATGAGGTCGTTGTCAATTCGATGGTTGCCGACAGTTGCAATGTGTTGCGAATCACTTCCTCCAAGTTTATCGGTGGGACGTCCAAACATGAAGATGAATACGACAATAATAAGCGCAAATAAAAGATAAATCAGGAATGACTGCTTACTGTCACGAAATCCCTGGAGTGCCATCTAAGTTTCCTCGTATTAAAAAGTTTTGCGAAGTATTTGTGTTTTGTTGAGAGGGGGTAGCAGCGTATTTGCGAAGCAAATAGCTGCTCAGGGGGAGACCTCCCCCTCCCAGAAACAATACAAAGTATAATTTTTGTTTTGTCTGAAATTGGGCACTATTCAACTTTGAATGTCCCAATTTACGGCCAACTAATATGCCCGATAACCCCTAAAAAAGGCAAGTAATTTGGGCGTTTTAGGCAATTCTAGCCGCCTATCGTCGAACTTCCACAGTATTTGTCATCGCTGTCGCATTCCACAATTCCAAACAGATACTCGCCCGCATTTGCATCGGAAGAGAACGTGTCAATGACGAAATAGTACGTTCCAGCAGTAAGCGATGCTTCGATCCATTTGTCTCCGCGCACTTTGCATGAATTATCGTTGAGTGTGGTTTTAAGGTGGATATCGACGTCGACGCCGTCCGCACTTACAGCAAATGCACGAATTTTCTTAGATGATGTCAGGGTGAGCTTGTAGTAAAATTCAGGTCCACCTTCGTTCGCTGACGTATTGCACGCATAGCTCGAAAAATGATTGCTGCCTTTTTTGGTGTTTGCAGAATGCGTAAACGGTAACGAACTGATATTCCAAGGCGTCGTTTGGGAACCATCTCCTTCGTATGGAATGATTTGGTCAGGCGCTTCCTCGCCTTTGATAACCGTTCGCCATGCTCGATCCAACATCTGAATTGCATGATGGTTGCGCGTGTTTGCTCCCGCTTGAAGCCCCGACGACGTAAAGGTACAACCTTTGCCCGACGCTTTGTGATGGATGCCGTCGCTGCTTAAACCATACCCCGAAAGCGTCTGCTGGCTTAGCTGAAGGTTGTAGTATGGAATTTGATAGGCTTCTGCAATGCCACGCCCAACCGCATCGAATGTTTTGACCCAGTGAATGGGCAGGAGGCCGTTGTTGTCGACAGAGGGGGTGTCTGTGCGAATGCCCGTGCCAATGATCATGGGAATGACACCGCCGTTGATCATCGATTTGATCGCTTTGAGACTGTAGCGATAGTACCATTCGAGCGTTGCATAGTAGCCAGTTTTACTTCCAGAGGGCTTGGTATATCCGTACCACCCCATGTCGTTTGTTCCGTAGCCATAAAAGGCGAAACGAGGATTAGCGGCAGCCATTTCTTGATCAATGTAGCCACCACTTACCGCCCAATAAGCCGTTTTGCCCAAAACAGCCGATATAGAATCCCTGCTAAAGGCGTTGAAATTTGACGATTGGAACGCGTCGATCACGTCCTGCAGTGAAGTTTCGCCATTGAGATCCATGCCCGCTTTGCTTCCTGTCTTAGAAAAGCAATACATGAATACTGATCCCGAGTACATGTGCGAATCGCCGACTTTCATAAAGCTTACATTGTTTCGGGATGAATTTTTTGCGGCAATAGTCTTCATACTTTGAACAACATAAGGCGTAATGGGTGAGAGCACGCGATCTCCCGGATAACGCGTCGGTTCCATAATCTCAGCAGATTTGCAGTCACCATTGGCGCATCCATTGGTGCAACTTACGATCGATGACCATTTGTAACATCCGTTTGCATTTTTTGTGCACGTCTTGTAGCCGTTTCCACTGCACGTGCGCTCTCCCTCTTTGCACTCATTTTTGCATGTACAAGCGCCTTTGTCACACCCCTCGCTGCACGCTGTGATGGATGACCACTCCAAACAGCCATCCATATCGCTGTCTGCACAGATTCTATATCCGTTTCCGCTGCACTCGGCTTTGCCTGTTCCGCTGCATTCGTCTACGCAACCGCATTTACCCTCACGACATACGAGCCCCGCGCCGCATGCTGTCGGTTCAGACCACTCCAGGCACGGATCTGCATCCGTGTTTGAACATACGCGTGTCGCACTCTTACCGTCTGCTGTTGTTACGCATTCGTACTTGTTTTCGATTTCGCATTCGTTCGTGCAGCTCTGTTCTTCACATCCTTCTTTGCAGCCTTCTTCGGGGTTGGGCGCACTCTCGTCTTTGCACAGACCATTAATACATGTTTGGCCTGTGGTGCATTCGATCATTTTCCATTCGTTGCAGCCGTCTCCGTCAAAATCGCCGCAGATCATCGAATTGCCGTCGAGCGAGCACACGCGCGTTTCATTGCGACACGAGTTTTTACATTTGTCTGCAGGATCTTTGTTTTCGGTATCATCTGTGTTGCCGGGCTGGTGTTCGGTGTCGCTTGGGAAGACGGTAGAGTCATCTTCAGAACACGCGACAAATCCTGCGGTCGTCAATAACGTAAAAAATAATCGTATAAGGCTGTGTCGTTTCATCTTTTTTACTGCACGTTTTGGGGCGGATTAGAATGTATAAGTTTGTTTTGGGGGAGGGGGAGGTCTCCCCCTGAGCGGCTATTTCACGCTTATTGCGGTGAAATACGCCGCTACCCTCTCTCAAGACCAAGCAGTGTATTTGCTCCGCAAGTGTCAATCATGCGTTATATCACGCTTTGTGATGACAGATAGATGAGATTTGAGCGCATCCTATAAGCTAAGAATTATTCGTCGTCGCTGTCTTCTTCGTCTGATTTAGGGAACTTGATCGTTTGGTCGACAGAATTGGAACCACCATCGTTTTTATAATATACTTTAAGCATGGCACTGTCTTTGAGAAAGTCGATATGTCCGACTTCAACATTTTGTATATCGAGTCCCGTGCGTTCTTTAAGATCTTTGAGCATATCGTCACGCTTTTCAGGTTTGATAAGATCGATTCGATCGTAGGCGATGAGTTTGGTTGCGAGGACGTTTCTTTGGTGATTGCGGAGAAATTCAGAGAAACCTACAGCCAAAACAATAAGAACATCGCAAGCGACAATAACGCCACCAACCTGACTAAACATGGCATTGATAACGGACGATGCGATAATGACAAAAAGGTAGGTCATTTCGCGGACGGGCATAGATTCAGTGCGAAATCTAATAATACTAAAGATCGCAAACAAACCGAGTGCAATACCAGATTTGAGTTTAACGTCGTTGAGTGTGTAGAGCAGAAGGAATGTCGCGATGCTCATAAGAATAAAAGTAAAGTAGTAATCGCGGCGGTGACTTTTTGGAAAATAGAAGCAGTGCGTAACGACGAAGACGACTGCAGCATTAAGGAGGAAGCTGATGATCAGCATAATGTATGAATTTGATGTAATATAATCCATAATATTACTCATAATGCGTTCATGTTGTTGAGTTTAAGTGTATTGTGAATGCGTTGTTTAAAGCGATTTTGTTTGAGTGTTGGGTCGGTGAGCGCGTATCCCATACAATATTTACTAAATCCGCTCGAATGAATATGCATTTTTATGAGAAGTTCGTGCATGGGCGATGGCGTACGTCCATCGCGTTTGAGTTCGACGATGACGATGCCGTCGAGTGAAGCGGAATGATCGTTGATGATATTATGAAAAGCAAGCCCGAGGTCGAGGGTAAGACGTTCGGTCATATCTCGATTGACGAGCGTAATGCGTTTAAATACGTTTTCAAGCTGGGGTGAGAGTTGTTCGGGCGTGTACCACGCGTGTTTTTTTAGAAACTTGCGCGTCGTGTCGTCCGTTAGAAACGAGGTGTTTTCGAGGGCAATTTGGATACGCTTTTTATCTGTACGTCCGCGATTATTTTTATTTTTAATTTCGAAAAAAGTTAGTCCAGAAGAGACGTAAGTTCGAAGTCTAATTTTTTCGCGTGTTTTTTTGCCATTCTGATGGGCGATATACATCGCTTGATCGATGGTATCGTAATAAACGGTATGGTAGGCGATGAGTTTTTCGCCATCGACTTCTTGTACGCGATAATCTTGGACCGAGCGTTTGAGGAGTTCGACGAGGGATGAAATGGCAATGACATATTTCGTGTCTGTGCGGTTCATCATTCGTACGGCTTTCATTTCTTCGAGCGTAATTGAATCGTATTGCTCAATGGTTGTAGTGATTTCTTCAAAAGCGTTCATAGTGATCGCATCCAAGTTTGCAGTAGCATTGCCAGGCCAGGTCCTTTGCTCAAAAGCTTTAGGACGTGCGTCCTATATCTATCTTGTCAAGAATGAAAGCGTCAACTCAAGAAAGGATGTACATCAAGGCTTTTGAGCGTTTGTTTTTTAGTATAGAATATAAACGCGTAAACTCTTTAAAAAATAATTTATGCGTTGCATTTACATAAAGCGTGACGATATATCGTAGTAATTCCTACAAATACTTACATTTGCACGATTGTTTAGGAAATAGACGTTTGTTAAACAATATTGACACAAGATTATTATTTGCTTTAAAAGCATGACATGCCTTTTGAATTGGGATTGCCAATGAGGGCAATCATGAATCTCTTTAGTATTGAGGAGTGATAAATATGTTGAAGTATATTCTTCCAGTTTTAAGCATAATGTTTGCCTTGTGTGCATTTTGCTCATTTTCGTCTGAAGCGCAGGCACGAGGCGGTATCATCGTTTGGGGCAACGGTCCTGAGGTTCAAATTGTGCAGAGTCTGCCTGCAGACGTACAGTTTGACAACGGCGAGCATGCTAACATCTGTCTGCATTATGAACAGTTTGAATTGTTCTGGATGCCTGTATGGAATCACGGTGAAATCAAGTATGTTTTGTGTAATGATCGTGAAGACACGGCAGGTGACCTGGAGCCTGAAGTCCTGAAACTTCTTATGGAGGAGTACAAGCTTCCAGAAAAACCCTCGCTTCCGCTTTCGACGCAGATTGGTCTTAAGCCGGTCATCATTCTTCTTATTGCCTTCATGATCTGGTCTGCTTTGAGGAAGAAAGAGGAGGAAGTTCCGACTTCTGATGAAGATAGTGAAGATAATGATCGTGATGAAGATAGCGAAGACGAAGCTTCTGACGAAGACGAAGCTTCTGACGAAGAAATTTCTGATGAGAAGAAAGAAGCCTAATTCTTTCGAATCGTTTGTCTAACAAGAAGGTGCTCTTAAAGGGTACCTTTTTTTGTATAAAGGCGATGTAAGGATTGTTGGGTGGGCATTATTAAAATGAAAACTGCGGCGTATTGGCGAAGCCGATAGCCGCAGGCGCGGCCCGTATTGCGAAGCAATAGGGCGCGCAAATTCACAAACTCGATTAAATGAAGCGTCCTGTTTGACTTTTAGGGCAGGATTTAACGTCATTCGGGGAACCGCAGATAACGATTGTTCCTCCTTCGTTGCCGCCGCCAGGCCCCATATCGATGATATAATCGGCGCTTCGAATGACATCGAGGTCATGTTCGATGACGATGACGGTTGCGCCTTTATCGATGAGGGATTTGAAGATGCTGAGCAGAGAGCGGACATCGAGCGGGTGTAGTCCGATTGTAGGTTCATCAAACACGAAAATGCTTTTATCTTGGGCTTTTCCGAGTTCGCTAGCGAGTTTGAGACGCTGAGCTTCGCCACCGGAGAGGCTAGGCGTTTCTTCGCCGAGGGTGAGGTAGCCGAGTCCGAGATTTTCGAGGACTTTGAGGCGTGTTCGGACTGTGGTCATGTCTTTGCAAAAAGCGAGTGCAGAGGTGACATCCATGTCCATGAGCTCGGGAAGTGAGTGATTTAGGCCGGATTTGTTGGCGTATTTGATGCGATTAGCGATTTTTGCGTAGCGCGATCCGTGGCAATCAGGGCAGGGAATATCGACATCGGGGAGAAATTGAACGTCGAGGCTGATGGCGCCAGTGCCGTCGCAGGTTGGGCATCGTAGGCGGCCTGTGTTGTAAGAGAAGTCGCCAGCCTTGTAGCCTTGGAGTTTTGCGTCGGCCGTGCGAGCGTAGATTTTTCGTAGTTCATCGTGGACGTTGGCGTAGGTAGCTACGGTCGATCGGATGTTGATGCCGATGGGAGAAGCGTCGATGAGTTTGATACGATCAATGCCAGGGGCATCAATCGAAACGATGTGTTCTGGGGCGATTGCACCTTCGGTGAGTGATTGAATTGCGGGTACGAGACTTTCGAGCACGAGGGTAGTTTTGCCCGAGCCTGAAACGCCGGTTACGACTGTGAGTCGACCTTTGGGAATGGTGATCGAAAGGGGTTTAACCGTATGAATGGTGGATGTTTCGAGGTGGATGGTGCCGTTAGCGAACAATTGAGCGGGTTTGATGGTCGATGTATTAGCAGCCGTTTGTCCGCACAAGAAGGGGCCGATTTGTGAGTTTGGGTTATGCATGACGGTTTTGAGGGGCCCCTGATTGATGACGCGTCCGCCTTCAGCGCCAGCGCAAGGGCCCATTTCGATGAGCCAGTCAGCTTCTTTGAGGATTTGTGTGTCGTGGTCGACGAGCAAAACGGAGTTTCCGTCGCGAACGAGGTCATGCATAACGCCATTTAGGCCGACGATATTAGCGGGATGTAGTCCGATAGAGGGTTCATCGAGGACGTAGAGGACGCCGGTTGTTCGGTTGCGTACAGCGCGAGCCAATTGCATACGTTGACGTTCGCCTGTTGAAAGGGTGGAAGCAGCGCGATCGAGTGACAGGTACGACAGGCCGAGTTCAAGGAGGCGTTTTGCGGGCGCGACAAAGGCTTCACAGATGCTGTTGGCCATGGCGTGCATTGATGCCGGAAGGGATTCGGGGATGAGACTGACCCATTCGACGAGTTGTTTGAGCGGCATGCGGCAGACTTCATCGAGGCTTAACCCCATGATCTTGGGTGCGCGCGCAACTTCAGACAGACGCGAACCGCCACATTCGGGGCAAGTGTCTTCTTTGAGGAAGCGTTCGACGCGTTTCATGCCTTTTTCATCTTTGACCTTGTTGAGTGCATTCAGGACTGTTGCCGTGGCGCTGTAATAAGTAAAATCCATTTCGCCAGCTGTGACGCATTCCGTATTCTTCGATTTATAGAAGATGTGTTTTTTAACCATAGGCCCGTCATAGACGATGGCTTTTTCTTCGTCCGTGAGATCTTTGAAGGGCACGTCGGTGCGTACGCCCATGGCGCGGCAGACGTCGGTCATGAGTGACCACATGAGCGAATTCCAAGGCGCAACGGCGCCGTCATCAATCGTAAGTCGCATATCCGGGACGAGCGTAGCGCGGTTGACCGTGCGCACCATACCTGTTCCGCTGCAACATTTACATGCGCCTTGGCTGTTAAAAGCGAGCTCTTCGGCGGACGGTGCGAGAAAGTGAGCGCAGCAAGTGGGGCAGACGAGTTCTTGATCTGCGGCGATAGCAAACGTCGGTTCGACGGTGTGACCGTTGGGACAACGATGGTGAGCCAGTCTTGAGTACATGAGGCGCAAACTGTTCAAAAGCTCTGTGCCAGTGCCGAAGGTAGAGCGAATGCCGCCAGCGCCAGGCCTTTGGTGGAGCGCCAACGCAGCCGGAACGTACAGTACTTCATCGACGTCAGCTTTTGAAGCTTGTGTCATGCGTCGTCGCGTGTATGTCGACAGCGCTTCCAAATAGCGTCGCGAACCTTCAGCATACAAAACGCCCTGTGCCAGCGATGATTTGCCCGAGCCGGAGACGCCGGCAATGCCCACGATTTGATTGAGTGGAATGTCGATGTCGATATTCTTAAGATTATGTACGCGTGCACCACGTACCAGAATGTGGTCTGGGGTGCTGCTTTTGTTGTCCATGTGTAGTTCTCCTCAAAAAACTGTTCTGCGCTGTTTGATCGTTTTGCGCAGAGCGTGCAGTTTAGGGCTTGACGATATTTTGATCAATTGTGTTGGTCTTTTTAGGGAGGCCTGACTTTTCGCTTTGCTCAATACGTCAGGCCGGCACGGCTATTGGCTTTGCCAATACGCCGTGTGTGTGTTCTTTTTTTTGAGGGGGTATGATTTGGATTATTTGTTGTCAGGTAAAAAAAAAGCGGCACAGTTATACAAACTGTGCCGCTTAGGATGCTGTACGTGAACGAAAGTGGTCACGCGTGAGTGAGGTTATTCACACTGAATTTGAATTTTTTTGGCCTGTTGTGCGACTGGTTTAGGCAATCTTAGCGTGAGGATGCCCAACTTGTAGTCGGCTTGAACTTTTGTAGCATCCAATCCGCGCATAACGCGAAACTGACGTTTGTAGAGGCGAGCTTCGAGGCCGTCGATCTCGGCGACTGCTGAAACGTTTAGCATATCGCGATCAAGTTCAACTTTAATGGCTTTGGAATTGAGTCCGGGCATATCCATTGTAACGATGAATTCGTCTTTGGCCTCTTCGATATCGCAGTCGGGCGAGCACTCAACGTAAGGGATGCTATTGGCATTTTCCATTGCGTTATGATTGACATTAGCATTAGCCATTTCTTCTGACATGATACATTCTCCTATATAAGATAATTTATACTTTGTACAAAACGTTAGATATGCAGCGCAAAATTGAAATTAAGCATTAATCGCGATTTGTTGCGGACGCGAGCTAGGCGCTTTGGGCAGCGTGACGCGGAGAACGCCGTCTTTAAAGGATGCTTTCGCTTTGTCGACGTCAATCGGAAGTGGAAGTGAGATACTGCGTTTGATGTCCCACGAGCTACGTTCAGCCAAATAGATATTATTCTCTTTATTGTGCTGAATATCGCGTTTGGCGCTAAGTGTGAGCGTTTCGTTATGTACTTCGAGCGTAATATCCTTGTCAGAAAGACCCGGCAATTCAGCTACAAATTCAATATTTTCACCTTTGTCGAGGAGATTCATTCTAAACTTCGGACTCTTTTGCGCAGCAGCATAGCGATAGTCACGATCATTAAGAATGTTAAAAAGACGATCCATATCACTCCAAAGTGTAAACATAATTACCTCCTATCAAATGATGCACCTATGACGTTAGATGCAATAATAATGTAAAAGTCCTATCTTCGATGGTATTGATTGCTATCATCGTCTGACAGCTACAGAGTGTGTGCACGTCCTCAGAATCGTCAAGTGCGGGATGCAGTTTTTTGTTTTTTTTCTGAAGGTTTGTTCGTAGATACATCTATATAATGTTGATCATTGCAGTCTCACAAAAAAATTCACTGACGCAATGAAATGAATTTTCTCAAGGTATATTTTTATCTTTATTGTTCCACAACATATTTTTATTCACTGTAACGAAATGCGCTCGTTACAGAATTTTATACTTTTTTCATCCTCATTTGGTCCTGCGGACGGCCTGAAGGGGCGTCGTATTGCGGATGCCCCTTTGAAATTTCAGTGTAATGTTTATTTGCAAACGACTTCATAATTGCCAAGACCAAGATCTGGATGAAGAATTTCTGTATCAGCCATGTATTTTTCGAGGACTTTGCAATAGTTTTCTTTACTCATTTTGGTTTCTTCGAGCATATTGTCGATATCACACTCTTCCATAAATATAAAGTTAGAAATATCTTGATCAAATGATGAGGCAGAATAAAACATTCTCATCATATTTTCTGTTTTAGCAGTATTAAAAGATTTGGGTAGCGGTTGGTTATAACTTGTCGCATTGTCGAACATACGGAACATATATATAACGTTTGAAGTGTCAAACGATTCAGGTAGAGGCTGGTTGTAGCTCGTAGCATTTGCAAACATAGCAGTTAAATCTTCAACATTAGTCGTGTTAAAAGATTTTGGTAGCGGTTGATTGTAATTTTTGGCATGTTCGAACATGCTTCCCATATATATAACGTTTGAAGTGTCAAATGAGTCAGGTAGCGGTTGATTATAATTTGTAGCAGATGAAAACATACTGCCCATGTCTGTAACGTTTGAAGTATTAAAAGAATCAGGTAGTGGTTGATTGTAATTTGTAGCAGATGCGAACATACTGTTCATATTTGTAACTTTCGAAGTGTCAAATGAATTAGGTAGTGGTTGATTATAATTTGTAGCATATGCGAACATACTGCCCATGTTTTTAACATTTGAAGTATTAAACGATTCCGGTAGTTTTTGGTTAAAAAAAGTAGCAGATGCGAACATACTGTTCATGTTCGTAACATTTGATGTATCAAACATTAACGGCTGGTTGAAAGTCGATGCCTTAAATAACCCCACCATATTTTCTACGCGGCTTGTATCCATGACGACTATTCCGTCGATATTTCCAGTTTTTGCGAACCAGTAAGATAAGTCGCTGGTTTTAAGAAGTGGAACCTCATCACTGGGCAGGTGCGTGAGGTTTGTTGTTCCGTAAAAGGCGTACTTGCCAAAAAATACTGTACCGTAGGAGTGAACTTCTTTTAGATAAGGATTGACTGTAGATTGAATGCTTTCATCAAGTTTTTTTGTATTAATTGTTCCAGTATCTGATAAAACTTCCCAATAGAATTTTCCCAGAATACGGACTGTATATTGGCCAGCTTTTTTATAAGTATGTGTAATACCGGTTTCTTCGATTTTGTCATAGCGTTTAGTATCTTCAATTTTGACGAGTTTGTCTTCATCGCCCCATAAGATCTGATAATTATATAAAAAACTTTCATTATGCGGCAAAGAAACAGTTGTATTAGTTGTGTTTATTGAGATGACAGCCTCGAAAATAGCGGGAGCACAACGTCCGTCTTCGCGGCAGACGTCACCATCATTTAAACAATCGTCGTCGCTCTGGCATTTTTTTGAGCACACAAAGCCTTTAGCGACGTCACAAAAGCCTGTTGTACAATCGGTATGTTGAATACAAGTTTTGCAAGGTGCGCAGGAACCACCGCAGTCGACGGCGTCTTCGTCTGGATCTTGTTGGCCGTTTGTACATGATGTAGAGACTGCAGTACAGGCGTAAGCGCCTTCTGCACTTTTATAACAGGATTGTCCTGTTTGGGTGCAGTCGATGCCAGGGTGAGTTTTGCTTGCATCACAAGTTGTATTATCAGATGGATTTAGACAAGTATTACCATATCTTACGGTATCAGCCGTACATTTTTCGCTGCAAGAATAGCCTTTTTCATTATCATATACACATTCTCGATTTGTAGGTGTACAGTCTAAACCAGCATAATCATTGCTAGCGCCACAAGTTGTATTATCGGATGGGTTTATACAGGTATTACCTCGTCTTACACTGTCTTCCTCACATTTATCGCTACAATAATACGTTGTAGAATTTGCCAGTTTATTACACTTTGCAAATTCTAGCGGGCAGGATTTGATCTCAAAATAGTCTTTGTAATTGTAAGTTCTATTTTCAAAGCTACAATCTGTTGCATTGGTTTGTGTGCAGCTTGTGTTGCCTATATATTCGAGGACACCATCTTTATTTGTAGGGCATGGATCGCCTGCATCGACGGGCTCGTCAACGCTACAGCCAACGAGACAAGTCGCTATGAGCAAGTGTGCGAAAGAAAACTTGAGTAGACTATTTGCATGGTTAAACATGGTGGTACCTGATGATAGGACGTGTTTATTGAATGGTTTATTATGGGTGCCGCAGGCGAAGAGGGGGTAGCGGCGTATTTCCGCGTGAAAGCGCGAGAAATAGCCGCTCAGGGGGAGACTTCCCCCTTTTAAATAATAATGCTTATGCAAGGCGGAAAGAATAAATATTTTCTTGGTGAGAAAGCGATGATTATAAGAAGGGGTTATCTTGCCAAATGCCGTCGATGAGGAGTTGATTTGGACGGTAGTTGGCTTTGTAATTCATTTTAGGGCAGGTTGGGATCCAGAAGCCAGGATAGAAGTACGGGATTTGGAGGGATTGGGTGAGTATAATTTCGGCGAGCATTGAGAAAACGCCGATGGAGCGTTTGGCGAAGTCAGGATCGAAGAAATGGTAATCGCTCATAAAGGCGCGTTTTGGGATGATATCAGCGGCTGTAATTGCGATGAGGCGACCCTCGAGGGTGTACTGGATTTCGGCGGAGGAGGGTAAATTGCCGAGCAATCGATGGAGTTCATCGAGCGAAGCGATTGTGGGACTTTGGGGATGTTTATAGGTGGTATATTTATTAAATAGATCCAGTTTTTCTTGAGAAGGGGAAGGTGGCTTGATTGAGATAGCGATATCGGCATTGATATTGAGGATATGGCGTTGTTTTTTTGTAGGTTTGAACTGACGAGGATCAATGCGTATGGGGTAACACTGACTGCATTGTGGGCATTCAGGGCGATAGAACATATCTCCGGAGTGTCTAAAGCCGCGTTCAGCGAGTTCAGCGTGGAGTAAATTAGGCAAATTGGGGCATCGAATTGCGCGGATGTATTCGGATTGATCGGGGAGGTAGGCACATTTTTGTGGGCCATAGACATCCATTTGGTCAATGAGTTCGTTGATTGAGATCATAGTAAGGGTAGATTTTGTGGGATCGATTGAGGAAAGCGGAAGGTGGGGGCAGGTGGAGAGGG
>JAZRWH010000053.1:0-17173 GCA_045599585.1 Myxococcota bacterium
CCTCACTACTATACCAGCGCTCGGGTCGCTCCTCAGCGTTGCCTTATCCTCTGGAATAGTGGTCGAGTATTTTATCAAAACAAATGAGGGATGTCGCCCCCTCGTTTTCAAATTGTCCTTGATTTGGGGGACACTTCAATAGGCGAAGCCCCTACCCCATCCACGAAGCCTAGCCATGCAACGCTGCGCTTAAACCGCACTCGACGCGCCTCGACCATGCCACAATTTGAGGACAGCCATCGCACGAATGCTTTGAACCGTTCACACTTTGTGGATGATGCTTTGCACGGCTGCTTTGAACCGTTCACACTTTGTGGATGGGGCTTTGCACGAATGCTTTGAACCGTTCACACTTTGTGGATGGGCATCACAAGAGAGACTTGAGGCAGTACACGATGTGAACGGACGTAGCACGACTGTTTTGGGACATTCACACTTTGTGGATGGGCATCGCACGACTGTTTTGGGGCATTCACACGATGTGAATGTCTGTTTGCACGACTGTTTTGAGGCGTTCACACGATGTGAAAGTCTATTTGCACGAATGCTTTGAGGCGTTCACAATTTGAGGAAGGGCTTTACATGCGTGCAAAGGGGCGATCACAAGATGTGGAAATGGCTTTGCACGAATGCTTTGGAGCGTTCACACGATGTGGAAGTCTGTTTGCACGTGTGCGATGAAGGCATCACACAAAAAGCCTCGGAACACGTTTGGAGGGAGTGTGCGGGCCAAGCTGGAGCAAACCGAAGCGATGATATATTTTTGCGTTTGCCAAGGCGCGCTTTGTTCATTAGATAGGGAGAAGAAAATAGAATTGGCGTCGTCGGCGCTGACAGGGCAAAAGGAGCCTAAGAGTAATGAAAAGTAAGCGAGCCTCACTGATTGTTTCAGCAGCATTGATGTTATTGGCAAGTGATGCCTATGCGGTATCGATTTGTCTGGATCCCGGACATGGTGGGTCAGATCCTGGAGCAACGGGATGCAATCTGGTTGAAGCAGAGATCAACCTGTCCGTCGCGACTAAGCTCAAATCAATGTTAGAAAAAGCTGGCTACACGGTTTACATGACGCGCACGACGGACACGTATGTGAGTTTGGCAGGCCGCACGGAATACGCGAACAACAAGGGCGTAGACACCTTTGCGAGCATTCACACGAACTCGGCGTCGGCGACCTCGGCAACGGGCATTGAGACGTACTGCTACACGGGGAACACGTCGAAGAAGAGCGGCACGCAGGCCAAAGCAATTCAAAACAACATGCTTGCGGTGTGGCCACTGGCAAATCGCGGCGTGAAAGAAGCGAATTTTTACGTCGTCCACTACACGAACATGCCGGCGACCCTGACGGAGCTTGCGTTTATCGTGAACTGTTCGACGGATGCGCAGTATTTGAAGAGCGACACGCACCGCAACTCAGCGGCGAAGGCCCATTGTGAAGCGTTAGTCTCGACGTGGGGAGGCGATCCGGCCAAATGCTCGGGCTCGACCACGCCGCAGCCCTCGACGGGTTACGTTTACGGATACGTCTTTGAGGGTGAAACGCTCAACACGAACAATCCCAAAGTCGCGGGTGCAACGTACAAATGCGGCGGTGTAACGCTGACGAGTTCGGCGACGGATATTTCCAAATTTACGGTTCCTACGGGCGCTTACACGTGTGAAGCTTCGAAGGAAGGTTACACGTCGAACAAGCGCAGCGATTGTTCGCCCGTCACAGCAGGACAGATTTCGTACTGCTCGATCAACATTCCCAAAAAAGCTGCAGCGCCTGCCAAAGGTACGGCGACGGGATCCGTCAAAGACAGCGCATCGGGTTCAAAAGTGGCAGCGAATGTCACCGTAGCCGGTGGAAGCAGCGTCAATTATGATGGCAACAAAGATTGGGCATTTTCGCTCGATGCGGGCACCTACACGATCACGGCGACGGCTACAGGATATGATCAAAACTCCGTGTCCTGCAAAGTGACCTCTGGCGGAACGACGGCTTGTCCAATCACTCTCAATCCGAAGAAAGGCACGATTGCGGGATCCGTTACGGACGCCGAAACAGGCGCCAAAATTGCCAGTACCGTCATGTTGGGAACGAATACGGCTGCTTATGACGGAAAGACGGCATGGTCTTTCAACGTTGCAGCGGGTACTTACACCATTACAGCCGAGTCGAATGGTTACGAACTTGGTTCGGTGAGCTGCACAGTTGGACGCGGTGAAACAAAGAATTGCGACATTGCCCTGAAGCCCGTACCCAAAGAAGATGAAAAGAAAGATCCCGGCATGATGCGCGGTACGATTCGCGATTCCGAGACAGACGCACTGATCGCCGGTACAGTTTATATTGAAGGCACAGGGTATTCGTCCGACTACAATGGTACAGGATCGTGGCAGTTCTACCTGCCTGCAGGCCAATACACTGTTCGAGGTGAATCGACGGGGTACAAGCCGAGCACCGTACAATGTGCCGCCATTTCGGGCGAAGTTGTCAGCTGTATGCTGGCACTTGCGCCTGAGACAATCGCCGTAACGGGCAACGTCATCGATGCAGTTTCGCAGTCCAATGTCAGTGCACAAATCACGATTTCGAACGAAAAGGGCGTCGTTGAAACGCTGTCGAGCAGTACAGACAAAGCGTGGTCACTCGAGCTCAAACCGGGTACCTACACGATCACAGCCAAAGCCGAAGGATATGTCGACGCGAAATCGACGTGCAAAGTTGCAGCGGGACAAGAAAACGTTTGCAACACCTCAATCTACTCCAAAGCAGATGCCAACGCGACACTTGCAGGATCCGTTTACGACGCACGTAGTGAAGGCTATCTCATTGATGCGAAGGTCACCGTCGAAAACGGCACAACGGTCAACTACACGCCGCACAGCACCTCGTGTGACAACGATGCTTGCAAAACGTGGCGCATAGACGATGTCGTACCGGGAATGTACGTCGTGACGGCAAGTGCCGAAGGCTACCACTCCAATACGGCATCATGTCAGGCCGTGACGATCGATATCGAGTCGGGTATTGATTACATCCCCTGCAAGATCGCCCTTACAGCGAAAGATGGATCGAACAACGCGACGAACATTGAGACGGGCGCAGAACCTATCATTAAACTGGAATCGACCGAATCAGATTGTTCGGTTACCGGTATCGCTGGACGTACCCAGGCAGCGCCTTACGGTATCTTTGCCATCTTAGCAACAGCCCTTTCCGGCCTCATGCTTCGCCGTCGAAAAGAAGATTAAGGAGCACTTCAAATGAAAAAACTTTCTATTCTTGCTAAATTCCTTGCGTTTGCAACCCTTGTAAGTGCGCCTTGTACTGCGATGGCTCAGATGTCCGTTGAGCCCGAAAATGGTGCAATGGTGCGCCTCAATCGCGATCATTTTTGGAGTCTCAAACAGTCAGCAGACATTAAAGTTGCAGATCAGGTCCAAATTGCGGATGGCTTGCGTACACCGGTCATCTCACCGGATGGCAAAAGTGTCATTCTCACGCAACCGAGTCGTTCGATGGGAGAAGTAGGCAAGCTTTATCAGTGGACGGAGATCTCATCCAAAGCCGAGCTCGTTTTAGAGAGTCCGGATATTTCGAGCCATGTGACGTGGACAGACAACGATCATTTTTATGTTCGCGAGCGAACGGCACCGTTTATGGAGCGCGGACAAAAGCTGAATTTTTCGATTACAAACCAAAAGGCCGCGTTCCGCAGCCGCATGACGCTTCACGACCGTGCCGTTATCGTCTATGACGCAGAAGACATTATCATTATGAAGCGCAACCATAAATTGCTGGCCATTTCGGATATTACGATCGATCGTTATTCAGGCCCCAAAGTTTCGTCAGACGAACAATTCATTGTTTTTTCGGGTCTAACGACGGGCGTAAATTTGTATGACATCAATCAAAACGAGGTTGTCTATCAGGATGCCAAAGGCTCAGATCCGAGATTTTCACCGGACGGCAAATATCTGATCTACAACGAAACGAGTGACGACGGCCACGTCATCACCCAAGGCGATGTTGTCATTGTGAATCTGCGAACACAAATGCGGATGCGCGTAGCCAATCCGAATCATGAGATCAGACTTCACGCAAGTTTGAGCAACAATGCTCGTTATATTGCGTGGGAAAATATCAACGGAGAGACGTTTAGAGCGCGATTGGTGTGGTAACGCAACAATAGGCGTTTAAGAATAAAATTAAAGGCGTTGTTTACAACGCCTTTAATTGTTTTTAGATCAGTTGATCGAGTCAAAAGTTAAACTTTAAGCTGATCGAGTTTTTCGTGCACGATTTCGGAAACGCGTTTTTGAATTTCATCAACGGAACCATCGATTGTACACGCCGCAGCATTTTTGTGGCCACCGCCACCGAAGGAGGCGGCAATTTTAGAGACATCGAGATTTCCGCGAGAACGGAAGCTGAGTCTGTAATGATTTTCTTCGAGCTGTGTCAGGAAGAGGCTGACCTCAACGCCGTGGATACTTCGAGCGTAGTTAACGAACCCATCGGTCATTGCGCCCGTGCAGTGACAAGCTTTGAGCATATCACGCGAAGCATGAAGTGATGCGACGAGGCCATCCTCGGAGAGCCAGAGCGTTTGGAGGACGAGTCCGAGCAGTTTAACTTTTTCGACGGGATTATTTTCGTAAATATGGGAGCAGATGTCCCAGACGTCGATGCCTGCAGCGAGCAAATGTGCGCTAATGAGCATGGAATCAGGCGTTGTAGACGTATATCTGTAGGATCCCGTATCTGTAATGATCGAAGTGTAGAGTGCAGCAGCGATTTGCGGGGTAAGCGAGACGCCCAGAGCATTCATAAGATGAAAGATAATCTCGCCTGCAGCGGAGGCATGGGAATCGTGGAGATTGACGATGCAGTCCGTCCAGGGAATGCTGTGGTGATCGATGAAGACGCGAGGGCATGTGAGCTGTTCGTAAGGGAATTTTTTTCCCAAGAGGGCAGGCTCAGCGCAATCGAGGACCATGAGCAAATCGTAATTAAAGTCCGTTAATTCGTGGATAACGTCCTGAGCGCCATCGAGAAACGCAAAGGTGTTTGGGATATCATCGACGTTGAACACGGTGACATCTTTATGAAGGGCTTTAAGGATGTGTGACATAGCGATTGCAGAACCAGCAGCATCGCCATCTGGTCTACAATGCATTGTGACGAGAATTTTATGAGCCTTTTGAATAGCCTCAACCATTGCAGGCAAATTGATCTGCAAGTGAGGCAACCGAGAGAAATTAATCATGAGTTATCCGCTCCCATCTGACCATTTTTGCGAAGGGAGGCGAGGAGTTGAGACATATGTTCGCCCTGTTCGAAGGCTTCGTCATAGTGGAAGACGAGGGTAGGAACGCGACGGAGCTCAAGTTTTTCGCCGATGAGGGATCGAAGGAAGGGGGTAGCTTTTTGCAGACCGGTAGTAATTTCGTCGCGCGGAGCGGATTTATCGCAGAGCCAATTTACGTGAGCGATCTGAAGGTCAGCGGAGACGCGCACTTCAGTGAGCGTAACAGCGGAGAGGCGTGGATCTTTGACGTCCTGCAGCAGAGCAGTAGCGAGGACGCGGAGCAATTCGTGACCAACTTTTTCCTGTCTATGTTTAGCCATAAGAGTAACCTCCAAAGAGAAAAGAAAGGCAGTTTTTTAAGCTTCTTATTTCTATGTCGAAAGGTCAAGGATTTTAAAGCGCAATGTAGGTGTAAAGGCAAAGAAGGGAGAAAAAGGTAAGCAAAGAGGTGAAAGAGGTACAAATATTTTCGCATATTTGGCGATAAGTGTGGTAAATCTTAAGAGTTCTATGGTGTCTATGCAAACAGTAGGCAAGCAATATTAAAGATATAGGGAAAGCGCAAGCACAGAGGAGGTAAGGGAATGGATTACGATGAAGTGGCCGATTGGCAGGATATTCTTGACGAAGTTATTTCCGGGCACACGGATGGCTTAATTTGTCCATTTTGCGGCAAGAAGGCGATCGAAGTGACAGAGGAAGGTGCAGGCATACAGATTAAGTGCACGGAATGCGGACGTTGGATCGAAGGAGCGAATGCATTTTAGTCGCTGGAGAATAAGATATGGCCAAGAATATATTTGTGGGGAGCGGATTTTCGTTTCCTATGCAGATTGATGTCCTGGGCGGGACAGAGACCACATCAGAGAATGCGAACATACGTCAGAGCATGATGTTGATTTTAGGGACAGCACCTGGCGAACGTTTATTCCGACCTGAATTTGGTTGTGCAATACACGATATTTTATTTGAGCCGAATACGATGTTAACAGCGGCGAAGATAGAGTATGAAGTGAAGCGATCGTTAACAGCATTTGAACCACGCGTAACGAATATAGAAGTTAAGGCGACGCCGGACGAAGACGAGCCGACGCGAATGAATGTATCGATTTCATATGTGATTCGAAGGACGAACACGTCAGCCAATTTGGTTTATCCATTTTATCTTCGTAAAGAGGGAGAAGCATGATACCATTACCGAAACTAGACGACCGCAAATGGGAAGATCTTGTACGCGAGGCGATAGACCTAATTCCCAAATATTGTCCCGAATGGACAAACCACAACGCGTCAGATCCAGGTATTACGCTAATAGAGCTCTTTGCCTGGCTCGTAGAAATTCTTCTTTATCGTCTTAACCGTGTAGCGGAGAAGAACTACTTAGCATTTTTGGATTTGATGGGCATCGACATGCAGCCGCCACACCCGGCGAGTGTTGACTTGACGTTCAGCTTGGTACCTGGCGCAAGAAATTTCCAGGTTATTCCGGCAGGTACGAGCATTGCTACGAACTATAAGAGTGATGAAGCGCCGATCATTTTTGAAACGCTGAAAGATCTTGTTGTACTTCCGACCTCAATCGTACGTTGTTTTTCGCAATTCCACGATATTTATGCGGACAACACGCCGTACATGAACGGCCGCCCGAACCAGTCATTCGAAGCGTTTATGGGCTGCCAACGTATAGAGCGATATATATATATTAAAGATGATCATCTCGAGGCATTGAACGAAGAGGCGTTGCTCATCTTGGGCGTTGATACACCGAACAGTCCGGATACAGACTTCCCGACACTTTGCGAATGGGAATACTGGAATGGTCACCGTTGGAAAGAATTAGAGCAGTCAACGCAGGAACTTCCTACGGGCTGGATTGCATTTAACGGTGTCGAAGGCTGGGAGAAGTGTTTTGTCAATGAAGAAGAGGGCTTCTGGCTTCGCGGTCGACTTGTCAATGTGCCTCAAAATGAAGAAATGACCATCGTTGAAAAGATCTCGATGCGCATAGAGATCCTAGGCGAAGGTATCATCCCCGAGCAGGTATTGGCGCTTACGAGCACGAACGATTACATTGCGCTCGACATGTCGAAGGCATTTTATCCCTTCCACAAAGAGCCGGTAGCAGACTGTGCGTTCTATATTGGCAACGAAGAATTGTTTGGCCATCCTGGTGCACGCATCCGAATCGACTTTGAACTTTCAGATGCCGTGAACATCAGCGGATTGAATCCATCAAACGATCTTCAAATTGTTTGGGAATACTATGACGGCAAACAATGGCAGCATATTGGAACGGTCAATCCGAAAGGCGTAGATGAAGCGCTTAAAGGTCTCAACTTTGACGATTCGACCTACTGCTTTACGCGCAATGGCACCGTCAGCTTCACTCTGCCTGCGGATATGCAGAAAACGCGTGTTAATGATTCCGAAACGTATTGGGTCAGAGCTCGCGTACTTCAGGGCGATTATGGTGTTCCTGGTATGTACATGCTTGATGGCGACAAATGGACGTGGTTTGACGAGCGTCCGCTTCGTCCGCCTCAACTCAAGTCGATGCGTATCAAATACGAAGAGGCAAGCAGAGCACCCGCTCGAGTTTATACGTACAACGATTTCCGCTACAACGACATCACCGAGAATGTTGGCGAAAGCTTGACCCAAGTTCAGGTATTCGAAGCGATTCCCGATGAGAATCCGTCGATGTATTTCGGCATGAATGGTCCGTTCCCGAACGAACAGATTCAAATTTTCTTCCACATTCCAACGACGTCAGCTTCCAAATTCGAACGTGACGAACACGATGCTCGATGGCTCAAATCGTACTACCGCAAAATGGAAGAACAGTACTATGGCAACAAGAAGCTTGCCTGGGAATACTGGGATGGCAAAGATTGGCGTGATCTTGGTGTAAACGACGGCACACGAGCATTTACTGAAACAGGATATGTTATGTTCTTAGGACCTAAGGACATGGCGCCAACGAGAAAATTTGGTGAGAACTTATTCTGGATCAGAGTCCGTCTTGAAATGGGTGGTTATGAAGAGCTTCCGCAAATTGACCACATCATGTTCAACACCGTCGAAGCGATTAACCGTCGTACGCTTAACTTCGAAATTCTCGGAACAGGCCGTGGTACACCGAACCAAGTATTCACACTTTTGAACAAACCCGTTCTTGAAGGTGAAAAGATCTGGGTTCGCGAGAAAGAGCGTCCACGAGACGAAGAAATGGCAGAACTTGAAGCATTGTATGGTTCAGAGAAATTCATCGAGAGCGATCCTCGTGGCGATGGTGTTTGGGTACGTTGGCAGTGTGTAGATAGTTTCTATGCTTCCAATTCGCGCAGCCGTCATTACAGAATCGACAGACTTTCGGGTAAAGTTCGTTTCGGCGATGGTACGCGCGGTATGATGCCTCCGCTTCTCGATCAGAACGTCCGCTCAACGCACTATTGTGTCGGCGGCGGTGCACGCGGTAACGTTGGCCCAAATCAGGCAACGACAATTCGTCAGGCTATTGCATATATCGATGGCGTAACAAACCACTACAATGCAGCAGGCGGCAGCGATGTTGAAACGCTCGAAGCTTTAAAACAGCGTGGTCCTTATGTTATTAAGAGCCGTTATCGCGCAGTTACAAAAGAAGACTTCGAAGTTCTCGCTCTCCAGAGCTCTAACGCAATCGCCAGAGCAACTTGTTTGCCAAGCACCGAGCGAGAAGGTGAAGTCTGCGTTGTTGTTGTTCCGAAATTCGATCTGAACAAAAAGGATTACAAGCTCAAACTCGTGCCGACAACGGAACTTATTAGACGCGTCAAAACGTATCTGGATGAGCGCCGTCTGGTCACAGTTAAAGTAAACGTAGAGCGTCCACAATACGTAGAACTTAGCATCAGTCTCGAAATCATTCGTACCTCAACAGGTTCAAGCGAACGTCTTAAACGTGAAATCGAAGCTTCCCTAAGACGCTTCCTGCATCCGATCGTGGGTGGCCGTGACGAACAAGGCTGGGGCTTTGGACGAAGCGTTTACAAGGTTGACCTGTTCCATATTGTCGAGCAAGTCGATGGTGTCGATTTCGTAGATAGAATCAAAATTCTGGATGAGGATCGCGGCATTTATGTCGATCAAATCAAACTTAGCCCGAAAGGACTTCCTTACCTCGTCAATGTTGATATCACCGAAAAGACGCGAGACCGCATCATTTAAACTTGCGAAATCAGGAGTAGGCCATGCGCGAACAAACAAAACGAAAACTCAGCGTGCCTGATCTTGAGGGGCTGCGAGCGGAAGATGCGTCAGCGTATCTTGTCCTAAATGGCTTTCCAAAACCGGATATTTTCTACGAGGAAAGCTATGAGCCGGCATTGACTGTACTCAGTCAAGAACCGCCTAAAGGACAAATCGTTGATGCTGATACGATTGTAACCATACACGTAGCTCAGCGATCATTCTGTGATTTTATCCCAGGAATCTTTAGAACAAGCGTATACGAAGGTCATACCCACGTTCGAGATTTTCTTTGGATAATCCGTCACATTTTCGATAGTGTTTCGGATAAAGTTGATAACATTCCGAATTTATTCAGGCCATACGATACGCCGTCAGATTTCCTACCCTGGCTCGCTAGCTGGGTTGGTTTCGTACTCGACGAAGATTGGCCAGATGAAAAGAAACGCTATCTTTTGAGGCGTGCAGTAGATTATTATCGAATTCGAGGAACTGTAAAAGGACTAAAGCTCTTTCTATCGATCTTCGTTGGCGTCGAGCCCGAGATCGTAGAAAATGCCTGGCCATTTAATGGATTCCAAATTGGTGTCCACTCGACGATGGACGTTGATTCCGTCATCTTCCCCGTCGTAAACCGGGCGCATTGCTTTATTGTCGATCTTCCTTTAGAGCCAGAAGAACTGTCAGAACAGATGATCGTGAAAATTCACGAAATCATTCAGGCAGAAAAACCCGCACATACGATGTATTATCTCCGTTTCAAAGGGAAACGCGTCGCTCTGTCGGAATTTCAACTTATGGTTGGAGACGACGAACAAGGATATGTTATTGGTTCCGGCGAAGAAATTGTGGATCTTGGCGAAGCCGAGGTCGACCGCCTTCCCGGCGAAGAATAATCGTATCAGCAAAACAAAAGGGGCTCGCACTCATCATCGCATGCGTCTACTGACACCATGCGACGTATGTAAAAACTCAAGCCCCTCCTAGCTATAGAAAAATTATCCGCGGATGCGGTCAACAGAATAGGTGGACAGAATGGCAGACGATCAAGGATTTAAGAGAATAAACTTCTTCAAGGGCTTTGTAACGACAACAAAAGACTGGAACGACGCAGAGCTCTATCATGTTGAGAAGCACAAACTGCATAACCGATGTTTCCATGGAGCGGGTGTCGTTCCTGGATATCGTCAAGAATTGGCAGTCCATGCGCGCGGACGCGCAGATATGTCGATGGAAATTGCTCCTGGCTACGCAATCGACGGTCAGGGCAACGACATCCTTCTATATGAAACGGAAATCAAGGCCGTCAGCAAAGCTGACTTTAAGCTTCCCTTGACCGTTTATGTTGTGCTCAAATACGTTGAAGAATTCACAGATTTCATTGCGTATAAAGAGAATCTAGATTTTAAAGGCCATCGCCGTATTCAGGAAAAAGCTGTCGTCGAGCTCTCGATCACAGAACCCGATATCACCAGCGAAGTCGAAATTGCACGTATCTATCTTACAGAAGATGCTAAAAAAATTACCGATGCAAAAGATCCGCTTAACCCGGGCCCCAATGAGATCGACCTTCGCTACGTCCCCAAAGCAGGCGTCGTCGGTGGTTACCTCCCGATGGATCTTATCAATCGCCTCCGCAAGATGATTCGTGCTCAACGCGATTCCTACTATAGACTTGCTCGCGATAAAAAAGTCCTCTCGGCGAATGGTGTTGCTCTCGGTCTCATGACGGTCGACATGCTCCTCGAATCCGGTACCGTTGGTCCTCAGAATATTATGCCGCTCCTCTCCAATATCGGCGACCTCCAGTGGGATACCGTCAACGAAATCGAAGCGACAAAACCAACACTCAAAGCGATGAAAGACTTCGGACAGTTCAAACACTCCGTTGAAGTCTTCCGTGACCTCGTCGACGACAAACAACTCAGCGTCGACGAAAATGACCTCATCAACTTCGATAGCCTCGATCAGGTTATCGGCGTCACCGAAAAAGCTTCTTCCCCCCTCTCCTCAATCGTCGGCGAAAATACTCAGCCCGAATCTATCTCCGAAGAGGGCGCCGAAGTCTCCATCTCTAACGAATGGACACGCATTAAAGAACTTTCCGGCGATCTCCCCGAAACCGTTAATATCGATGGACAAGAATGGACGCTCATCGACGATATCGATATCTGGAACAAAGAAAGCGAGCAAGCGCACTGCTTCGCCGTCTGCGAAGCACGTGACTCTTGGCATACGCGTCAGCGTATCCGTTACCCGGATGGCTCTACCGTCGAAGATGCAGGTATCGCTCACGAAGGCGGTTACACCCAGTTCGAAATCCACAATGTTACGCCAAACCGACCCATCATGCTCCTCCGCCGTATGGACTATGCTCGCGGTAATTTCGAAATCGAATACTCCGCAAATGATACCCGCGTTGGCATCTCCTCTTGTACAGGCTCCGATAAACGCTTCCGCTGGAGAAACTGGCCTTTCTTCATCCCCGCTGAATACGTTACAAGCGAAGTCCTCAAGATTACGCAGAAAGCTGTTACCGCAGAACGTGACGTCAATATGTTCCACTTCTGGTTCTATCAGGCTCTCTAACCAATAAGCTTAACGCCGGTATCCCGATTTTTTATCCTCATACCGGCTTTTCTTGCCTCATTTGAGGTTATCTGGCATGTTTTGGGGGATACGTGCCGCTGTTTGTGCGACGCTAACTTGATGCGCTTATCGCGCGTCTTTATCAGGGATATATTATGGATAATAAACAGCGTTACGAAGTTTTCAAAGTTCGTCAAGGGCGCTGCCACTACTGCGGTACGCGCTTGAATTGGGATGCCTACGAAGTCCGTGGCCTCTCCGGTGGTTGGGTCATCGAAGAAAAAGATGGCGAAAAACCTCAAGCCCTTTGCTACAAATGCTTCGAATTTCCGCAGCGCGGCAAAACAGCGCATAGACTTACAATCAATGAAGCTCAAAGACCTACGTCCTATGTCTTCGGTGAAGGTGAAGACCCCTCCGACCTCGTTGAGGCCGATGATAGCTTCGCTTCCGATACTGATGATGTAGATTAATTATACCTTAAACTCTATACCTTAATAAAAGGAGACAATATGAGCGCTGATAAAAATCGAGTTATCAATTACCTCGAACTCCGCTTCGACTATCTCTCAGCTAGAAACGTTTTAAACAATTGGCGTAAAGTGAATAACATCAAAGATGAAATCGAATCTTTTGATGACGCTCAGCTCCGTTCACTCGTCGTCTACCTTCAGTCCCAATCTGTCGATGCTGCTCGCACAATCGCTGGCCTCGAAAAACTTATCCTCTCTGATAATGTCAATGAGACCCCTGCTTATGTAGCTGCTTCCGAAGCCATCGAACCTGTCGTCGATGCTCCCGCTCAAGAAGCCCCCGTCGTCGAAGATGCTAATCCCGTCGTCGAAGATGCTCCTGTAGAAGAAATCCACTCCGTCGAAGATGCTCCTATAGAAGAAATCCCTGCTGAAGATTTTTCCTCCGACGAATCCCCCGTTGATGAAGTTTCCGCTGATGAATCACACGAACCTTCAAATGAAGGCGGCAACAAAAAAAATAAAAAGAAAAAGAAATAACCTTTCTTTTTGAATCTTTCTCACTGCGCCGCATATGCGGCGTAGTTTCATTTTGTGATATGTAATTGTACATCATCACTATCCTTTCTGAATTGTCACATCATCATTGATCAAAATTAAATCTCTGCTGACTTTTAATACAATCAGAGTCTTCCCTTACACTTTTACTGTGTCGCTATTTTTATAAGGAATAATAACAATGCCTTGTATCCAAATTCAAACAAACATCGCTATTTCGCCTGAACGCGAAACAAATATTAAAACTCGCCTGGGCAAAGCCATTGAAGTCGTTCCCGGTAAATCTGAAGCGTGGCTTATGATTACTTTTAGAAGCGATGCTCACATCTATTTTAAAGGTACAAACGCTCCTGCCGCTTTCGTCGATGTCAGCGTTTACGGTCGCGATGACGCTCGCGCTTTTAATGCGCTTACTGCCGAAATCTGCGACATTCTCAATGACGAACTCAATATTCCTGCCAACCGCGTTTATGTCAAATATAGTGCAACATCAAATTGGGGCTGGAACGGCGGTAACTTCTAATCAATTATAGTTATTAACGCTCAAAGCAATCCCAACACTATAAAATCCCCTCTCAATATTGTGAGGGGATTTTTTATCCCAATAAGATAAATTTATATACATAAGCTTTTATAACAATTAATTATACAAAAACCAGTACAATTGCCACGCCTAACAATATAAACAATAGCACTGAAAGTATTATAATATAATTTTTCTTGCTTTGTACTTGCATAGACGGCATCGCCACCTCTTTTTTGATGTCGTTGTCTAGCTCTACCAAAGGCTTTTCATCTGTAACCCGACTTGTTCGATCTCGTTGCACAGTGGGCTTTTGAGCGCTTCCTTGAAGAGTCTGACGCGTCTCAAAATCGTCAAACCTTTGCCCCGCCTCAACCGTGTCACGAAACAGTTCTGCGCGTTGTTCTTCTGGTACTTCAACTCGGATCGTCTTATTATCTTGTGTTGCTTCATCAAAACGCTTGCCTTGCACAGTTTGCTGCAAATCTTCACTGCGAATCGTCTTCCTCAGTTCATCACGACTCACCGTTGCTTGAAGTTCTGCTCGCTGCTTCGCTTTTTGCTCTTCAATTGCAGCCGACAAAAGTTCAGTTGGTACAGCAGGTAGCGAAGACGTCGTGTGCATCGAAAGATTGCGAAGCTCTTCAATGAGATCTTGATGCTTGAGTTGGATCGTGCTGTCGTTATCGGTCTCAATAACGCAATCCTGATCAGGCTTGTGCGCAATGATCGTGTTTGGATCGTCCGGAATCTCCGCCGCAGACATACGCGGTATAGGATCAGGTTGACTGCCTACAATCTTGTGCATTTCAGATATCCATGCATCTCTTTGCACAACCCAATCGTTTTGCTGCGCACATGCTTCAAGCGCTTCCTTAAATTCAAGTGCTGTCTGATAACGCTCTTTCTTATCAAGATCGAGCGCCTTTAACAAAATTCGCTCAAGATCTGCCGGATAGTCTGAATCAATCTCACTCGGCAACACAAATTGACCCACACGCGCTGACATTAAAATATCAGCAACCGAATTGCCGCCATAAAATGTCACGCCAAGCGTCGCTTCATACAGTACAACCGCAAGACTAAAAATGTCTGTACGACGATCGACACGGTCTGCCCATGCCTGCTCTGGACTCATGTACCCAAATTTGCCCTTGACCGTATCCTGGGGCGTAATATCAGGCATTTTACTTGTCTTAGCGATACCAAAATCCGAAATCTTAACATCACCATTCCAACTCAGCAGAATGTTTTCAGGCGAAATATCCCGATGCACAAGATTAAGCGGCGTGCCATCTCTATCGATTAGCTCATGTGCATAATGCAGCCCAAGTGCTGCCATACCCACAACATAAATCGCTGATCCATACGTCAGCTTGTTGTGTGACTCTCGCGCTGCCATTAACACATGTCTAAAATCCGGCGCATCCATATATTCCATCGTTAGATACGCACGTTCCTCCGAAGAACAAAGGTCAAAAACCTCCATAATGTTCGGATGACGCATCTGAATCGAAAGTTGCGCTTCTCTTAATATAGACTCTAAAAAATCTGTGTCACTCGTCAAGGCTGGCTTAATACATTTGCATACAAGATACTTGTCTCGTCCCTGAAGCGTTTTGCCTTTCGCTAGAAAAATTTCAGCGACACCGCCTTCTGCGATCTTTCTTATGAGGTTGTAAACGCCAAGTTTCATGATCTGCCTGCCCAAAAATGGAACTGATTGAGATTGTTTGTGCAAAAACCGATCACACTGCCATGCAATCGATCAACTCATAATTACTATTTATATTTTAAATTGGTTCGTTAATAAAAACGCCCTTCACCAGCAATAGTATATAATTACTCCAACTGGCTACTTATACGATCCTTACACTGTCAATGACGCTTTTTCGCTTTGGATTTATTCAGACTCTTTCCAAAGTCTCTCGAAAAATCAAATCCCTCGACGTTTTTCGCATCCAACGGACAGTTCTCTTCGTCTTCAAAAAAACCCAAATTCGGTGTCTTAAAAACTTCAGGGTGCTTCTCAATCCATGTACAAATCAACGCACTCAATGTATCAAGACGCTGATTATATTTGCGAAGCATCGAAAAGGCGTCTTTGCCCCAACACTTATCCAAAACATTACGAATCTGCTCATCTTCTATGATTCTATAAAGATAGCGACCTGCTGGGTTGACATAGGCCTCTGCATAATCTGAACACCCAAGACGCTCGTCTTCTCCCTCGTATTCGCCGCAGATTGCCTGAAGTGCACGCAGAACTTCTCCCCCAACCGTGTCGGCATGACCCGACATCGGAACAAACGTTCGATATATTTCATTAAAATCTGTCATAAAACCCTCTCTTACGGTCGGCCGTTTGTTTAGCCAGTCAGCTCACTATAACGCAATTGTTCGAAATCGCACAGAAACTTAGTTATCCTTAGGCGACCCTCACAATGCCCTAAACCACAAGAACACTTGCCTCTTGCTTACGAACCAGCTTTGAGTAATCACCTTGCTTATTATGACTTCAAATACAAAAGACGACCTACCTATCCCTTCTGCTTACTTTTGCAGGACGCACAAATCCCCATAATTACAAGTTGCTTGTGTGTAACCGTAAATCCCATAGGGGTATCCACATGCGGAAGAGACTGTTCCATCAAACATGACATCGCTCCACACTTCTCACACAAAAGGTGCGGATGACCTCCTGGACAGCCCACCATATCACTCGAATGCGCACAAAACCTCCATGCCCCATCGGTTCCCTGCACTTTATGTACAAGATCAACGCCTACCAATGCATCCAAAACGCGATATAGTGTTACGCGATCAAGTGCTGGCGCTTTGGACAACAATTCTATATGCGTGATCGGATGTCCCGCTGCCTCTAAAAGCTCAAGAATTTCTATTCTGGGTGCCGTTACTCGAAGTTTCGATGCTTTTAATCTATCTGCTGTTGTCATGCTCCCCTCCGCTTGCTACCAGATCAACCAATCTTACTGGCTTATATCGCATACAATAGCATTTTTTTGCACCCTTTGTACGTTTGTTACAAACATACTTTGCTCTTTAGTACTTTATTTTAGGCTTCGCCTATTGCCTGCGGCAATACGGCTTCGCCGGCCATGCTATTTCGCTTTGCGAAATACGCACGGCCACATAATACAATGGGAATGAAACATGTATCTCCTCAACAATGAACTCATTACGTTGCTATTCGTATAAATAAAGCCGTAGCCTCTCTAATTGTATGAATTAATGTAATATTGTGTATAAAACATAACAATTTAGAAAAAAGCTACAGATCGGGCCCAAATTTTGGGCCCCGCCCCCGCCTCCACCACCGCCGGTTTGACAGCCCAAGCTAAACTGTCCCCTTAAAATCGGACACGCCAATTGAGGGGCGTCCCTCCGATATGGACACTTGAAACGATGGGCATCCCTTGTTACTAGGCAATGGGAGTTTTTATGAGCCTAACGCAAGAGTTTATTTGGGGTGGACA
>JAZRWH010000054.1:0-15090 GCA_045599585.1 Myxococcota bacterium
TTACTAAGGTCTCTGACAGCTATATCAAACGTGTCTGTAATGAAATTAATCAGAGACCTCGAAAAGTACTTGGTTGGAAGACACCGGAAATGGTTTACTCAAATATGCATTTGGATTGACAATTTTCCGACTTCCCCCTTCTCGAAATTCGTGTGTTAAAAGGGTACAACATGCGACATGTAAGCTTTAAATCGGCGTAATAAAAGGAATTTTCGTTGATATAGATTGACAATAGATGCGAAAAAGCGCAAAAATGCTCAACGCTTTTTTGCGTGATGGCAAGCGCTTAATGGAGGTTGGATGCGGTTTTTTCCTGGAATTTTAGTCGCGATACTCCTGGCAACAGGATGTGAGAGTGCGTCTAAGCCGGTAGAAATGGTATCTGAAATGGCTGTTGAGGCTAGCTATATTGGAATTCTGTCAGAGTTGACAGAGATCATGTCGCAGAAATCCGAAGATCCA
Organism: Myxococcota bacterium; assembly: GCA_045599585.1. GTDB lineage: Bacteria > Myxococcota_A > Bradymonadia > UBA4248 > UBA4248 > RGIG464. Next base: position 463 of record JAZRWH010000054.1, read on the forward strand.
ACGGTTACGTTGGAGGCAGTGCGTAAGTATATTGCTTCAAACAAGTCCCGGATCTCCGAAACGATCAATGCGCTCAATCGCGAGCTACTGGATATGGACGAAAATGCGCGAGAAAAATATCGGGCATCGGCTTCTGTTCGGGTTGAAGGTGCGCTTGAAGCGTATGCAGAAGCTCAAAATGGACTTAAAAAACGCATGAAAGAAGCGCAGCGTTGGGAACTCGGCGAAGCGCTCATGCAGTTGAGATAGTCCTTTGATTCAAGCATTAAATGTTGTCCTCTGATCCGAATCGGAGGGCTTTTTTTTAGTGTCGTGTCGACACGATGGTCGCCCGAAAGGGCTTTTTTGTTCAAAGTCCCGGAGATAGCCGGGCACAGGTCAGCCCCAAAAGGGGCCTAAAATGGAGCGAGTTAGTAATATTATGATGTCCGATGAAATTAAGACGGTCTCTGAAGCCAACAACGAAGTTGAAGTCGAGGATTTCTCGAAACTGCTGCAGGAACAGGAACAGTCAGTAGGTGAGAAACAATTCGAAAAAGGCATGATCGTCGAAGGCGTAATCGTTCAGATCGGTTCCGAGTCCGCCTACGTCAACATCGGCGCAAAAGCCGAAGCTGTTCTTCCTGTTGCCGAACTCATGAATCCTGAAGACGGCAAAGTTTCCCAGGTCGTGGGTGACACGATCAAGGCTAAAATCGTTGGTTTTGACGGCAGCTGCATCAAGCTTTCTCGCTCCAACAAAGTTGCCGGCAGCATTGCACTCGAAGAAGCCTATCAGTCTGGTATGGCTGTAAAAGCCCGCGTTAAAGCTGTTAACAAAGGCGGATTTGAGCTCGATGTTATGGGTCATCGTGCATTTTGCCCGCTTTCCCAGATTCAGAAAGGCAAAGTCGAAAACCCCGAAGAATTTGTGGGCCAGTCTTTCGATTTCAAAATCAGCAAGTATGCCAAAAAAGGCCGTGATATCGTTCTTTCCCGTACGGCTCTTATGGACGAAGAAAATCGCATGAAACGCGAAGAAATCATCTCCACGATCAAACCGGGCATGGTTCTCGATGCAAAAGTCGTTTCTCTTCAGGATTACGGTGCATTCGTCGATGTGGGCGGCGTAGATGGTCTCGTTCACGTTTCCGAAATCTCCTACCAGCGTATCAATCATCCGAAAGAAGTTCTCACTGTTGGCCAGGATGTCAAAGTTACGGTTCTCAACGTTGAAGAATCCCCCAAAGGTACGAAACTTTCTCTTTCGATGAAACGTCTCGAAGAAGATCCCTTCTCTGCTCAGATCGCTGATATTAAAGTTGGAGCTCACTTCACTGGCAAAGTTGTTCGTACGGTGAACTTCGGTGCTTTCGTCGAGATTGCTCCGGGCGTTGAAGGTCTCGTTCACGTTTCTGAACTCAGCTGGAATCGTAACAATAAACTTCGCGTTGAAGATGTTGTCAAAGCTGGTGATACGGTTGAAGTCAGCGTTTTGAGCGTTGATCCCGACAGCCGTCGTATCTCCCTTTCCTGCAAATCTGCTTCTGAAAATCCCTGGGACAACATCGACAAATACTTCAAAGTTGGCGATGAAGTTACTGGTACAGTCGAATCCGTTGCTGATTTCGGCGTTTTCGTCAAACTTGCTCACCACATTACAGCACTTCTTCCTAAGTCCGAAATTGGTGAAGCTACAAAAGCGCTCGAAAACTCCCAGAAGGGTGATAGCCTGACGGCAAAGATCATTCTCATCGATGCTGATCGTAAACGTGTTACGCTTTCGACCAAAGCTGAGGGTGAAAAAGCAGCAGCACCTCGTCGTGCGCCTCGCGCTGCTCACAACGAGAATGCAGAAGATGTCAAACCCCGCGAAGACCGTCGTCCTCGCGAGGATCGTCGTCCCCGCAAAGATGCGAACAACGACGCAAGCTACAACGAATCCGCTTCTTTCAATAGCCTTGGCTCGCTCTTTGCCGGCCTCAAAAAGAAGTAATTCATTTCGCTAAATAACGAGGGGCCTTCGGGCCCCTTTTTTTGTATTTTTAGAGATAAAATGCTCGATCTTAATCAAAAATCCATCTACGAATTTGAACTTCCTGAGTCTCAGATTGCTACCCATCCTCGCGAGCCGCGTGATGCGGCAAGACTTTTGTGTGTCAATGGCGCCGAAGTTCAACATAAGGTTTTCCGAGATATTGTAAATTTCATTCAACCTGGCGATCTTATTGTCGTGAACGATGTCTCCGTTCAAAAAGCGCGTTTCTTTGTTCAGCGTGCAACGGGGAGGATCGTTGAAGTCCTTTTGACGGATGATGCGGCAGCACTCGGTCGGCGCCATGAGTGTCTTTATAAAGGTAGTCACGTTCAGCCTGACGAGGTCCTTACGGCAGTCGGCGATTCTTCTGTTCGCGTTCGCCTTTCGAGAGACAGTGAGGATCGTGCGTCATTAAGTCATGTTGAGTTTTTAGGGGAAGAACCTGTTCTCGATATCCTTGATCGCATTGGTCAGCTTCCACTTCCACCTTATATTGTCAAACGGCGTAAAACGTTGGGTGATCCACTTTATGATGCAAGTGATACCGAGCAGTATCAAACCGTCTATGCCAAAACAGGTAGTGCTGTTGCTGCGCCTACAGCGGGTTTGCATTTTACGGATGAGCTCATTGAAAAACTTCGTGCTAAGGGCGTTGGTTTTGAGCGTTTGCGTCTGGATGTTGGCACTGGAACGTTTAGACCTGTTCAAACGGAACGTCTGGATCAGCATGTCATGCATACGGAGCATTATGTCGTATCACAGCGTTTAGCCGAGGCTATCGAAGCCACAAAAGCTCGTGGTGGGCGTGTGATTGCAGTTGGAACGACTGTTGTTCGAAGTTTGGAAGATCAGTTTCAGCGCAATGGTCGCGTTATTGCCGGTGAATATGATACTTGCATTTTTATTAAGCCAGGTTATCAATTCGGCATCGTTGATGCGTTGATTACGAATTTTCATCTTCCCGGTTCAACGTTGATTGTTCTTGTAGCTGCGTTTGCAGGCTACGAGCACACGATGGCTGCCTATAAAGCTGCTGTTGAAAATGGGTATTTGTTTTATAGCTACGGCGATGCGATGTTTCTTGAAAAACGCGCTGATGCTGAATAGTTGCGAAACAGCGTTAGGCAGAAAAGCGATTTAATCGCCGACGGCAAGAGAGGGTAGCGGCGTATTTGCGTGAGCAAATAGCCGCTCAGGGGGAGACTTCCCCCTCAGCCGAACAAAGATCAAGCAGGCCTAGATTGTTCGAACGTTTTTGAGCATTTTTTTCATAAGTGTCGAAATAGGATAATTTTGCAGATCTTCTAGGAGAACGGCGTCGAGGCAGTCGTAGAACGAATTCGGCGGGTAATTCTTGGGCATATTTGGGAAATGCCCTGCATAATGTGCAAAATCGATCGTAACGTGCATGTCGATGTGAGTAAAAATATGTCGGATGAACGTTTCGGATGGGGCTAGAGATTCGATGCCTCCAGGTAGACCGAAATCGTGCAACCATGCAGTCCAAGGCGCAATGCGAGTAGCTCGAGCGAGTTGTGTAGCGTCTTTGGTGGATTTAGGAACATCGGCAGAAAGTGGGATCATAGGAAAAGTCCAAAGGCTTCCGAGGAGGGCATTGGCATTTCGACGGGCTACGAGCATGCGTCGATGATCGTCGAAGAGGCAAAGGGCCGCTTGCCATGAAGGTTGTTTGGGGGTGGGGGCTGCTTTTTGTGGGAGGATATTAGCGATGTTTTGATGACACGCTTTGCAGTGTGTTTGGAGGGGGCAAGCGGAGCATTCTGCTTTTTTGCCACAAAAGCTTGCGCCGAGATCCATCATGGCCTGGTTGACGATACCTGCATTTCCGCATGATGCAATGCCCTGCGCGTACTGTTCGAGTTGTTTGCGGCCTTTACTAGCGCGAATGTCGTCGAGAATGGCGAAATAGCGACTAAGCACGCGTTCGACGTTTCCGTCGATTGCTGGGACATTTTGTTTGAGGGCTATGGAAGCAATAGCGCCAGCTGTATAGTCGCCAATGCCTGGTATTTTTTTGAGAGACGGGATGTCTGTAGGGAAAACGCCATTGAGTTCATCCGTGACGTACTGTGCACCTTTGTGAAGGCAGCGAGCGCGTCGGTAGTATCCCAGACCAGACCAGAGGTTGAGTACGTCGGATTCGTCAGCGTGTGCGAGTGATTCGATCGTAGGAAATTGTTGCATCCAGCGTTCGAAATAGGGGGTAACGGTTGCGACTTGAGTTTGTTGGAGCATGATTTCTGAAACCCATACGCGGTATGGCGTGACATTGTGGCGCCATAAGAGGTCGCGTGCGTGTTCAGAAAACCAGGCTGTGAGACGATTTGCGAGAAATTGCATATAAAATGCCTATCGAATGAAAGAGATTTGTTTTTGCGCTTCAGTCAGAGCGTTCGTTTTACATCCAGCGGTCTCCGACGTTTAACAATTGTATATCATCGTGGAAGAGCTGTGGCTTAATCATCTTGACAGGTTGTGGACAAACGCGTAGAAGCACGCCGCGCGTTTTAAGGTGGCTGGTCCTAAGCCCGGTCATCCTCGTATAGCGCAAAGATGACATATCCCGAAGTGGTTTTCGGGATTTTATTTTGCTTCAGGAGATTTAAAAATGCTTCATCGTACAGTTAAAGCCGCTATCGTTGGTAAATTTGGTCGTCATGAATCTGATACGGGTTCGCCCGAAGTTCAGATCGCTCTTCTTACCGAGCGCATCAATGTTTTGACCGAACACTTCAAATCCAACAAGAATGATCACCACAGCCGTCGTGGTCTTCTTATGCTCGTCGGTCAGCGTCGTCGTCTTCTCGACTACTTGAAAGACAAAAACATCGTTCGCTATCGTGAACTGATCGTCGAACTCGGCCTCCGTAAGTAATTTTACGCATTCAAAAAACCCGGACGCGTTAAGCGTTCGGGTTTTTAATTATCCTCAGAAGTTCATGGGTTTTCGTCTACATTGGCTCTGTGCAATGATCTGAGCTCGTCTGACGTTAGTTCGGCAGGTTGAGATGATTGTGCAGTGCCGGCTTGGTTTGGTTGCAGATGACGACCCCATTCATAAACGAATTGCGCAAAAAACTTTTTTAGGCGCAATTTTAGGAGATAAATCATGACATTTGTAAAAGAAAGCGCAATGCTCGGCAAGCACGAGATTTCTATTGAAACAGGTCGTATGGCGAAACAGGCCAGTGGCGCCGTTTTGATTCAGAGCGGCGAAACCATGGTGCTCGTCACAGCCTGCACGAAATCTGCTGATCATAGCGATCAGGACTTTTTCCCGCTTACCTGCGAATACGTAGAAAAAACGTATGCGGCTGGTCGCATTCCCGGCTCGTATTTCCGTCGTGAAGGCCGTCAGGGCGAACACGAAACATTGGTTAGCCGCCTGATCGACCGTCCCGTTCGTCCCTTGTTCCCCGATGGTTTCCGCGATGAAGTTCAGGTCATTGCTACGGTCGTTAGCTACGATCCCGACTGTGAGCCTGATGTACTCGCGATTACAGGTGCATCCGCTGCCCTCATGCTTTCGAATATGCCCTGGGATGGTCCTGTTGCAGGCGTTCGTATCGGTCGTATCGGCGGTAAATGGATAGCGAACCCCACAAATGATGAACGTGCTAAATCTGACACCGATATCGTTATGGTCGCAAGTGAGCAGGCAATCGTTATGGTCGAAGGTGAGACTGAAGGCCTTACTGAAGCTGAATTCCTCGATGCTATGGACTTCGGTTCCAATGCTGTCAAAGATGTTCTCGCGCTTCAACGCAGCCTCGCTTCTGTCGCTGGTAAAGCTAAAAAAGCATTCTCTGCACCGAATCCCGATCCTGAAATCACCAATGCCGTCGCTTCTTTCAATGACAAAACGATGGCCGCAATGACGATCCACGCTAAACTTGATCGCTATGCTGCCTTGGATGCTCTTCAAGTTGAAATCCTCGCTGCACTCGCTGAACGCTTCCCCGGCCGTGAAAAAGAAATCGTCGCTGCATACGAAGAAGCAAAATATCACCTCATGCGTGGTCTCATTACGAATGATCACGTTCGCATTGATGGTCGTCGTCTTGATCAAGTTCGCCCCATTACCTGCGAAGTAGGCGTTCTCCCCCGTGCCCACGGTTCTGCTCTCTTTACGCGTGGTGAAACGCAGAGCCTTGCAACCGTTACCATTGGTACGGCTACAGACGATCAGCGCATCGAAATGCTCGATGGCACACACTCTAAACGCTTCATGCTCCACTATAACTTCCCGCCCTTCTCCGTCGGTGAAGTCAAAGGTCTCCGTAGCCCTGGTCGTCGCGAAATCGGCCACGGTATGCTGGCTGAACGTGCCCTCACGCCCGTAATGCCAACCGCAAACCCCGATTATCCCTACACGCTCCGTATCGTTTCCGAAATTCTCGAATCGAATGGCTCAAGCTCAATGGCTACCGTTTGCGGTGGTACGCTTGCTGCCATGGACGCTGGCCTCGAAATTAAAGCTCCTGTTGCTGGTGTCGCGATGGGCCTTATCAAAGAAGGCAACAATATCGCTATCCTTACCGATATTATGGGCGATGAAGATCACCTCGGTGATATGGACTTCAAAGTCTGTGGTACGGAAGATCGCATCACTGCTATCCAGATGGATATCAAAATTTCCGGTATCACTCGCGAAATCATGGCTCGCGCTCTCCAGCAGGCGCATGAAGGTCGTAAACATATCCTCGGTTGCATGCTCAGCGCGATTAGTGAAACCCGCAGCCAGCGCAGCAAATATGCTCCGCGCATCGAAACGATGAAAGTTAAACAGGATAAAATCCGTGAAATCATCGGCAGCGGCGGCAAAACAATTAAGAATATCTGCGCTGTCTCTGGTGCAACCGTCAATATCGACGATGATGGTACCGTTTCGATCTCTTCCGATAACGGTATGGCAATTAATAAGGCGATCGAGATGATCAATGACATCATCCGCGAAGCTAAGCCCGGTGATGTTTATCTCGGCACCGTCAAGAAAATCATGGATTTCGGTGCATTCGTCGAAATCTTCCCCGGAACGGATGGTATGGTCCATATCTCCGAACTCACCGAAGGTCACGTCGATAACGTTACTGACGTCATCAAAGAAGGCGAGCAAGTCCTCGTTAAAGTTCTCGCAATCGATCCTCGCGGTAAAATCAAACTTTCGCGCCGCGCTGCTATCGGTGAACAGCCTACGAATAACTAATTTCGCTCATTCGTAAGTTCGAGACACTCTCTAAGGGCATTTTCTACGATCAGAAAATGCCCTTTATTTTGTTCTTTTCTGTCGAAAGATATTGCTCTGTTTTGCGTTGAATAGGGGGGGAGGTCTCCCCCTGAGCGGCTATCAGCTTCGACAATGTCGCATCTTCTTCGTCATCTTCGCGCTTCTGTGTTCAGTCACGGCCGCTAGGCCGCTCACTCCACTTCGCGCTCGTTTCCTCGAATTTGCATCCATTGTCTTCGCTGATACGCCGCTACCCCCTCTTCGCCTTCGGCGTGTTTGCCTATATTTCGTCTTTAAGCGTATCCGTTTGTGTTATTTACAATTATACGTACTTGAATTATCGTACTTTGAGACTTGAATTTCAGTTCTCAAACAAAGTTGTTGCTCTTATGTTACGTTCGCTGAAATCGATATTAGTTGCTGCATTTGCTTTTGCTGTTTGGACGATGTCGTCTTGCATTCGACAGGACGAACAACCTCCTTCGGAAGAACCTGCGCCCGTAATCGAAGAAAAAATCGTTGAAGTTCCGCACCCCGATCACCCTGGAGTGTTTTTTCAACACGATGGTATGTTTATCGAAATGCAACGCGGTGTCGAAAGTGAGTTGCAAACGACGAACGCCGAACGAGGCTTTGGTTTCACACAACCGATAGGCGATCACTATAGCGTACCGCTCAAGTTGTGGACCGTTTGGAGTAAACGCCTGAATCTTTCTACGCTGCAGATTACACGTATCGATGGTATGGTGATCATGCCTGAGGTTTGGTTCGATGTCGTTTCGGACGAAAACGTTGGTTGGTTGCCCAAGTCTTCTGTGATGCTCAACGTTTCTGTGCCTAATAAGAATGAACCATTGGCAGTGGTTTCAGTTGCTGAACCGTTAGCGCCTGGCTTTTACGTGCTGCACGATGATTCTTTTGTGCGCGCGCGTCAGGCGGATGAAGTTACAGAGTACTACCCCTTTGTCGTGACCGATGGTCAAAATCAGCTTCCATGGGAAATCGAAGCTCAACGCTGCTTCGAGGCTTCTTTTGCTCAGTATGAGCATACGCCGTTCGGCCAGACTGCTAAAGACTTAAAAGCGCTTCGTCAGTGCGCTGAATTACATCAACTGAGCATCAAACGCGCTGAAAAAGAAAAAAAACATGACAGAATTAAAGATCAGCTCCTGTTTTTAGCAAGTTTAGCACGCGAGGCTTCGCCGGAAGTTCGCGCTCAGCTCTATAAACGTATGGATATCAATGGTTCCGAACTGACTTCTTGGTTTTGGCAGCGTATTCATGCTGAGGTTATGCACCGCCTTACTGAAATTGCGCATCGCGTTCGCGAAAAAGTTCCTTACGACGATCAGATTCGCGCTTTGTACCCTTTTTATTTGGGTACGGCTACGCCCAACGACACTGGCCTGAAAATGTTGTATTGGGTGCCATTTGCTGTACTCGATCCTCAGGATGCACAACTTCAGGCTCTGTTTGAAGATATTAACAACGATTCACTTTGGGTGCCCCAACTTATCGACCTTTTAGGGGCGATTGAGTACCATAAGCTCAAAAGTATCGCTCAAAATAACCCCTCGATTGATCGTTGGCTTGAGTCGTTTAAAAAGGATATAGATCCTAAATTTATCGAAAAACTATCGTCGTTAAAGTTCCGTGATAAGAGTGCAACGGTTGCTTTCGGGCCCATGTGGTTTTCAGGCGTTACGCAGTCCGAAAAAGAAATGTTAATCGGAAAAGTGAATAGTAAAGTTAAAGAGATCTCCGCATGCTATAACAGCCTCGAAAAACGTAAAGGCCGACGAGACGCGCTTCTCGTATTGGATATTCCACTCGATAATCACTTGATATTCAGAAGTGTACCTTCGACACTTCGTGATCCGTTTAGCGATGAGCGCAGAGCGCCCGTGATCGATAACGAATTTGTTCAGTGTACGCGTAAAGCTTTTTCTGACGTCGCTCTTCCGTCTGGTTTAGATCCCTCTAAGTTTTTATCGTTGACCATTATGATTCACGGTCAAAATAAGGCTGCCGGTCTTTCGGATTAAAAGTACTGCACGGGGATTCCAAAGGGGCGTCCGCGATACGACGCCCCTTTGGGCCGTTCGCCGGACAGAATGAGAATAAGAAAAGTCTAAAATTCTGTCACGAGCGCATTTCGTTACAGTTAATGAGAATATGTTGTGGGACAGCAGTGAATAAATATAAAAATGTATAAGCACAAAGTTATGTGCAAACCTCATTTTGTGAGGTGATATGCCGATCAGCAGCAATGATAGGATGAGATGATGCTGCATGAATCGTTAAAAAATCGTAAATTTGTCCCAATCGTAAAGATGTGAGACACTCAACATGCATGCACTATCTCGGATGTTGTTTAGGCATTGTTGAGATATGTGTCGTAAACGTTCGGTTTGCATTCGAAAATCGAATTATTATATTAGACTATTATATTAGAACCATTTGCTCTTATATAAAGAACGAGAGTATATATGATGAAACAAGCATGGAAGCTTATTGTATTGTCCGGAGCGGCGCTCGCTTCTGTTTTATATATTACGACGTTTGCTACGGCAGATGATTCGCCTCAGCTTCGCACCATTGGACGTGATCCTTCTGCTGCTATAAACGAGTCGGCACTGGTCGCTAAAGCTGATGTCCCCGTAAATGACGCCAAACAGACTGTCAATGGGGGGAACAAGGCACCCAATTCAGTACAAAATCTGCCCGTTTCAGATATAGAATTGCCTGCTCCCGTCGACATGAGTGCAGAAAAAAAACAGGCGATTCAAAAAAAGATCGCTGGTATTCTTAACGAAAAGGCACTTCGTAATACCGATACGACGATAGAAGTTCGAGATCTCGATACAGGCAAGGTGATCTACGCGCACAACGCCGATAAACTTGTCAAACCGGCTTCGAACAATAAGCTTTTGACGACAGCTGCTGCACTCCATATTTTGGGCGCAGATTACCAGTTTGAAACGACTCTGACGACGACGGGTAAAATAGAGAAAGGGGTACTCAAAGGCGATTTGCACCTGCACATCGATCACGATTTTACGTGGTCGACGCGCTTTTATCCCACAAACGGAACACCACTTCGCGGACTCGTGCAGCAGCTCAAAGATAAAGGAATCGAGAAGATTGCTGGGAAAATCGTCGTCAGCGGTTACGTCGTTTATGGCGGAACGACAACGGCCATGTTGAACCCTCGCTCTCACCTTAATGCTGCTGCGAATAACTTCGTTGCGTTGCTCAAAAAAGAACAGATCGGTTACGCGTCGCTGAGCGTCGAACAAACGCAAAAGCCTAAATCATCGGCAACTGTCATTGGGCAGTGGAAATCGCCTGTTTTGTCAGAAGCCATTGTTCCGCTTAACCGCGCGAGTCACAACGAGTATGCGGATACGCTCATGATGGCAATGGGTAACAAAGATTCCGGTAAAAGCACGTACGAAGCGGGGGCGGCTGCTGTCAAAAAATGGCTTAAATCAGCTGGTATTGCTGCAAAAGGCGTTGAACAACACGATGGCTCAGGGCTATCGCACGATAATCGCGTCAGTGCGCACTTTTTTAATGACCTGACGGCGTACATGCTTAAAACACAGTATGCTCGCGAATGGGCGGCAAGTCTTTCAATTTCTGGATATGACGGCACTTATGGCGGACGGTTGACGACTGAAGACGGTTTAGGACGCGTTTACGCAAAGTCAGGTACGCTGCATGATGTCATTGCTGGCTCCGGATTTTTTGTAAATGCACAGAATGGTCACACCTACGCTTTTTCGATCATTGTCAACCGCATGCGCCAAAAGAAAAATACGCGTGTTGCGATCGATCGTATTGTGCGCGTGTTTTTGGGGGATAACGGCGGTTCGCAGCGTCCTGCAATTCCTATGATGCAGTCACTTCGTAAAGAAGCTGACGGGCGTGTTGTGGCTCGTTGGGATCAAATCGCAGGCGTCAAAGGCTATCGCGTTTATACATCGACGGATGGCGGTACATGGACAAAGCGTGCTGAAACGAAAGATACGGTGCTGATTATGCCCGATGAAGCCATGCAAATGCGCGTAACGTCAGTTCTTTCCGACGGTACCGAGAGTAACGCTTCGCTCGCTTTTAGTTATCGCCCTGGCGAAAAAGTTTGGTCGGTTGTTGATGTCGCCCGTTGTCGCTCAGATTCGCCTATGCGCCCGACAAATCATATCTTTACGCACGAACGCGCCTTGTCTAGCTTTGTAGATGCTCAGTATGGCATCGAAACGGTTCGCGATCCTGCCACTATTTCTAAAAATGCTGTTGGCGCGGTTTGGCATGATGTTGCTTGTACTGGTAAACTCGTTTCGAGCAACGATGCCATTGCTTCTGTAGTTCAAAAGAATATTCCACTCATTCTTAATATTGTCGATTCGCCCAATGTTGTTGCACGTGAAACCACATGCAATCCCTCGAGCAATCAATTTTTAGGATGCTATGCTGACGGCATTGTGACGATGGATCGCCGTTTTGGTCGCGGCAGTGAAAATACACGCGTGCGCAAAGCAGCAGGTTCGCTTTCATCGCGTCCTACAGCTGTCAAATTGTGGGATGGCGCTAAATCTAAGCTCGTACTAGGTGAGTTGCCCGTTGCTGTTGGCTCGCCTAACTTGACAGTCGTTGGGGTCGATTTGCATGCGTTTGACAGCAAACGTTCTTCAGCCGCTTTTTGGAAGGCGCTTCAAGTCAAATAAGTTGGATTGATCAACACGTTGTTCGTTATATAAAATGATAAAAAGCGCTCCTAAGAGCGCTTTTTATTTAGATGTGATGTTGGAAATCGAGCGTGAAGGGGGGGGAGCCTACGGCGCTGGATGAGCTTGAGGCGTTGTCGCTTCTTCGTTTTCGACGGCTTCTTCAAGCATACTTAGGATGAGCTGTGCATCAAAGCTTCCTTGAATGCGTCTGCCGTTGAGGAAAAATGTTGGCGTTGATTCGACCGAGTTTTGAAGGCCTTCTTTTTTAGATTTTGCAACGATATCTCGCACGGCACGATCTTTGGTTAGATTTTCGAATTCTTCTGCATTCATGCCGAGTTCTTCAGCCCACTTTTTCATAATCGAGGGGTCGTAGCGATCAAAGTTTTCGTAGGACAGAATGAGGTAAGGCCAGGCATGACCGAGTTGTGCTGCTGCTTCAATGCCGAGTGCTGCTGGTGTGGAATTTGTGTGCGATTTTATTGGAAATAGGCGCAGATTCACGGCTATTTTGTCCTTAAGCGGCGATTGTTCGAGCTTGTGAATGAGTGTCGGAACGTGTTTTGAGCAATAAGGACAACGTCCACATAAGTAGATAGATAATATAATTTTGGAGTTGGGATTGCCCCACAGATGTTCGGGACGCACCTCAATTGGAACAGCTGGAGTGAGTTCGCTCATGGTCATGGCGCGCTGATCGAGAATGCGTTTGATATCGTCTGCTGATTTGCCGAGCGAAGCAAGTCGACAGGTCTCGTTGGCTAAACGAACTGCGAGTGTACAGGGCGCATCGGCTTTAAGACAAGTGGAGATTGTTTGATCGCAGCATGCATAAGGATAAGCTGTGTCCATCACTTGTTGTGCTACTGTGCGTGCTTTGGGGGACATGGTTTCACAATTCGGTGTTTGGGCGGATGCCACTGCACTGAAGCCGAGAGTACACACTAATAATAAGAGTAAGTATAATGTTTTCATGGATACGCCTCAAGTTGATTGATTATATTGTTTGTTGAATTATAATTTTATTTTGTGCTGAGATTCGTGGGGGTAGCGGCGTATTTGCTTGCAAATAGCCGCTCAGGGGGAGACTTCCCCCTTCAAAATATATAAGAAAGCAAATGGTTTATTCAATCGCTGACTGTTCTGTCGTTTTTTTAAGTTTAATTTTTTCGAGAAGACGATCGATGCCGAGCGGACGTGTGTCAAAAACGACGACATAGGCTGCCATGAGGAGCCATGCCGTATCGCGGAGCATGGTCATCCCCGAGATCGGATCAGATGCCGCTGCTGCATCCGATGCGAAACAACCACACGAAATTGTAAGATGATGCATGAGGGCATAGCTAAGGGCAATCATAAACATAATCATCATGCCGCAGACCATGAGTGCCGCAGCCCTCGCCCGTGTGCCTGTAACGAGCATGATCCCCGTGCCCAGTTCGACATAAGGGAGTATAATTGCAAGCGGATTAATAAATACAAGCGGCAGCATTTGATAAGTTGCAATGTCTATTGCAAAAGATTCTGGGGATGCCAGTTTGTGCAAACATGCTGCAATAAAAACATAAGCTAGATAAAAACGAATAAGAAGAGCGATGATAGAATGCGCTGGATGAGACTGAAATTTAGCGAATTTGGAAGGATGATTCTCGGTTGTCATATTATTTAATCTCCTTCAGTGCATCAATGCTGCCTTCAATAATAAATACATTTTTGAGTCCGCGTCCAGCAAGTTCACGGCCTAATTCGTAGCCATTGGAACCTTTTTGGCCATTTTCATCGCCATAAACGACGATTCGTGCCTTACCGCTCGCTGCAATATTTAATGTAATATTTTTAAGCTCAGCGTCTTCTATGGGATCAAGATAATCGTAGGTTATACAATATGCACCGTCAAAGTGCCAAGCATCGTAGTCTTCCTGCGATCTGGCATCGATGATGTATGATTCGCCATCTGTAATGCGGTTGTCTGTGGGGGCAAGCAGCTCGACAGTTCCTTGGGTTATGGGGCACGGCACAAAGATTTCGTAAGGCTTTTCGGCGATCAACGGAAGACCGTCCGAGCGAACAGCATTTACAATGAATGCAAGCGTAGTAAATATTGCACAGGCAATTACAGCTTGAATAAATATTTTAAAAAAAACTTTGATCATTATTATCTCAGCTTTTGTTTGATCTGTTTATCGTTTTGCGCTCGCTATCGCCCTTCGGACGATACGCTCGTCGCCGCGCGTCTTCTCCGGCCTTTGGCCGTCCATACGTCGCGCGTTTTTATGTTCGCATTGTCTACTAACGCATTTGTTTAGCCAAGTAATTCAAAAAAAGATACCGCTGCGTCATGTCATTCGATTTTAAAACTGTGTTGTAGCCTACGGCAAGAGAGGGTAGCGGCGTATCAACGATGACATCATTGCAGCTCAACGATTATGGTCTAAGCATCGATACGATGACATGGCGATAAATGTATTTGTCATCGTTGATAGCTGCTCAGGGGGAGACGGTAGATTATCGTTTCAAATGCATAAAAATGAAGAAGGACCGCATCAATCCGGTGTATGATGATTTTGCATAACTACACATACGGAGGTTTGATGCGATCATTTGCTCATTTTACGTTAAACGAAAGGGAA
>JAZRWH010000055.1:0-8662 GCA_045599585.1 Myxococcota bacterium
CCCCCAATCGTTAAAACGGCAACAATGCGCCCCCACCTTCGTCGCCGGATTTTTTGCGACCGCGTTTGGCAGGCGACGTGGCCGATTGTAGAGACGCAAAATTTTGCGTCTCTGCACCGGCCGTCGCCCGTTCCTTGTTCAACGCAAACAGCCGTTTGAGCACCTCGCGTTGCGCCGCCGGCGAAATCGTGTACCGCACGCAGTCGTTCTCGGGCAGCCCCTCGGTTTTGTAAAACCCATGTTCGAGCGCAATATCGGTCCAGCCATAAGACCGCAGCACCGCCTCGTCGATCGCGCGGTGAATCGCCCGCAAACGCTCGATCTTCGCTTCGCACCGCGCTTCGTCGTGGTACAAATTATAACACGTTGTCAAACCGCCTTCGGCGACCACCTCGCCATCCTCATTCACCGCTGCCTTCTTTTTGCCCGCCGCGCGCTTGCCGCTCGACGACATCAACGCACGGTCGTCCATCACTTCGCGGCGAGCCACCTCCAGTTCGTGCCCCAAACCATCGAGCGCCGCGTCATACAATGACGGAAATGGAAGTGTTTCATACGAATCAGAGGGGGAGAAGTTTAAACTTATACTGTTTCGACTTGATGTTTTCCAAACCCAGATTGAAACAGAATTTGAACTAAAATATGCAAAATTTGAATAATTAGAATTAGTAAGAACTACCACTTTTTCCATAAATATTGTTGATCGATCATTTGTAATTATCGGTGTGAAATATTTAGTAACCCTCGCTGTAATTAAATATTGTGACTCAAAATCCCCACACCACCCACTCGGATGCAGCGCAAACGCCGAACCCCGACCAATCGCATGGTAAAGCGCAGGACGTTTTTCTGCATACTGCCACCAATTGTCGCGATAACATGCACGATTGTTTTTATCCCTTTCAGGTTTGACTTTTTCGCGCACGATGTCGAGGAGTTCGGGGAAATCACTTGCGACTCGGCCGGGGTAGTCGGCGGGCACGTGACCCGATTTGATGGCTTTTTCGCGGTCTTTGTCGTTTAAATCACACCACATGCCTTCGGCGTCGCGATCGAGCGGCCAGTCGAAGAAGTTGATGACCCAGCGCGTCGCGCGCTGGTCGTTCGTCGAGTTCAGGTCATCGCCGCCCAAATACGGGAACAGCACTTCGGCGTTCTTTGCGTCGCGCGCAATATAGGCTTTTGCTTCGTCTTCGCTCAGCAGCCAGCCTTTGCCGAGAATAATAGAGCCCTGGTAGGATTGGTTGGCATTTTCGGGCAGTTTTTGCGGCGAATACTCTTCGACGGACGACAGATACGCCGAGATGTGATCGACGCTTTCGCCTTTCAGCACGCAACTGCCGCGCCAGTCATTGCCGTGATGCACGTGCACGATCGACACGTTCAAATTTGCCTTGCCCGGCCACTTCATACTCGGCGTGGCGTGATAAATCGTCGCGTCGGCGACGACCATGCTTTCGAGCCCAACCTGGCGCGTGTCGCCCTGTGCGATCGTATCGGTCGCGATCAACCCAAAGCAGCCATTCGGTTTGAGCAGGTTCATCGCGTTCAAATAGAAATACGCGACGAGGTCGGCGCTGCCGCTTCGACCTTCGGCTTTATACTGCACGAGATAGTCGCGGTAATCGGTGCCAAATGTGCCGGTTAGATGCTGTCCTCCCATAAACGGCGGGTTGCCGCAGATGGCATCGAAGCCGCCGCGTTCAAAGACTTCGGGGAATTCGAGCATCCAGTGGAACGTGCGGCGCTTGGGCTTGCCGGCGGGCTTGCCTTCGTTCAGGGTGCGCAGCGCCGCAGCGTGTTCGCGGTCAAAAGCCGCGTCATCGCCGTTCAACAAGACATCGATGTCGGTCTTATCGAGCGATGCGAGCGCGTTATCGAGTTGTTTTGCGCTTTTGCTGTATTTCATGGCGAGAGCGCAAATGGCATCGGCGAGCCCTTTCAGGCGGTGCGTGACGCGGTTGGCGTCCTCGTTGAGCTTGCGCATGTTTTCGATGTCTTCGATCGCGTTGTCGCGCGTGGCGTGAATGCGCTTTCGTATGTCGTTGGCCTGCTGCACGCTGGCTTCGATGTCCTTGGCCCACCGGCGTGATTCGCCTTTAGCGTTCGGGTCCATTTTGAGCTGCGTGAGCTGCCGCAGGTCGTGCAGCCCGATGAGACTGTCGCCGCACTTGAGCTGGTGATCCAAAAAACAAAAGGGTTTGCCTTTGGACAGCGTGACGAGCCAGATCGACAGTTTGGCGAGTTCGACGGCAAGCGGGTTGATATCGACGCCATAGAGGGCGCGTTCGGCGATGAGGCGGCGCGCGGTGGCGACGCGTTCTTCTTCGCCATCGGGCATCGGTTCTCCGCCGTTTAGATCGGCGACGACCTCGCCAGCCTGGTTGACGTGCTGGCCTCGGCTTTCGGCGGCGTGCCACGCTTCGACGAGTTTTTCGCCCAAAAAGCGGCACGTCTGCACGAGGAACGCGCCCGATCCCATCGCGACGTCGCAAACTTTGAGCGCAAGCAATTCGTGTGCAGGTTTGAGCGTCCACTGTTCGCGCGGCACGCCGTCTTTGGGGCCTTCATAGATGACGGGTTCGAGCGTCGTCGCGACGATTTGCTCGGTCAAAAAGCGCGGCGTGTAATGCGCGCCCGTTTCGCGGCGCGTCGTGCCGGTTACGAGCATAAAGTTGCCTTTTTGGAACACGCAGGGGTCGCCCCATGCATCGAGTCGCAGGTAGGCGTAGACGGCATCTTTGTCACCAAACAGGTTTTGAATGCGTCCAAACAGTGCGTCGCCGAGGCAGACGCGTCGCAAGGCTGTGCGAAGGCGTGCGGTGTCGCGTCGGCCGGGCTGTTTTTTTAGGCAATGCGTCAGATCGATGTTCTCGTCAAAGATGAGCGTTTCGAGCCTGCTCAAGGACAGCAACTCGCCGTTAGGCGTGTAGGCGCACACGCATTGAGTGAGCGGGTTGTTTTTGATTCTGTCGTCCAATTTGACGGCGAGCATGACGTCGTCGGCTTTCATAATGGTGAGTTCGAGTAGGCCTTCGTAGACGTGACCGATCTGTTCGACGTCGAGGGTGCGATAAGAGATCGTCTGTGCGCCGGTTTTGCGCACGAGCACTTGAAGTGCATTGAGAAGTAGTAGAACCGTGCGGTTATCGATGGGAAGCGGGTTTGCAGGTGTGTTGACCCACGACGTGGTGTGGTCGCGGCCTTCGAGGAACGGGTATTTGTCGGGGTCGAAGATCGAACCGCCGAGCGCGGGCATGCGCAAATTTGGGTGGCCGATACCACCATAGACGGCTCGAAACGTGGCGAGCAGGCGCGTCCATGCGTCGTACCGGCGCTCGAGCACGGCGTCGCCCAGGTCGGACTGATCGTAGAGCAGTTGGTCGCGAAGCGTACTGATGGCATAGTGGGCATCATAAACCGGGTCACCGA
Organism: Myxococcota bacterium; assembly: GCA_045599585.1. Lineage (GTDB taxonomy): Bacteria > Myxococcota_A > Bradymonadia > UBA4248 > UBA4248 > RGIG464. Next base: position 3,433 of record JAZRWH010000055.1, read on the forward strand.
GCAGCAGCAGGCGGCGTTCTTCGGCGCATAGAATGAAAACGAGACGCATCATGACAGTGAGCGCGGCTTCGTAAACTTCGCGCGCATTGACGTCTTTAAGCAACGTGCCGTTTCGGTCGGCATCGGCGCGATCCAGGCAGCGAATGAGCACTTCGATTGCACCCGAAACCTGGCTTTCGAGCGTCTCGGACACGCTTTTCTGGCCTTTGCGCGACGCCTCAACAAGGGCTTCGAGGCGCTCCGTTTCGGGGCCAAACGCGCGTTTAATGCCCATGAACATGGCGAATGCGTGAAGCGTATCTCTTTCCTGCGTCCACAGGCGCGCGTGCCACGTCGCGTAACTCGCGCTTTCGTGAATGTCGCCCGGGGCATAGACGATGCACCATTGTTCGCCGTTGGTCACGAGGCCCAGGCGCACGTCGCGCAGGCGGCAAAGCTGCGCCATGCGCTCAGCAAACGTGAGCTGCCAGTGGTCTGCGGGTGGCGTGTGGATCGGCGTGTCGGGCGCAAGTTCGCACACATAGACGGCAGTTTTGCCGTCGCGCACGATAGCGCGCGACGCATCAAAGCGCTGGTTTTCAGGGCCGGTCAGGTGTCCGTCCGTAACGTCGCGCAGGTCGCAGGCGTCGTATCCGAGCAGCGTGTATATGACGAAGTCGAGCCAGAGACGATGCACCTGAGGTGCATCGGCGTCATGCGTATCGACCATACCGCGCCACGCGTCGTAACGCTGACACGTGGCTTGTACGTCGCCAAGCGCGAGTCGATCCAGCCCGCAGATCTTCTGTTCGTTCAGCACATCTGCATCGAGAAATCCGCCCGACACGTCGATGAGCGAAAGCCACTCAGTGTGGCAGAATACCGCGCGCTGCGTAGCCGTTTTGCTCGTTTTGCTGGATGTTGATTTGGGTTGTCTGGCCATGATGCGGTGTGCCTTTATGTGAGTATGTGATGGATTGTTATGGGAGACCGGGAATGCCTCGATCTCAGAGAGTCCCGAAGGGACGATATGATGGGTAACCGGGGATGACGCGACCGCAGGGAGCAAGTCCTCGGCTCGGGAATGCTGCGACCGTAGGGAGTCCCGAAGGGACGATATGATGGGTAACCGGGGATGCCGCGACCGCAGGGAGTCCCGAAGGGACGATATTATTAAGCATTCCAGTGTCGCTCGTCTAGTGTGAGTCCCATCTCGGCGAGTAGTGCCTCGTATTCCTCACGGAAGGTATGTCGTTTATGATGCTCTCGCTGATTCATGATGTACTTAACGACCTCATCGATATGATGATGTGAACAGCTGAATGCAGCATAGCCTTCGCCCCAGCCTTCGAAATACTCAAAACCGGGCATGGATTTCAGCTTTTTACTTGAGTTGGATTTGAGTTCTTGAACGAAATGAGCCACGGTTTCTGTTGCAGGAATCGAAGTGCATAGATGAATGTGATCTTCCACTCCATTGATGCGATAGAGCTTCGCATCTTTCGCCTGAATGAATCCCCAAATATACCGGTAGAGATCATCACTGTGCTCAAGTGAAAGCGTACGTTTACTCGACTTTGTTCTTAGTACGATGTGATAGATTAGTTTTGTATAGCTCATGATGATGTCGTCCCTTCGGGACTGTGTGGGGGGTATGACGGGTATGACGGGGACTGGGGATTCCGAGGACTTGCGCCTACGGCGCAGCATCCCCGGTTATCGATGATGTCGTCCCTTCGGGACTGTGTGGGGGGATACCGTCCCTTCGGGACTGTGTGGCTACACCGGCATCAAAAAGACGACGCCTGCCGGGAACGTTCGGTCGATGGGATTCGCGTAATGCGTTTGGATGTGAGCGATTTCGTCGGCGAGTTCCTGCGGTATGCGGGCGAGTCGTGCGCGGAGGCTGTCGTAGTCGCGGCGCATTTGAGCCGTTTCTTCGGGCGACATACCGGGGAGGAAGCGCTGTTCATGTTCCGTCTGGCCGAGTTCTTTTTTGAGGTTTGCTTCGAGGTCGCCGAGGACTTGTTTCATGTTGGCGATTTCGTTCTTTTCGGCTTCTTGGAGCTTGTTTTCGAGCGATTTGAGGAGATCGCGGGAACGCGCCTGGCAAGCGGAGAAAATGGCGTCGCGGCTGTTTTGGTAGCTTTTGGCAAAGAGTTCGAAGCGTCGCGGATCGACATCGCACGGCTCGCTGTGACTCAATGCTTCGTCGAGTTTGGTGCGGGTTTCAAAGCGTTTGAAGGTATCGGTTTTGAGGTAGCCGCCAGCCGTGGTGAGTTCTTCGTGTAGTCGGCGCTGGTCGTCGCCTGTGATGACAAGTCGCGAATAGACAACGACGGCGTTTCCGCTCAAATACTGTCGCGGCACCTGACGCACGGACACGCGATTCAGGTGTCGGATGTCGCTTTGTGACCAAAGCTCTTCGCGCAACAATCGAAGCGACATCTGTACGAGCGGGTGATTTAGGTGAATGAGCACGAGGTCGTCGCGGCCTTTGGCCGTGTCGTGATCGAATGTGACGGCGCGTTCCTGGTGTGTAAATGGGTGTTCGAGGCCTTCGCGTGCCCGTGCCCATGAGCCTTCGAGCAGCGGCATGCGGAATATTTTGGGGTCGTCGGTCGGCATGAGCGCGGGCTTTTCGGCGAGTTGCAGCGCAACATTGACGGCACGTTCAATGCGGTCGGGCGTCAGGTGACAGGCTTCGCGCGTGTTGAGCAGCGTCGTATGCAACTCCTGAATGCGCTCGCGCAGATTGCGTTCTTCGCGCAGCAATGCCGCAGCCTGGTTGCGGTTTGTCTGGCGCGATGTAAAGTCGAAGTGGCTGCGCAGGTCGAGCATGCCTTCTTCGATTTGGTGCGCGATGACGTCGCCCATGCTGCCCAGATCGTGTCGAATGGCCTCAACTTTCTGCACGGCGCGCATCAGATATTCCGAATCGCCTTCGAGGTCGCTCGCTTTTTTGATGTAGCTCAATTCCGGCTTATTCGGGTCGAAGCCTGCGCCGACGGGGTGCCAAATATCGACGGTATCGTGCGTTTGGCCGTGTCGGTCGATGCGGCCGTTTCGCTGCTCCATGACGTTCGGATTCCAAGGAATTTCGAGGTGAATCAGGTAATGGCAATGGTTCTGGAGGTCAATACCCTCGGCGGCGGCATCGGTCGCAATCAAGATGCGGACGCCCGAAATAGCGGGCGACGCCTGAAACGCCGCTTTGACCGCTTCGCGTTCTTCGGAAAGCATGCTGCCATTGAGCATCATAATGTACGGCTGTCCCGCGTCATTCTTCCCGCCAAATCCCAAACTTGGGTTCTGAAGCAGGTTCCACAACCAGCTCTGCGTGTCGCGATACTCGGTGAACAAGATGACGCGTTCGTCGTTCCACGTGCCGTTTGGGCGCAGTTTTTCGTTGAGCCAGGCGATGAGCGCTTCGGCCTTTGAATCGGGCTTATCGGCGGCTTTTTTGGCAGCTGCAAGCAGCTTGTCGAGCAGTTTGCTTTCGTCTTCTTCGAGTTCTGGCGCGCACGCGCTGGCGGCTTCGGTGGCTTCGTCCTGGTCGATCATGCGCTGATCGTCATCGGCGTAATCTTCGAGTGTGCGGTCGATCATCGCTTTGAGCCGTGAGGCGTCATACTGGCCGCGCTCTGCGGCGCGAACACTATCGGCGTGCTTGCAAAGCGTGTTGTAAAAAGCCGTGGGCGATGAAAACAGGCGCTTTTTGAGCAGGAGGTTGACGAACATCGTCCCGAATTCAGTCGTCTTGTCGCAGGCCTGTGCCTTTTTCTGGCGAAGCTGCGTGTATTGCGTCAGCATCGCGTGAATGGTCTTTTCTGCCTTGGTATAGTTGATTTCGAGGGCGTGCAGTTCGCGACGTGCGAAGCGCTGCGTGCCATCTGCTGCCGGCAGTGCATCTTTGAGGCGACGCACCATGACACTGAACAACTGCTTTTGATCGGGCATGACGTTGCGTGCAAAACGCTGTGGGTCGAGCATTTCAAGTAGCGCCGTGAACGATTCCGAAAAACCATTGTGCGGCGTCGCGCTCAAAAACAGGTGGTGCGCAAAGTGCGGCGCAATGAGGCGGATAAAACGGGTGCGCTGGCTTTCGGTGCTGTAATTGGCGAGCCGCGTCGGCGCCACGTTATGCGCCTCATCGACGACCAGAATGTCAAACGGTCGCGGATACGTCTCGTTCGCCGGCAAAATCTCTTTTAACAGCCGCAAACCTTCGCCATTCTTGACCCAATCCATCGACGTGATGAGGCGCGGCGAAGACTTCCACGGGTTCATGTGAATACCGCGACTTCGGCGCAGCGCCTTCAAATACGCCGTATCGACGATCTCAAACTCGAGCCCGAACTTTTCTCGCATTTCGGTCTGCCATTTGATCTGCAATGACGACGGGCACACGATCATAATGGTGCGCGCCCTGTGACGCACGAGCATTTCCTGAATGACGAGCCCGGCTTCAATCGTTTTGCCAAGCCCAACGTCGTCGGCGATGAGCAGGTTGACGTGGGCCATGTCGAGCGCACGCACGACTGGATCGAGCTGATAATCCTCGATCGTAATGCCGCTTCGAAACGGCGATTGGAGCTGCTTTTTGTCGGCACTCGTGACCGCCCCCCAACGCACAGCATCCAAAAAAGCCTTAAACTGTTCGGGCGTGTCATACGGCGTCGGCAGTCCTTCCTGCCACGGCAAAATTTCGGGCAACCCCGCCTTTTCGATGATCGACGCGCCTGGCTCGACTTCCCACACGATTTTGAGTTCCTGCCCAAGCGCATCTTCGTCGAGCGATGACAGCGTCACCATGTGCTGTGTCGTTGCGCCATTATCCACGCTGCCCGCATCGACGGCTTTGACGACCCATTGCCTGCGGCGCACTTCGGCCAGCTGACCAGGTTCGGGAAGATGATAGACGTTTTCGTTCTGAGCTTGCGAGGTCATGGTATAAGCCTTTCTGAAGGATAAAGTCAGGGTTATGCGTGAGTTCGCCTATGTGCGGCATGTGCCGCACATATGGCTCATGGGCAGCGCTATTGCATACGCGCTGCCTGCGCTGGCTATTGCGCAAAGCGCAATACGCCGCGCATTTTATCATATTTAGAAGAAAGTTATACCGGCTCGACGCTAGGTTCAACACCGAGCTAAGCGCCTTTATTCATTTAGTTTCTATAAATTCTTCCAAGTTTAAGAGGCTTTTTATGATCATTCACTGCTGTCCCACAACATATTCTCATTAACTGTA
>JAZRWH010000056.1:0-1441 GCA_045599585.1 Myxococcota bacterium
GCCTTAAGGCTGTAACCGAAAGGATTGAGGAAGGTGACGAAGAAATGTGTCAAACGCTCTCAAAAGAATGCGGGATTCCAAAGGGGCATCCTCAATACGACGCCCCTTTGGGCCGTCCGTAGGACAGAATGAGAATAAGAAAAGTATAAAATTCTGTAACGAGCGCATTTCGTTATAGTTAATGAAAATATGTTGTGGGACAGCAGTGATACATATATAAATCTTAAACATTGAATCATTCAAATTGAAATCAATCTGTGCTAGAATCGAAGTGCCTGCGGGATGAATCTCGTCCGTTGAATGAAGTGTTCAAAATAAAATATTCTAGATATAGGATAATGATGAATAAAATTAAAAATATTTTAACTCTAATAGCGGTTTATGCTGCTTTATTCCCTGCTTGTTCTGACAAAGAAACACTCAATGCATTAGATCAGCTTTGTGTCGAGACAGGTGGAAAGTTTCAAAACAACCGCTGCGTTTGCTCTGGAGAAACCTGTGACCCCAATATGGTTTGCACTGAAGAAGGCGTTTGTCCCGTAAACCTGTCCGCGCTGTGTGAGCATAAAGAAAAGAAATGTACTTCAAGTGCAAAGTATGAATGCGTTAAAAATCTCGGCTGGCAACAGGTCGAAAAATGCGACAAAGGCTGTGCTGAAGACGGCAAACAATGTGCGCAGTGCTTTGATACGAGTTGCAAAGATGATGTGTTGACGCTGTGCAGTGACAATATCGCTACGACGATCACATGCAAATACGGCTGCAACGATGCTGGCAATGATTGCAAACCCGAGTGTGAAGCGGGACAGGTTATGTGCGGTGATAAAGTTCGCCTCGAGTGCAATCCCGAAACGTTGACCTGGCATCCTGTTGAGCAATGTGATTTCGCCTGTGATCTCGATAAAACAGGCAAAACGCGTTGTATTGACGATTGCGAACATGGGGCCACGCGTTGCGATGATGGTAAAATTTCCACCTGTATCAATAAAAAGTGGAGTGAACCTGTCGACTGTGCGTTCGATGGAGCCTGTTTTAATGCCGAAAAATGTGTCGAATGTACTGTCGAAGATCCTAAAAATCCACCCAAACGCTGCTTTAACGATGTCGATGGCGTTGCGCATATTCAAGTCTGTAATGGCAAAACGTACGATGACGAGCTCGTCAGTCCAGAGGGGTATTCTTGTAAACAGAATGAAGTCGCGTTCGGCAATTGTAATATTCTAGCTGAGACTTTTTGTGATAATGCTATCAATGCGGATGGACAAGGACATGATCTTGGAATTATGTATTCTTGCGAGGATGGCTAGCGTCCAAAAAAGTTCGCAAAAACTCGGAATCCCGATTTAACGAACACTATACGCGATCTCTGGGTAGAGAACATGCATTAATGTAAGCACGCCCCTTCTGAGACCATTCTTCAATATAATCGATGATGTACGAA
>JAZRWH010000057.1:0-54977 GCA_045599585.1 Myxococcota bacterium
GAAATTGCAGCGATACCTGCGCGACAAACTAAAACTTATTCTCGTTAAGCGCGTGTAGGGGGCCCCTGCCCCATTCCGGTAAAAGCCTAGGCTGTACCTGCATTTATGCTGAGTATAGATTTACCTCGGCTGAGATGCTGTGGTTATTTGCAGTAACGTATCTATGCATGCGAGCCGTATGCGCCGAGCGCATAGGCGAGCGGCTCTGGCGTATGCACGTTAGGGCATAGCCAGGCCAAAAGAGAAAATAATAAATAAAGTAATAGATGCGAAAAAAAAGTTTTGTTCGTATGTTATTATTGTTTTTTAGAAAGGTTCATCAGAACGCCAGCTCTAAAAATATCGACGACATCTTGTGTTAGCTTGCCATTGAGGCCATTTGCAACAGCTTGCAGAAGGCGAAGCGATTGAGGATGCTTGTCGTGTGTATTGATATAACGGTTGAGCGCGGGAAGGTCTTGTTCGGTATCTCCAGTAACGAGAGCTTCCATTTCGGAAATGAGCGATTCAATGGGAGGGTAGTTTTTTAATACTTCCGCCGGAATATTATTCATCATTTGATCAATATCATTTTCAAGTTTCCCATCAAAGAGATCTTCGATAAATTCATTCATCTTTTGTGAAATGGTGAGAACGCGCTGATGTGTGACCATACTGCGTTTCATGGGACGAAGTTTTTGAGCCATTGTATGTTCCTTTTTATAATTATAATAATAGTGACGAATGAGATCTAAGTTATAATAATGAGCACTCTGTGCTTATAACGAATCGACGAAATCGAGACATCGTTCGAGTTCTGTTGCTTTTTTGCGGAAACGTGCAGCCTCAGCCTTGTTTGTCGTCGCAATGCTGTCTGCATAACCTCGCATATTGTCAATTGCAGATTGCGAAGCGCCAAATGGAATATTAAATTCTTTGAACTTTTTAATAAATGTCGTGCGTTTGTTGGCACGTAGAGCTCGGGGAAATTCAAAGTCTTTGAGGTCGCTTAGCAGAACATCCGATTCAAGGTCTTTATTGAGAATTTGTGAGAGTTGGTACAGGCGCGCCGCGATTTCTTTATTCTTTTTCATATAATGAATCGTTGCAAGTTCGAAGTAAAATTCTCCAAGCAGGCGTGGCGTGTCAATGAGTGGATAGGCTTCCAGCAACATGCGTTCATGTTCTTCATGATTATCCATGACGTGGTACATGCGCGCGAGCTGTAAAAGCGTGATGGGGTTGACCGGATTCCATTGGATCGAGGTTTTAAATGCTTCGATGGCGTCTAAGATGCGATCTTCTTGAGAAAGAATCGTGCCGTAGATGGCGTAAGCGGCATCGAACATTGCCGGCGTATGCTCTATTTTGCTGATGAACGGGTGTGTGGCAGCAAATATGTGGTCTTCATAAGGCGTTTTAAGTGAGACGTATTGAATCTCATGGGAAGCCTCGGGAAGTTTCATCGCTTCGATTTGTTGGATGCATTCGACGATGTTGGCTTTTGCCTGTTCGGTGTAACCATCGCGTGCTAAATCGAGGGTGGCGGTGATCTTTTTATCTAGCTCAAGACTGTCGCCAAAAGCGGGCAAAAGACCGTTAGAAATGACATCGTGCAGCTGTTTTTGTTCGTCTGGTGAAAGACTCTGTAGCAGCATGCGCGTCATTTCGAGGTGAAGACGCATAGATAGGGGATGATCTTCGTGTTGAGCTAAAAAGGCATTGATTACAGTTTCGTCTTTTTCGCTGTCGCCAGTTGCGAGTGCGTGCATCTCATCAATGAGCTTAGAAACAGGCGGAAATTTGGCAAGAATCTCGGGATCGACAGGACCAATTTCTTTTTCGATGAGTTCATCGAGTGATCCGTTGAGGAGTGCTTGAGAGAGCTGCAAAAATTCTTCAGTAGAAGGAATTTGGTTAGACGTGGAATTGTTCTGCGCAGATTTGTGGTGTTTAGCGAGGCTGCGTCGGGGAGCTTTAACTTTTTGAACCATTGTATGCCTTTAAAGGATGTCGATTTGTGTTGCTAAGACAACAGAGAAAGCCGCATGGGGAGCGGCTTTCGACGAAATTGTGTTTTGATAAATGAGATAAATTTATTTAAGCCACGCGAGTGTGGCCCCATCGCCGCCCTCGTAATATTGTCCAGGACGCGTGGTGAGAATGAGTGGTGAAGCAGTAAGATATTTGCGGATTGCAGATTTGAGAACGCCTGTACCGTGCCCGTGAATGATGTAGCACATGGGTTGTTCATGCATGCGCATACTTTCGAGGAAGAACTCGGTGCGTTCTATGGCGTCGTCACTGGCTAAACCGCGCAAGTCGATCGTATTTTCGGCCATTTGCGGCAAAATAGGTAGTTTTGTTTCTTCGTCGACCGCGTGCCCGTTTGCATCTGGGACGACGGGAAGCGGTGCGTTTTTCATGCGTTTAAGGTAGCGCGTGAGTTTTGGATTATCGTCTTCTTCAGGAAGAGCTTCGCCGAGATCTTCAAGGTTAGCGTGAACTTGTAGTGCGCCGAGCTGCAACGTAACTTTGCGGCCTGTACGTGTAAGAATGGTAGCATTTTTATGATATTGGTGGATTTGTACGCGGCGACCTGGGATGAGTTCACTTTCGGGTAGACGATCAAAGGGGGGCGCTGTGATATCGCCGATTGCTGACTGGGTATGTTGCACCTCATCTTCTAATTCGGAAAGTGATTGTGATATTTCGTCTCGCTGATCACTGGCTTTGGCAAAAGTACCGCCTTGGTACGATTTTTGGCGAAGCTTGCGTAGACGTGCTTTGAGCTTTGCGATTTGGTCTTGTACGGTTTCGATATCGCCGCCTAGGGCTTTGGCAACACGCGCTCGAATGTCTTCGCGAAGTTTGTCTGTATCAGCCTTCGCTTTATCTAACGCTTCTTGCGTTTCTCGAGCTTTGTCGAGCGCTTCGTCGAGCGCTACGCGCTGTTGTGCCATACGCGTGATGGCAGTTTCGAGTGCAGACGTTGATTGATCGTCGTACTGAGCGCGGGCATCTGACAAAATTTCGCTCGGTAAACCGTGTTGCGAGGCAATTTCAAATGCTGCTGAAGACCCCGGTTGGCCGATGCTCAGTTTGTACGTGGGACGCATTGTTTCCATATTAAAACTGACGCACGCAGCTTCAGTCCAATCGGTGTTGAGCGCAAAAGCTTTGACGTTTTCGAAGTGCGTTGTAACGAACGTCGTGACGCGGCGCGCACGCAAATAGCGTAGTAGAGCCATGACAAGCGGCGATGCGTGCTCAGGATCCGTTCCGCTAAAGGGCTCGTCGAGCAAAAATAGCGATTGATCCGTCGCTTCGGGGAGCGATTTCGACAGACTCTGGATATGCGCTGAAAAGGTCGAAATATTGGCTGCAATAGACTGATCGTCGCCGATGTCGGCAAAGATGGAGTCGAACACGGGAATGCAGGACGATGCGCCAGCACAGAGTGGGATACCCGCTTTGATCATGAGCGAAAACAGACCGACAAGCTTAAGATTGACTGTTTTGCCGCCCGCGTTTGCGCCACTGATAACGAGGGCTGTTGCGGGTTCCGTAAGGACAATGTCGTTTGCAACGACGGTAAATTCTTCATTTTCAAATTTTCTAAGCGCAAGCAGCGGATGACGAGCCTGATAGAGTTCGATTTCGCGGTCGCTTAGATCCGGCACGTGACAGCGGCAGTCAAGGGCGAATTGTGCAACGGCGGTTAAAGCGTCTAAATACAGGCATCTGCGCGTGTTTGCAGCAAACATACTTCGACGACGGCCTACTTCTTTGGTGAGCGTCTGCAGCACGCGCTGTTCTTCGGCTTTTGTGTCAAAAACTGCGATTTGCAGTGCATTATTCAGTTCGACAAGATCGCCTGGTTCGACAAATACGGTTTGTCCCGATGCACTTGTTGCGTGAACAATACCCGCAAAACGGCTTCGGTATTGCGACTGGATCGGTAGTACGTACCGCCCTTCTCGAAGCGTAAAATAGCTGTCCTGCAAAAGTTGTTGTACATCAGATTGACCGAGTTTTGCTTCGATGCGTGTGCGGAGGCTGTCGTTGAGGCGTCTACCGCGTTCTCGCAAGCGTGCAAGTTCAGGGCTGGCTTCGTCGACGAGTTCTCCGTCAGGCGTAAATGAGGCAAACAGACGTCTTTCGAGATCGTAACAGTCTTCGATATCAACAGCATACTGCCATGAGAGCGGGGCGTCATCTTGTCTAACGCGGAAAAATTGACGCGTCTCGCGGAACGTTCGAAGCGCTGCAGCACAGAGTAAAAGCTCTTTGCCCGAAAGTACGGCACCAACTTCGGCGTGGGCTAAGATCTCATCAAGCGGCACAAGATGGATTGCAACGACAGGGTCGCTTAAATCAAAAAAGTCTGTTAGCTCCTGAACTTCTGCAAGTCGTCTTGCAACGAGTTCGTGTGAAACGAGTTGCGGAAAGCGGCGTACATCCTCGGCTGCGGCTTCGCTGTGGCAACGGGCAGCAATGGCTTCGAGTACATCTGGCCAATCGAGATTTTCGTGGTGGCGCGAAGGCGCCTCAGTTCCAACAAACTGCTGCATCAGCAATTCGGGATTGATGTCGTTTAAATTGACTGTCGATATGCGCATAGTGATCTCACTTATATTAAGGATGAGTGTGTCGTGGGGGGATGTCTCCCCCAGGGCGGCTATCGCCTTCGCTTGTGCTGCAATTGTGTATGCTTCGTAGCTTGCGTTCTGCTGTCCTCAACGAACGTATCTTTAATTCTACGTTCGTTCATTCCTACAGCAGCACTCGCTATGGCAATACGCCGCCTCCCCCTCTGCAGGAGCGCGTGCCCCCGCAACGCCCCTCGCGACTAAAGGCGCGCCGTATTAGGCGAAAAAACTGTTTTTAGCATTAGTTTTAATGCCTGAAATGCCTTTTTTTTGTCTTTTCATGGGCTTTTTTGTTTTACTCCAGCTTTGCTTGGAATATTATTCTCATGGATAGTTTATTCACAGCATTGTTGTTGTGAATTCTTTATTAGTGAAGCTATGAATTCGGGCGAACCGTACTAGTATTTGTTTAGGCCATAGTGATAGGGGCAATGACGTCATGCTGCCCGTTGTTGGTATTGTACTTTTGATTCAGCCAGCGTTGTGTTTGACCGCGCTTGGTGGTGCTATGGCTTTGGGTGGCTTAACGTACGTGTTTCACTTTTATTGGGCAAAAGCGAATGATAAGTTTTGTAGTCGATGGTTCCTTCTGCTTTATGTCGTAGCTTATTTTGTGATCAGTTTGATCGCTTTTGCCGTGGTAGCTGATGTGTCTGTGCTTCGTTTTGAGTATATCGAAAGCATGAGTTACGCAAAGTAGTGTGCACAATCGGACGTGTGCGTTGTTAATAGGCAAAAAGTTATATTAATAGCCTGGTCGATTCGCAGCACCGTTTTCAAAAATTGTACCCCAATGCGTTCATTGTAAATGTAAATCCATTTTTCGTTTCTATGCTGTTGGACGGATGTTCAAATGCATCGGTTTGGGTTTTGAACGATGATTTAGGATCGTTTTGTCCGTGCGTTAAGACGTCTTTAGGGGAGGTATTGATTTGTTTTGTCACACCCCAAAAGGCACGCTTGAGGTCATTTTAAATGGCAAAAACGAAAAAAGGGAACGCGGCGGCGTTCCCTTTTTCTAGAGCATCCTTGCTCATATTAGAAGCATCCATGCTTCATCGCATATTCTGCCTAAGCGGAATATCGGCCAACTGAAAAGTCGCTCACAATCCTGTGAGGCTGTTCAGGCGAAGATCCAGCATCCATGCCGGAGGTTTGGACTAACCGTGTCCATGAGCAAAGTGTGGATCGTCCTGATCCAGTAGACATCCTGTCTTCACTAAGCTTGGCCATCCGTGGCTCGCGCCGTTGGAGGATTGATTCCCTCAGCACATGCGCGGTTATAGTCTTTTGAATTTCGAATTGCAAGATAAATTTAAGTCAAATTTTCGATGTGTTTATTACAAGTTAAGAATAATTTAGATACTACTATTCTTAGTTAGGTATAAAAATGACATCCAGCATAAGAATAACTATCATCAAAGGATGATTAATTGAAATTAATGCGACTGTAAGCTTCTTTGAGTCTTTCGCTCGTTGCCACAAAAACACCTTGTTGAACAGCTGTGAATGCATCGTTCCACCGAGAGGCACTCCAGAGCTCGACGTGGCCTCGTTGACCTACCCAAACGACGTCTTTGTCGAGTCCTGCAAAGGCTTTTTGCTGGGGCGTGATCAGGATTCGTCCTTGACCATCCAGCTGGCATTCACGCGCAGAGGCTCCGAAAAATCGATCGAGCAAGTCAGCATCTTCGCCCGGAAGGGCAAAATAGCGTTGGCTCAAATCGTCAAAGTCTTCACTCGAAAATATGAACAGCTGGCCTGACAAGCCAAATGTCACGATGAGCTCTTCGCCGGTATAGTCCTCCCGCGCTCCCAACAATCCCTCTCGGAATTTTTTGGGTACGGCCACGCGCCCTTTGGAATCAAGCGTGTGCTCGTATGTGCCTCGGAATATGTGACTCAAAACGCTGCCTCATCATGATTAGGTCGAAAATGGGAATTTTCCCCACTTTTCCCCACTCCTTATGGCTTTATCCCCACCACATGTCAAAGACTAATTTGAATTAATTTGTACGGTTCAAATTTTTGAGGTTCTTTATAGATAAATCAAAATTCTTTTGGTCGCTTTATGTTTGAAATATGATTCAAATTTTGTTTGATTGATTTGAATATTTAACATTTGTTGACATGAGTACCCAAAGTTTTTTTTCGATCGTGTTGTTCGGAGGCCGAGATCAGAGAATCAACAAAATCGTGAAAGACGTTGGGGTGTTTGCACGCTAAATGGACACCTTTGTGTTTAAAATTACGCAAAATAAAGATTGTTTATAACTAAATTTAGCTATTTGTAAAAAATGACTAAAAAAATAAGCTAAATTTATAAGTGTGGTACGGTGGGGATGAGTGGGGAAAAAATTGAAGGTGCGCGTGGGGATGCGTGGGGAATTTCCCCACTTTGGATGGGGAACGCTAAGGGAATGACTATGCCGTGGGGGAATGTTGTCCCAAATGGATCATGGCGTGTCACGTAACGTCTGAATGGCATCGCATAAAATGCTTTGTGTATGCGGAAGTCTCGTGTCTGGTACGCTGAGCGCTGGATCTGACAAAAAAACAATGTGGTGGGTTTGAACAGCCTTGATATTGGGGTACATCATTTCAAAACGTGTACTCCGCTTTTCGGGGGAATCTACACCAGGGGTCAGAAAGATGATGTTCTCCGGATTTAAACGGATCAGCGTTTCTGCACTGATTTGTGCCCAATTTGAGGTGCCTGTACTCAAAGCATCACCACCACAGCGTGCTGAGAGTTCGGCTAAAAAAGCGTGATTCTGCGCAATGTAAAGTTGCTGCATGCGAGCATCTAATACATCTATTATAAATAGAAACGAGATGCGCTCTTGGGGAAGGTCTTGGGGGAGTGCATCGTCGAGTGCCTGTTTAAGATGTTCTGCCGCCTTAACGCCGGCTTCTGCTTTGCCAATGGTTTGGCCAATGTCGATCAGCGTGGTTTCGATATCCGCAAGCGTATCCATTTCGTGGGTTAATGTGGGGATGTGGAGCTTTTCTAATTTTCCTTTGAGTTGAAGGTCACTGGGATGCAAAAGTACTAGATCTGGCTGGAGACGAACAATGCGCTCAAGGCTAGCAGGCATCGGCAGGGTGGCAACAAGTGCTGCGGCTTCTGGCCATGTCGTATAAACACTGGCTGCAACGAGGTTTGCTTGGGGATCGACTGCAAATACGCTGCTCGCAAGTGAGGGCGTTAGGGCAACGAGACGCGGAGATTGCGGCAGAGAACTTTTTTCTTTGGGGGAAGAACAGGCCAAACATACAAGGAAAATAATGAGGAAACTCTTGAGGGCAATTTTCATCTTTGAAACAAAATCAAAAACTTAAAAAAAAAAGCACTTAAAAACGTCACGAAACGATTTTCGATGGCACTACTGTATAGGAACCACGGGGGTTCCTGGTAAAACAGGAGAAAGCCATGAAGTCTGCCGTTTTTTATGTTTGGTGTGCATTGTGTTGTTTGTGTGGATTATTTACAATGAATGGGTGCGTTGAGACGCCTGAGTACGATGACGCTTTTGACGCCTATATGGCTTTTTTAAGCCAAAATGAAGTTTGCGCTGAGATCTTCGCTGCGCATCTCGTAGGGAAGGATTCTGCGTCAAGTGACGTGTACTACACGTGCTTAGAGTCTGCTTTATCTTATATGAATGAAATGAACGAAAGTAAAAAGATTTGGGATGTTGCTGCTTTGAAACAAGCGCTTGTCAAAAGTTCTTGGCAGGGTAGCGGTTCTCGTGCTGGCACAATTGGCGTTTGGAACGAAGACGGATCGTATGTTTTGAAACGTCAATTGTCGAACGGCCGGATTGAAACCTTAGATGCTGGGCGTTATGAGATCTCAATCGCAGAGCGCGTAAATCGTCCGCTTTTGACGTTGTTTCATGCCGATGATGATGTTGAGTGGCCCGTTTATTTTTCGCTCGAAAATGACGAACTACGCTTGTTTGAACCGACGGACGACGCGCCATACATGCTCTACATTCGCGAGTAGTGAAGCCTTCTGGTTATCCTTGATTGGATTGTCTGCGCTCGTTTTGACTTGGATGGGGAGGAGGATGTCTCCCCCTGAGCGTCTATTACCTTCGCCTTTGGCCACAATCGCTTTGCACTTCGCAAAAACGTGTCGTTGACAGTTCGCTTTTGCATGATGATACGTATGGCGAAGGTGATACGCCGCTACCCCCTCTGCCTGCGGCGCCACATAAGCGATTGAAAGGCTCTTTTGACAAAGTTGTGCTGGAAAAATTGCCATGACGCTATGATCGTGTCCGTTAGAATACAAATGTTACTTGCCACAAGGACGCAATCCGCTTAATTTAAGACGAGTGACTGGTTCCGACAATGGAACCACCGATGTTTTGAGGTCTATCAGGATATGAATATGCAGATGGGCGTTGTTGACGAAGATGAAGATAAAACGACAATTGCTACAGAATGCCTGTCAAATGTCGACGAAATATTGGGAGATACGATGGATAACGCACCCGTGCCACCAAGTAAACCGCAAGCGGCTCCTCCAATGATGCCGCCCCCACCTGTTAGCCGCGATCGCGGTATACCAGCACCAATCAAAAGAAAACACCATAACGTCGAAGAATTGGAAGGTGAAAAAATCTCAGATCGCTACCTCGTCCTGCGCCGTGTAGGTAAAGGTGGTATGGGTGTCGTTTACCTTGCCCAGCAAACAAACTTGAATCGCGATGTTTGCATTAAGGTCTTAAACCCCGCACTCATTGACGACGAAAGTGCTGTTGTCCGTTTCGAACGTGAAGCAAGAGGCCTCAGTCGGCTTCAACACCCCAATATCGTAACGATTTTTGATTATGGTCGCGACGAAGACCTCGCTTACATCGTTATGGAATACGCTCAGGGTGAAACGCTTAGCAAATACATTAAAAGAGAAAGTCCGCTTCATATCGATAGCTTTATTACGATTGCTGTACAAATCCTTAAAGGTATTGGCGAGGCGCACAAACTTGGATTGATCCATCGAGACATTAAGCCTGCAAATATTATGCTGTGCGAACTCGAGGGACAGCCAAACTTCGTTAAAATTCTCGACTTCGGTCTCGCAAAACTCGCTCAGGGGCAAGAAGACGTTACCAAAGAGCAACAACTCGTCGGCAGCGCTTCGTATATGGCCCCTGAACAAATCCTTCAGGGGCTCTCTGATGCCCGTACGGACGTCTATGCCTTGGGTGTCATGTTCTATCAGATGCTCGCAGGCAAAAAACCTTTTGTCGGGCCAAATGACAACATTATTCTGTATAAACATGTCAATGAACAGCCTGCACCGCTCTCCGGCTTGCTCAAACATGACCAGGAAGTTCCCGATACGCTTTGCCGCGTGATCGAACAGGCTTTGTCTAAAGATCCAAACAAGCGTCCACAAACGGCAAGCGCTTTCTTAGATGCTATTTCCGAAGCGCTAGAGGCGCCTCAGCTCAGTAAAAGTTTTAGTTCCGTCAATCTTGGCATGATGGACAAACGTCGTATGGCAGAAGAAGGCGAAACACACGCTATCTCTCCTGATGCTCGTCCAGCTTCTGCACATCTCTCGGTTGATATGCAGCCAGGGAACGCCTCCGCTCAGCCAAAATTTGCGATTAATGCTGATGCTGACAAAGACCCTTCTCATGTGACTGGCAATCAAAATGCTCAACTTGCACAAGGTAATGCGCTTGTTCAGCCCAATGTTGCTCCCCTCAAGCCAGCTGCAAAATCAGATGCGCGCTTCTTCGTTATTATTGGGTTCCTCGTTGTTGTCGCTCTCGGCATATTAGGCATAATGATCTACTTTGGACATGCCTCAGATGGTGAAAAACCGCAGGTAGCTTCAGTCTCCGAAGATGCAACTTCCTCAGATCAAGCAAAGAACAGCGATGATTCCGATAACTACTTTGCTCAGATCGAATCTTCTATTGATGAGGGTTCCTTAGATCAGGCTCAAAATCTTCTCGACATGTTTAAAAATAAAAAAGATCGAGAAACCGGCGTGGCCGTTGATACGAGAATCGCATCTCTCCAAAATCGCATAGAATGCGAAAAAAATAATCTAAAAGCTGATAATCTTTTAAAAAATGATCAACTCGATGAAGCTCGGGCGCTCTATGAGCAGATCCTTTCTTCTGACAAAAATAATGAGCATGCGCAAAAAGCCTTGGATGACTTGATGCATATCGCGCTCATCAAATTAGATTATAGCGCGTTGAGTGGAGTCAGTTTTATGACAGTACTCGACGAGAATACCGTCGATGCGGATATTGTGTCTCAGCGAATTACGCCAGGGACACACAAGATCGTTGTTTCTGCTGAGGGGTATAATCCTTTCGAAGAGAGTTTTTCCGTTGACGGCGGTGCCGAAAAAACGATTGCGGTAAAGCTTGAAAAGAAAAAATCAAAAGCAACAGGCGGGTCTTCAGGAAGCTCTAATTCTGGTGGATCTGTCTTTATTGGTGGTGGAAAATCTGGTGGAAAGGGCGGCGACAAAAAACGTCAGCCCGGACTTTTGTAATCCAGGCATAGTGTAGTCATTTGAGCTGGTGTTCAAGGCTGTATTGGCGCACCTTGCTCAAATGAATCCATGTCGTTCTCCCTCCTTTTTGCGTTTTGCGCGCACTTCTTGCTATGATTCGTCGCTTTAAATACATCATTATTCAATTTGCTCTGCTTGTAATTGCCGCTGGGATGTTTTCTGCATGCAGCCCAAGCCCAATTGATACAATTTATGATGCCTATGCTTCGATAGAGTACATTATGCGTACTAATATCGATGATCCGCATAAGCTCGTCGAAGAACTCAATGCTTTTTCTGCGGCCAATCGTGCGAAGCTCAATGATGCACGTGTCGCTTGCGATAAAATGGGAAAAGAACAAAAAGTTCGTATGATTGACCAGAGGCTTGATGACTTGAACGATATCACGCAAAAACTCGTTAACCTTGATCTCGAGATTCAGGATAGACTCGCGCAAACCCCTGCAGATCTCGAATTGTATAGGCAGAGTGTTCAGAATCTGGGCGTTGTTCAGCCGCAAAACAAATAAACAATTGGATGCTTTGTACTGTTTTACAGCGCCTTAAACTCTGTTTTGGGCGTTTTTTTGTGAATAATAAATCCTATGATAGAAAAAATTCGCCTCGATGATTGGCTCGTCAATCACGGTATTATAGAAAATAAAAGTCAGGCTCGCTCCATGATCATGGCTGGCAAAGTCATCGTCAATGGAAAAAAAGTGGATAAAGCTGGGACGCCAACGCGTTTAGATGCCGAAGTTGAAGTCATTGGTTTGCCTGGCAAATACGTTTCGAGAGGTGGCTTTAAGCTCGAAGGCGCGCTGAACCGTTTTGTAGATCTTAAACTAGAAGGTAAGATTGGTCTTGATATCGGCGCTTCGACGGGCGGTTTTACAGATTGTCTCCTTCAGCGTGGAGTGGCTCGGGTGTATGCTGTCGACGTCGGTTACGGGCAGCTCGCTTGGAAGTTGCGCGAAGATCCTCGCGTCGTTAATATCGAAAGAACGAATTTTCGTTATTGTGAACCTGGTTTTTTTGCAGATCCTATCGAGATTGTCGTTGCTGATCTGTCTTTTATTTCGCTCGAAAAAATTCTCGAACCGCTTAAAGCCCATCTTGCGCCACAAGCAGATTGCGTCATGTTGATCAAACCTCAGTTTGAAGTTGGCAAAGATCAGATCGGTTCGGGCGGTGTCGTGCGTGACAAACAAGTACGAACACAGGCGATTGAGCGCGTTATCGAAACTGCTAAGAATTTTGGCTTCGAACTCATCGACGGAGCTGATAGTACGTTACCTGGCGCAAAAAAAGGCAATATAGAATACCTAGCTTGGCTTCATTGGGATGCGTCTAGGCAGGTTGCGATAACTTCTCATGAGCCTACGGAGCGCGATTCTGCTGAAAATGATTCGCCCAAAAGCGAGTTAGACGAAAAATAAATTTCTTTCATTGTATCTATTCATATTACTGTCGATCGCCGAGGCAAAGCATAATACTAAGATGCGCTTATGTTTATGAGTGTGTTTGGTTTCACGCTTTTTTGCTGAGGCGAAGAGAGGGTAGCTGCGTATTGCCTGTGTACTAAGCGTTGTTTCGTCGCTTGAACGGTTGGGCTGCGTTCCCCAAAAGTCGTATTTTGTAAAACCGAAGGCAATAGCAGCTCAGGGGGAGACTTCCCCCTCAATATATAAATATATAAAATCGTATATTACAAAAAAAGCGCTCATAAAAGAGCGCTTTGATATATACTTTGATATATAGATATAGATGTTAATTATCTAAGTGGTATCGCCTTTAGGCTCGTCTTACCATTCTTTTCTACAATATTAAAACGGATATCTTTACACTGATACTTTTTAATAAGTGTTTCTTTTTCTTTAGCCATGCGACTAATAAACTGTTCAAGTGTAAATTTGGTTGTATTTTCACCATGTTGGCGCAGGCTTTCCATGTAGTTCACGTATAATACTTTGAAGTATTCGGTGTCAGAATTAATACGAATAGCAGCGCGTGACCCCGTCACACTGAAAGCACCGGATTTGGACATCGTTCTGCTAAAATCGAGTGCTCCAGATTTTGTTGTGAGAGAGCCAGAATCATCGTGAGGGATGGCGGCATTGAGCTGCGAAACGTCTTTGGCACGTCGCTGAAGTGCATTGACCAATTCCTGAGAAATTGCTCCTGCATCTGTTTTGGAAGGTGTTTCGCCGGCTTTTTTGCCAGTCCACGAGGGCGACGGTTTGAAAGAATTATCGCTAGCGGCTCTATTGTCGGTGCTGTGCGTATCTGAGTGGCTCGCCAAACTTGGAATGCGTTTGAGTGTATCGATTGGTTGAACTGAGGATAATGAGGGGGCTTTGGGTGCGGGTTTTATTAACGGCTGACTCGGCACTGGGCCCAGTCCGTGAGAGGTCGTTGTAGCAGGATTTTGGCTCGCATCTTTTTTAGTGGCGCGATTGTTGTTCAAGTTGCCATTGAGGAAAGCCGTCATGCCAAACAACGAAGCATTGGCTTTATCTTCTTCATTTTCAAGTAGATCAAGATCGGAGAGTTCGAGTGCTTGTGCGATTTTCGAGGCCGGTTTGTTCAACGCTGCGGGGCCATTACTTTGTGCAGCAGAAGCAGCCGCTGTCAAATCGTTTGTAACTGCGTTGTTCGGGGTTGAGACCTTACTTTTGTCAACGAGAATGGCATCAAAACTAGAGGCGATTTCATCCCAAACATCGTCAGGGAACAACTCTTCTTCACTGGATGGATCGTCGGGCTTAGAAGCTGTCGAAGAAGGTGCTTCTTCGTTAAGAGATAGGTTGTTAAGCGCCTCCGCGCGAGCTGGCGTCATATCGGGCAGCGGGCGTGTCGAAGCAACACTGCGTTTTTCCGAAATATCTTCAAAAGCAGCGCTTGAAAGCACGGGTACTGTTTGCGATGTTTGGGGAACGATCTGAACTTGCGTATGGTTGACTCTGTCGTTCGAGGCCAATTTGTCTTTTAGCTGCTCGTTTTCTGCTTCAAGAGTTTCAATCGTAAGCGAGTGCGACTGGTGCATTTTTCGAGCGTAGTTGAGCTGATCTTCGAGCTGAGAGGCTTTGCTTTTGAGGGCTGCATAATCGCGATCAAGCGCATTTTTGGCTTGCTCTTGTGTTTTGACTTGTTCTTGGAGCTTATGAAGCTCGCTGTCTTTGGCTGTTAGATTCGCTTGAAGCTTTTTAATTTCTTCATCATTAGGAAGCGAAGAAGTCGTCTTGCTTTCTGTGACAGCACTTTTTTCTTCTTTGCGTCTCGTACAAGCAAAGCCGAGAAGGATGATCAAGAGTGCTGAACCGACGGCTGCGATTCCAACAGGCAGAATTTTTGGTTTTGTGCCAGATACCTCGGTTGGCGCTTCAGAAACAGTAACATTTTCCTGAACTACAGAAGTTATTTGCTCTGCAGAGATTAGCGTGCAGTTTTCACTAAGCGACGCTTTGGCATAATTCCATTGGTTGAGAATGCCCGACGAATTTTCGGCTTTCAAGAGCTCAGTCGAAATGTCGAAAATACTAGGAAGCGAAATATTTTCACAATCGCTAGCTTCGAAGAGTTGTGAGCCATCAACGCTGACACCGTCATTACAGAGAATGCGTGTTGCGCTCGAAGCTGAACGGCAAGCAGTTGCCCCATCGATCTTTAAGCGATTCGTCTGGGCGGCTGCAACGCAAAGATTGCCTGCCTCATTCATGCATTTCCAGTTCCACAGAAGAACGCCAGAATCACTGGATTGAAGTTGAAAGCCACTTTTGAGGGGTTGCGCTTTAACGGCATCAATGAGAGCTTGGGCTTGTGCGCCATCGGTCTCGGCAATTAATTTGCCATCAGCAGCATTAAAAATAGCGATAGCACTTGCTGTTTGTAGATCTTTTGTGTTGCGCAATACATCGAGTGCTTTTTGTGCGATCTGGTCAGCTGGAACTTCAATGTATTCTACTTTTCCCGTGGGTGCTGTATCGGGAGAGACGAGTTTGAGCTTAGGAACGCGCTTGGTGCCTTGCGTAAGTTCATCGAGATGTGACTGAACAGCAGCTGAGGCCAGCGCTTGGATCATCGCGTTGTGCGAAGAAACAAAAACCGATGTGGCTTCAGATGCATCCAGCGGAGAAACTGTTGTACCATCTTCGGTGATAGCCGTTGTGGTTAAAACTGCAGGCGTATTACTTTCCGCATTTTCTTCACACGGTCTCATCCAACCAAAGATGGCTGCACCGGCAATAATTCCTGATAATATAATAAAAAGATTCTGTTTAAACATTTATATAAACACTCCTCGTAGTTCCATGCAAATGCACAAACGAAGTATTACCAGACTCTATTAAGATGTAAAGTTTCTATGTCTGCGATGAATCATAAATCGTATATG
The DNA here is from genome assembly GCA_045599585.1 of Myxococcota bacterium. GTDB lineage: Bacteria > Myxococcota_A > Bradymonadia > UBA4248 > UBA4248 > RGIG464. Next base: position 15,557 of record JAZRWH010000057.1, read on the forward strand.
GTGGAAAAAAGCGCTATTGCTTTGCAATACGCGCTTTGGAGGAGGCTATTGACCAAAGTTGGTCAATACGCCTCCTCTGACATTTGGGGACAAGTGGTTTAGATTAAACGATATTTAATAAGAACTTCTGTTTTTTGTCCGACACCGCTTCTTACGGTGCGTTGTACAACGCCAATGCCTGGCGTAAATAGTCGATTTTCTCGTCCCTCTTCGATAGAGCCAAAGATGTCTAAAACCGTGGTAAACGATCCGCTGGGTGTGACAAGTGTTTCGTCGAGCTTTCGTTTGACTTCGTAGCGGTTGTAGTTTTCGCGGCGTCCAGCAGTAGTCCAGCGGTTCCCAACTTCCAGCGGAAAAACGAACAATGGCGTCTGACGTGAGATATACCCCAAAAGATAGTTGATGTTGTCAGCATTATTTCGGCAATCGCGCATACAAGGAAAGATCATGCGTGGCGTGACGAGCCAGCTGTACTTTTTGATTTCAGCACCGTCTAGAATGGTGCTGCCAGGATCAACGGTCGTTTCTTCAAATGCGACGATCCAATAACCATTGTGGCGTGTGATCGACGTGATCATTTCAGTAACAGTCGTTTCTTTGGGTTGTTTGGCGTTTTCCTCGTCTGATTCGAGTGTCGGTTTGACACGTTCCGGTTGATCGACGCGGTATTTCCAAAAATTGCCTACCTCCAGCGGAAATGGGTAATGCTCGCTCGTGATAAGATCCCCTTTTAAATACATGCCCGTTTCGAGATAGATGCGAAGCGTTGGATCCATTTCGATGGGTTGCGCGATACGCCAGCCTAAGGCTGTTTTGACAATCTTGGGAACGCGTATCACAAAAACTTTTTCGCTGCTGGTAAGTTCGATACGAAGCTCGTTGCCCCAGTGCTGTACAATTTCGTCATCTTCTGGCGTAGCAACCTTACCTGCGAGATTTCGGCCTTTGCCGACTCGAAATTCAGCAAGTTTAAGTTTCCCTGAAAGGCTACCTAGAGGCTCTTCTGCGTCAAGGACAGGCGAAAATAACGTCCATAAAAGTTCGCTTGCTTTAAGGATCCTTGCACTCTCTGCTGCTGCAGGATCGGCTTTCATGTGGATAAGCGTTTGTAGGGCTTCTCCGCTAACAAACATCGATTCATACGCACTTCGATTGTGATCTACAAGCGCATGAAAAAGCGAATATCCTAGATCTTCAGGTGAAATATTAACAACTTTGGGCGCCGAGGGGGCCTCTTCGGGCGTTTCACTCGGCGGAAGCTCTGTGTAGACCAGAGGCCTAAGCGGTTGGTCTCTGCCGCTTAGTTCTCGTTCACAGGCTGTCGTGAACAGTCCCCCAAGGACAAGGGATAAGGTTAGAATCTGTCGGTATTGCGTCATCATTTGGGTCATGCGGTCAAAAGTGTTCCAAAGGACACATTATCTATCATCAACAATCTTCTCTATCACATTTCTTTAGATGTGGCTTAAAACGCGGTATTTTATCGTGCACATTAGGTTGATTTTTGTTACGTTAACATACAGATAGACAATTGACGGTGTTGCGGAAGGATTCTGTGTCTAGTCAGCCTGAGAGGGTAGCGGCGTATTGCGGCCAGATGACCGTATATTCTGCGTTCGCTGGAGAGTTTCAATCAACGATTGATCTATCGGACGCAATAGCCGCTCAGGGGGAGACTTCCCCCTCACAAGGATGAGAATAAAATTTAATATATCTATTTGAATATTCTGTTTTATAAAGAAAATTTTTAAAATTATGGAGTTTTCATCAAAAATTTATCTCCTAAACGCGTTAAGGATGGAAACATGAAATCGAAGATTGTTGTGGCAAGTATCGCTTCATCCTTGTTTGTGATGGCATGCGGTGATGATTCAACCAGCGACCGTGGTGGATACGAACCTGAAAATAGACCTGGTTGCGCAGACGGTCATTGCGACGCCCCGAGCGATTGTGCAGACGGTCATTGCGACGCCCCGAGCGATTGCGCAGACGGTCATTGCGACGCCCCGAGCGATTGCGCAGACGGTCATTGCGATGCCCCGAGCGATTGCGCAGACGGTCATTGCGACGAACCGCCCCAATGCGTAGATAAGTGTGATAATCAAGCTAAAAGGTGCGACAACGATGTTTTGTACCAATGTCAGAAGCGCGAAGATGGCTGTTTGGACTGGAGCAAAGTCGAGAATTGCGCTGATTCAAACGCTCACTGTGACAAGACACAATTGCGTTGTGAAAGTTGTTCTGAAACATGTCCTGAGGCAGATAGGCGTTGTGGCACTGGGAATGTGATCGAAGTTTGTCATGCGGATGAAAATGGCTGTGCACAGTGGATTACAGAGCAAACGTGTGGCAGCCAAGCGTACTGCAATAAAAAAACACTGCAATGCGCCACGGGATGCACCGATGCTTGTAAGTTGGGGGAGAAGAAGTGTGATGGTGCCTCAATTGTGAAGTGTGAGATGCAGGAATATGGATGTACGGATTGGGAGGTTGAACCCTGCGCGTTTGGTCAACAGTGTTATAGCGAGTCCGAGCCGAAGTGCGAGTATGCATGCGGGGATGAATGTGAGCCGTTTACGCTGGTTATTATGCCAGATACGCAAAATTATGTGCGTACGAATCGTGGCATTTATAAGAATCAGACAGAGTGGTTGCGTGATAATAAAGAAAAAGAAAACATAAAATTTATCATGCATATGGGCGATGTGATCAATGATAATGACGACGCAAGTCAGTTCCCTAAAGCGATCGAAGCCCACGATGTCTTAGCGGCAGCCGGCATACCTTATTCTGTTTCGACTGGAAATCATGATTATAAAAAAGCGCCAGACGGAACGTGGATGTATGGACGCTCGAAAGCGCAGTTTTCAAGCTATTTTAATGATAATTATATCCAAACTGGGTTCGCAGATTCGAGCTGGTTTCATGGGTTTCACTATCTTCACAATATGTATGCCACTTTTGAAGTGGGGCGCATGAAATTTGCTGTGATTGCGCTAGAATTTAGGCCCAGAAAGGAAGTTTTGTGTTGGGCAGACAATCTGATTCAAACAGAACTCAGGGACAGGTACGTTATTATAACGACGCACGCACTTTTGGACTATGATTCATCGAACAATGGCGATGAGGGGTATGATAGTCAGATTAAGTCTATGTACTACGAGGTTCCTAACGGTGCGAATGGTGTCGAAGTATATCATGAACTAGCGGCTCGACATTCTAATGTCATCATGGTGGCTTGTGGTCATAATCATGATGCAGAACACCGTGTAACGACGGGGTACAATGGCAACACGATTCACGAGTTGCTGGTTGATTATCAGGCTGAACCATACGAGACGAAATGCCCAAGTTCTGGAAGATGTGATCATCAGACCGATGGCGGCAATAGTTGGCTTCGTTTACTCAAAATTAATCCCATTAATAAGAAAAAAGCGGATGGTTCACTTGATAGCAATGTCGAAAGCAAGCTTGTCAGGACGGTTGACGAAAAAACTAAGGCCTGTACCAGAATGTACTGTACAAAAAATTATGATAGTCAATCGACACAGGCAGATCATCAGTATTCGATGACATTCGATTTTTCAAAACCCATTGATTATAAGTATACTGTAAATCATAATTATGCCTTTACTATAAATACTATCAATAACAGAGAAACTGGCAATCAGTTTGCGCCTGCGATCGCTGTCAATCGAACGACGGGATCCTATGTCGCCGTGTGGAGTGATGATGACAAGGATTTCAATGTGGAAGCGCGCGTTTTTTGTGCAGGCGGATGTAAGGAGACGGATCAGTTTACCGTGAATACAAGTCAACGGGGCCATCAAAAGAATCCTGCCGTCGCTATGGATAAGTCTGGGAATTTCGTTGTTGTCTGGGAGGGGGACGAAGATGGTGACGACAATTATGAAATTTACATGCGCGGATTTGATGCCAAGGGGAAGGAACGGTTTGCTGAGACTCAAGTCAACAAAACGAAGATTGGTCAGCAAAAACAGGCTTCGATTGGAATGAATGCTTCTGGTGATTTTGTTGTCGTTTGGCATGATGAATCTGAGAGTCAGTATGGTTCTCAGATCCACATGCGCGGATTTAAAGCCGATGGTAGGGAAGCGTTTTCAGAGCGAGTTGTTGCTGAGCCGGGTACTGTCAATCGAACGCATCCCGATGTTGCGGTTGCAGGCGATGGGCATTTTGTCGTGGTTTGGCAAGAAAATGATGGTAACGATGCGTCACATATTTCGGCGCGAGGATTTATGGCGGATGCTCGACAAAACCTGCCACTGTTCAAGGTCAGTACGAATACCACGGGACAAAACCGAGTTCCTGGTATTAGTATGAATGCTTCAGGCAATTTTTACATCGTATGGGCTAATGATTCGGACACGGAACATGCTGCTTACGTGCGCGGATTTGATGCTTCAGGCAAACAGACGCTTGCGGCAACGTCGCTTTCCAGCACAACAGAATTCGTCAATACTCCGGGCATCTGTGTCGCGGATAATAATCGTGTGATGGTAGTTTGGTCGTCAGAGCAGAATGAATCTGTCGGAAATGAAATCTATCGACAAGCCATTGAACCCAATGGCCACCTCTGTGAACTTTCTAAAGTTAATTACCTTGAGCACGGTTCACAGACGGAAGCTGCAATTGGATGTGCAGGGGATGGCCGACATGTCGTTCTCTTTGTCGACGATACGATGGGAACGGGCCAAACAAACATTTATGGACGCGGATATAACGATTAACGAATACGTGTGCTGAATGACAATGAATTTCTTTGGTGCATAAGGGTCGCATTTGCTAGTCACAGCGCGCATTTGTTTGTGAAAACTTGTAAGGTGATGCTAGGCTTTGCACAATAAGTCTGGCTGTTGACGATTGTTGATAGCCTTTATTAACAGTCATAATAGATAATATTTGGAACAAGACGGAAAGATTATGATTGATATACAGCATCTTAGTTTTTCTTATTCTGGATCTTCGAAAAGCGTCTTCGAAGATCTTAATTTGACCATTCAAACTGGCCATATTTATGGTCTTCTGGGCAAAAACGGCGTGGGCAAAAGCACCTTGTTTCGATTGATCTCAGGTGTAAACAAAGTCAAAAAAGGATCAATTACGACGCTCGGTTTTAAGCCGTGGGATCGTAAGCCCGAAATGCTCAAAGACATCTTTATTATTCCGGAAGACATGGTCTTTCCTGATATTAGTATCCAGCAGTTTGCCAAAATATATGGATCATTTTATCCGAATTTTTCTCTTGTGGAACTCGAGACTTACTTGCGTACTTTTGAAATCGATGTCTCTCAGCACATCGCACGCATGAGTCAAGGACAGCGTAAAAAAGCTCTCATTTCCTTTGCACTCGCTGTAAATACGCGCATACTTTTGCTCGATGAACCCACGAATGGTCTCGACATCCCTAGCAAACGCATGTTTAGAGCTTGTCTCGAAAAGGCTGCTCGTCCGAATCGGGTGATCATTATTTCAACGCATCAGGTACGCGATCTCGAAGAATTGATTGATGCTGTACTCGTTGTAAATGATAAAAAAGTTGTATTAAATGCAACAGTGCAAGACTTATTAAGTACGTATCACTTTGGTGAACTCGATCGCAATGAGGAAGGCATTTATTATGAGGATGCCGGATTGCATCGTTACGGCGTTAAAAGAAGGACGGCTGGCGATGATCCAGACCCACATCTCGATCTAGAAATTCTGTTCAGCGCAGCGATTGCCGGTGTACTCTAGGAGGCTAAATCATGCAGTCTTGGTCTTTTAAACGTTTTTCAAGCCTCTTTGCCATTGAGGTCAAAGAAAGCGGTTTGCGTGCTATTTTGCATGTCGCGATCATGCTTCCGATCTATTTGCTGCTGGCTTACAAAGCTTTGCCAAGTCTTACGGAGCAGCAAGAAATGCCGATTATGGTCTTGCAAGCTGGAGGGTTTATCGCTGTTTCCATTTTGGCGTTAATCGCTGCTATATCTGCTGGGGCATTTTGGGCATCACGTGCTTTTAAATCGTACAATAAGCGCGAATCTGCGTGGATGCAGATCATGCTCCCGGCGTCTCAGGCTGAAAAATTTGTCGTGAAATACTTGTGGCATGGGCTGATCGTTCCGCTCGGGTTTATTGCAGTTATTTTGGTAGCGTTTATTCTCATTACGATGTTTTGGCCGACGTTGAGTTGGAGCGCTATGGGCGTCGAATCTGATGTCGCTGATTTTGTAGATTATCTCTTTTCGATTGAGACATCGCAATGGCTTTTGATCATAGGTCACTTCTTGGCTTCTTGGCTGTCGAGCATCGCGCTTTTCTTTGCCGGAAGTGCTGTTTTAAAGCGTGTTCCATTTCTTCTGACACTTGTCGTGGTTGTACCAGCTACAGTGATTATCAATAGTAAGCTTGTGGGTAGATTCGGTAGGGCAGTGTTTGACAGATTAAGCGTAAATGCAGCGGAGACGCATCATTCTTTAGAATCGTTTGAGACTTTTGCAATGCTTTCGATAGGCTTTAATTTTCTCTGGATCGTTCTTGCGATTGTTGTCGCGTGGTTTTTTTATCGCAGGCGAACTGTACCTTAAATGCTTGGTGTATTTGGGACACGCGCTTTGCGCTTCGCGCAATACGCTTGGTCGGCTGCGCTATCGCTTTGCGATACGCGCAGCTTAAAGCGGCTATCGCTTTGCGATACGCCGCTTTTTTGGGGTGCGCTTGACGATCGTTTTAAGAAGCTAAAAAACAAAATTTGAGAATAATGCACGGTTATGTCAATTTTTTCTCTTCTTTCTTTCGAAAAATGAGAAATATCGATATACTTCTGTGCGTTTTTGAGTGCACCAATGGGGGTGCGCAATTTATTAGTGAGAGAAATCATGTCCAAAACCATTCTCGTCGCCCTTGGCGGCAATGCAATCAAACAGGCGGATGACAAAGGTACTGCAGAAGAGCAGTTTGCCAACGTCTATAAAACGAGTCGTGAACTTGTTAAGCTTATCAAAGCCGGCTACAAACTCGTCATCACGCACGGAAACGGCCCTCAGGTTGGCAATCTCCTCATTCAGCAGGAAGAAGGCAAAAAACTCGTACCGGATATGCCGCTCGACGTTGCAGGCGCTATGACGCAGGGACAGCTCGGCTACATGTTCGAACAGGCACTTGGTAACCTCCTCCGCGCCGAAGGCATTAACACGCCTGTCGCTGCTATCGTCAACCAGGTTGTCGTCAGCGCTGACGATCCCGGTTTCAAAGATCCTACGAAGCCTGTTGGCCCCTTCTTCACCGAAGACGAAGCCAATGCGATGGCCGCTGAAAAACCGGATTGGGTGATCAAAGAAGTTAAGCCCAAAGAAGTTGCTAAACGCTTCCGTCGTGTTGTTGCCAGCCCTGCTCCGATCGACAACACTGAGATCGAAGTTATCCGTAAGATGATCGATTGCGGTATCATCGTCGTTGCCAGCGGTGGCGGCGGTGTTCCTGTCGTCAAAGGTGCTAATGGCCTCGAAGGTACAGCTGCTGTTATTGACAAAGACCTCGCCGGTGCTAAACTTGCTGAACTCATTAACGCCGACGTTTTCCTTATCCTCACAGACGTCGATCACGCCAAGCTTAACTACAAAAAGCCCGACGAAACCAACGTTAACGAAGTTACCCTCGCTCAGATGAAAGAACTCGCCGCACGTGGGGATTTCCTCAAAGGTTCTATGGGGCCCAAAGTCAATGCCTGTATGAAATTCGTCGAAAATGGCGGCGCGCGTTCGATTATTACGTCGCTCGATCACGCCTACGAAGCGATCGCAGATGGTTTCGGAACGCAGATCATCAAGTAATTTGATGCAAGCCGTTTTATCTTCAGTTTTTTTCTGCTAATAGAAAGCGCCTCTCTTCCTGGGGAGGCGCTTTTGTTTTAGGGGGTTAGGATGATTGCTCTATATTATGCCATGCCTAAAGAAATTGATTCGCTCTTAAAAAATGAGGGCGTCTCGCTACTTGATTCCGTGGCTGGTGTGAATTTTTATAAAATACGTGAAGGTGTCATTGCTGTGACCGGGGGGATCGGCAAAGTCAATGCTGCTATGGCGACGCAGCTTTGTATTTCGCTTTACCATCCCGAGCTTATCATCGACTGTGGCGTTGCAGGCTGCTTCGAAAATGTCGAGATCGGTACTATCATGCTCGCAGAAAAGTTCGTACAGCACGATGTGGATACGACGGGATGTGGCGATCCCATTGGCCTCGTCAGTACGGTCAATCGCGTCGATTTCCCGATGAGCGATCTTGAACGCGCAAAAAAAGCCATGGATGCCACGGGGATTCACTATCTTTGCGGCGTGGGTGCGTCCGGCGACTGGTTTGCTAAAGCCGGCGATCGTGCTGCTTTTGTGCGGGACACCTTCCATCCGCTTTTCATTGAAATGGAAGGGTGCGCCGTCGCTCAGGTCTGCTTGCGAAATCAAGTCAAATGTATGGCCATAAAATCTGTTTCTGATTGCCTCTTTGGCAATGATAATTATGATTTCAACTTTTTGACTGCGATGAAAGATTTGAATACAGTCGTAATGAGATTTGTCGAGCATTTGGTTGATTGATAATTTGTGGGGGAAGTGTCCACCTGAGCGGCTATTTGCAAGCAAATACGCCGCTACCCTCTCGAGTATGTTTAAACATATATTGTAAGGTGGTAAGATATGTTTGGTATAATTCGTAGAATTATTGATAAAAAAGTCGCTATTACAACGGGGTTTGCCGCAGCAATGTCCATGTTTTCTGCTTGTACAGAAGAGGCCTATGGTTGTCCTTCGATGTTAGAAAGACCTTACGATGCTTATCGTGATAAATCTATAGAAGAGTACAACAAATTTGTTGATTGTTGTGGCTTAGAAAATATTGAAAAGATTACGTGTGGTCTGGGCACAACGGGAAACTGTGTGCATTCGTTGGAGTTTGATAATGTTTGCACGAATACAAATGTTGAATTAAAACTCGAATGCTGTGGCTCGTTTGAAATGTTTAATCGTTCTTCTGTGGATGATCTAACGAAAGCCGAAAGCGAGGCTTGGCGAGCATGTCGAGCTCAGGTTGATAAAACGGGGAAGTGTTCTCAATAGAAATGAGCAAATAGGATGGTTATGGAAAGAATTGCAAGTTTTAATGTCGATCATAATGTTTTAGTGCCTGGATTGTATTTGTCTCGTCAGGACGGAAATGTTACGACGTACGATATGCGTTTTAAAAAGCCGAATACGGGAGATTTGCTTTCGAATGCCGAAATGCATTCGTGTGAGCACATCCTGGCGACATTCCTCCGAAATAGCGAAGCAAAAGACGCAATTATTTATTTCGGTCCGATGGGATGTCAAACGGGGTTTTACTTCTTATTTGACAATACAAAACTGAACGATGCGCAAGCGATAACATTGCTCAAAAAAGTTGTTGCTGAGGGTGCTGTTTACGATGGACCTATGCCAGGTAAAAGTGCTGTTGAATGCGGCAATTACATCAATCTTGATACCGCCCTTTCTCGTAAATGCCTCGCTTTTTACAGCGACGTCATTCAGAATTGGTCCGTTGAAAAGTTAGTCTATCCCAAAGCCTAACGTGATTTTTTGCATGAAATGATGCCTATAAGCGGCTTCGGTTTGAGGTCGCTTATATGTTTTGTATTATGAGTTTTGTTCAAACTGGGCTTGATGAAGCGCTTGCGCTTCAATTTAGAGATGTGCTTCAGGCCGATGCGGTTCGCGTCGAAGCTTTTGCAGAATCTTCGCAATACGACGAATTATTGGCAATGAAGCCAGTGCCAAATGGAAGCGTTATCCTTTTAGCATTGAATGGTAAGGGATTTCATGGCCAATACACGCGCGAATGGCATAGTCCGTTCGGAAATATATATTTGTGTATAAAACTTGAGCATTCAGGTTTTGTTCCGCCTCAGGGAATTTGTGCAGCACAATACGTTGCGCCCCTTGCGTTGGTGCAGGTTGCTCAAAAGTATGTGGATGCTCAGATTCGGATCAAGTGGATCAACGATCTTATGCTTGATGGCGCTAAAGCGGCTGGAACTCTGACACACTACAAAAATACAGAGGATAAACATCATTTTTATTGGGGAATAGGCTTTAATATTGTTGAGGCTCCCGAATGTAACCAGCCAACAACTTGTATTGCAAAATATCTCAAAGCCGAATTTAAAGAATATATAAGTTCATCAGAAGGACTTCCTCGTCTTTATTTTATGATTCTTAAAGATCTTGTTCATTCAATAAAAAAGCAGTATGAAACTTATATATCGGATTGGTTGCAAGTAGAGCAAAGTTATCAGCGTTATCTTGTAAAATGAGGGGGTAGCGGCGTATTTCGTCGCGTAGCGACAAATAGCCGCTCAGGGGGAGACTTCCCCCCCCCACAAATAAAAATGTATATAAAATAGGAACTTTGTAATGATTATTGAATTTATTGCACATGCGACGTTTCGTTTGACTTTGAAGGACGGGCGAGTGATTATCATTGATCCTTATAAGGGAATGTCATTTCAGGGACGCTTTAATTATCCGAGTTATAAGGCTAAGGCGGATTATATTGTCATAACGCATGACCATCTGGATCATAATTATATCGAGGATATTTCGGGGGAGCCGATCGTTGTGAGAGAGCAGGGAGCGTTTCCGGGAATCACGATTCGCTCGTATCGCGTGTGGCACGACCAGTTTGGGGGGACGAAATTTGGGGGGGCCGTGGATATGAAATTGATAGAAGCCGATGGGAAAAGGCTGCTGCACATGGGCGATTGTGGTGAATGCCTGACCGATGCTCAAATTGCTGACCTAGGAAAGGTGGATGTCGTTTTGATTCCCTGCGGTGGTTTTTATTCGATAGACGGGGTGATGGCGGCTGACATTGCGAAACGCCTGAAAGCGCGCGTAACGATTCCGTGTCACTACAAGACGCATTTGTGTGAGCTCCCGATTGAAGATGAGACATCTTTTTGTGCGCAATATGCGGATGTCACGCGTTTGGAGGTGTCGTCGCTTGATCCGGAAGAATATGAAGGTGTAGTTGTTTTGTGTCCAAAAATGTGCATATAATTCAATAAATTCTATAGACAGTAGATTAAAATAGTGGATGTAAAAAAACTTAAAAAGCACTTGTCTTTTAGTTAAGCGTGCACAGATTCAAAAGCGTTTGTGGCGTGAACCTTGAGATGCGCCTGTTCTAAGAATAGAGAGAGTTATGGCAAGAGATTATTACGAAATACTTGGCGTTAGTCGAGACGCCGAGGCAGCAGAAATCAAAAAAGCGTATCGCAAACTCGCGATGAAATATCATCCAGACCGCAATCCCGGTGACAAAGAAGCCGAAAATAAGTTTAAGGAATGCAGTGAGGCTTATGAAGTTCTGAGCGATGCCGAGAAGCGTCAGATGTATGATCGTTACGGCGAAGACGGTCTAAAATCGAGTGGCTATGCTGGCGCAGGGAATATCAATGATATTTTCAGTCATTTTGGTGACTTGTTTGGCGGCATGGGCTTTGGTGATTTGTTTGGCGGCGGAGGTCGTTCTGGTGGACCTCAGCAAGGTGAAAATCTTCGAGAGGACGTTGAGATCACGTTTAAAGAAGCCGTCGAGGGTGTTACCAAAACGATTAAAGTGGCGCGCATGGAACCTTGTGAAAAATGCAAAGGCTCCGGTGCAGCAGAAGGATCCAAACGTACGACGTGTTCGACCTGTCGTGGGGCTGGCCGGGTTCAGATGCAGCAGGGATTTTTCGCGATTCAGACGACTTGTCCCAAATGTCACGGCGCAGGAACGATGATTGAAAAGCCGTGTCCCAAATGTTCTGGCTCTGGGCGTGTAGAGGAAGAACGCGAAGTTGCTGTAAAAATCCCGGCTGGTGTGGATGATGGCACGCGTTTACGTCTGCGAGGGGAAGGCGAAGCGGGGACCCAAGGGGCTCCTGCGGGCGATCTCTACGTGTATATTTCGGTTAAGCCGCATAAGGTGATCAAACGCGAAGGTATTAACCTTTATATAGAAAAACACATCCATGTTGCGCAGGCGATTTTAGGATGTGAAATTGAGGTTGAAACGCTCAATGGTACCGAAAAAGTCACCGTCAATCCTGGTATCCAATCTGGGGAAACCGTCGTTTTACGCGGCAAAGGTGTGCCTAAGCTCGGTTCGAAAAACGAAAAAGGTGATTTTATCGTCGAAATTATCGTGGATATTCCGAAGAATGTGCATAAGTACGAAAGAGATCTTATCGAACAGTTTGCGAAATCTCAGGGCGTTTCTTTTGCGCCTGAAAAAGGTTTCTTTGATAAATTAAAAGATAAGTTTTCTGATTAACGCATTGAGTATGTTTGTAAAGCAGCGTTGTGCATGGTTGCAGCGCTGCTTTTTTTGTTTTTGGGTGGATGTTTCGATTGTGTTCATGATTTAGTACATATTGTCTATCAGAACACTGCTGTCCCACGACTGCAGCTCAAAATGTTTGTTGTAAGCGTATCAAAATTGTTACGCTCTATACAAAAATAGATTTCTAATTGATTGAAAAAAGGTATAGAGGAAAGAGACCTTGTAAAGGTTTGAATTTTGAATTTGTTCTAAAAAAATTGTGGCTTTTTAGAGCCGAGGTTGGAGTATTTTATGGCAATGACTGCGGGTAAAGGTGGCGTCATGGGAGATATCAATGTGACGCCGCTCGTCGACGTCATGTTGGTTCTGCTCATCATTTTTATGGTCGCTGCGCCTGTGATGGAAAAAGAACGTTCTAAGCGCGAGATTGATCAGGATCGCGATCGCCAGCAGAGACTTGTGTCACTGAATCTCCCCGTACTTGATAATTCAGCACCTGCGGCTGTTCAAAATGTTCACACCTACACTTTGCATGTTTCAAAGTCACTTGTCGTGACGTTTGACAACAAAAAAGTCGCGGATTGCTCCGAGGGCGTTACAAATACGAAGACTTGGGAAGCGTGCTTTGATAAAATCGAAAGCTCTATTCGTGGCGTACCAGAGGCAAAAGATAATGGTGTCGTTGTAGATGCCGAAGCTGAAACAAAATTTGGCTTTGTCGTTGGCATTATGCATCGGTTGCATCGAGCAAATATCGAAAAAGTTTCGATGTTTCCGAGATCGTCTAAGATTGGGGGGTAGTTTGTGCTAAACTTATTACGTAACATCTGCGTAGCAAGTCTTGCAGTGGCTACAGTGTGTACTGCGGCTTTGGTCGAGGCAAAACCAATTTCGTTTGAGGACGCATGTTTGCTTGCACTGAACAATAGCCCGCAAATCAGAGCGCAGCAGTATGCTACAGAAGCTGCTCAAGCGCAGGTTTATGAGGCTAAGTTTTATTGGACGCCTAAATTTGAATTTTCTTCAAAATTTGGTCCTCAGCCTAAATCTTCTAAGATTACAGAAAGTGAAAACGACGTTTGGAACCATTTCTTGGATTCCTGGGGCTTTACAACCCGAAATTCTCTTGAATTTTGGATTCCGCTCTTTACCTCAATGAAAGTCTATAATACGCATGAATTGGCGAAGATTGGACTTGAAGTTGAAAAATTACGCGAAGAAAATGAGTCTTTTAGCGTCAGATATGACGTCGCACGTGCCTATTATGGTCTTCAATTAGCGATCGCGAGTGAGGATATTGTCAAAGAAGCTGAAGGCTATGTTGAAAAAATACAACGCGAGTATACTAAATTGCTCGATAGTGGCTCCGAAGACGTTGATCCGACGGATCAATACCGAATCGATATCGCTTCCGCAAACCTCTCTCGACTGAAAGACCAGGCTGAATCTTCAAGACTTTATGCCGAAAAAGCCTTGAGCGTGCACACGCGTCTTGAGCTTCCCATCGAAATTGAAGAGATGGATTTCTCTGACAACGATCGCGGGCTTAAATCGTATGAAGCTATCCTTGACTTGGCACGTGCAAACCGCGTTGACCTTAAATTGCTCGATAAGGCAAACGAAGCTGCACATCTCCAAGCCAAAATTCAATGGTTAAATTGGTGGCCTGAACTCGTTTTGGGTGGCGAAGTTTACTACAAATTTAGTAATGCTGTCCCCAAATTCGAAAGCGACAACTTCTATATTAAAGATTCCTACAATGGTCATGGCTTCGGCATTGGCTTTATTTTTCGCTGGAATCTCGATCCAGTTGGTCAAGCTTTTAAGGTGCAGCAAGCAAACGCAAAAGCTGATCGCATGAGTGCACAGCGCGAACTTGCAATTTCGGGGATTGAACTCGAAATTAATAAAACTTATTACGAAGTTGCGGCTAAATATCACAACATTCAATTGACAAAAAAATCGCGCCGCGCGGCTAAACGCCTGTTGACTCAAAAATTTATGGATTACGAAGCAGGGACGGGCGGCGTCGATAAAATGATCAGTGCGTTGACGACTTTTATTGAGCAACGCGCCATGTATCTCAATGCGCTGAACGATTATCGTGTTGGTTTGGTTAAACTTCAATCGGTCGTTGGTGTATCGAATATTGAAGAACTGCTTGCTGAAACGGTTGATGATGAATTAGAGTAAGTTGGCACGCTGTTTGTATAATAAATATTCAGTCGGATTGATGACCGGCGCACTCTAGCAATGATCGAACGTAAGGAGTTAATCATGAAACTATCACATATTTCTCTCGGATTATTCGTTGCAGCAATGGCATACATCCCCTTCGCAGTTGCGCAAGATGTTCCTGCTCCCTCTTCCGTTGAAGCTGTTGCAGATATGTCTAAGCTTCCTGAGCCTATGGGTTTTGTTAAAGGAAAATATAAAGAAGCTTTGGCGCTTAACAAAGAAGCTCCCTCGGCAGCTCGCGATGCTAAAGTTACGACTTTCGTTGATGACCTCGCGGATTACGATGACCTCGCTAAGCGCAGCCTCGGTTCCCGTTGGGATACTTTGAGTGTCGCCAAACAGGCTGAATTCAAAGCGACGTTCCGTGAAATGGTCGAGCTCATGTACGTCAAAAAAATCACGGACAAATCTTTTAACGATAACCAACAGGTGGATTGGGATCGCGTCGTGAAAACAAAAACAGGCGCTACTGTCTCCTGCTTTACACAGCAAAAAGACGTCGAAACAGAGCTCGAAATCGTTCTCCATCCCGGCGTCGTTTCTTGGAAAATCTATGACCTTCTGATCGATGGTGCCAGCCTCGCTGATACCTATCGCAAAAAATACGCTAAGCAGCTCGATGAAAAAGGTATCGACGCTATCCTCGCTGACATGAGAAAAGAAATCGAAGAACTGAAGAAGAAATAATGATGAGAATTGAACTTCACCACAGCTCTCGTGACTTCTGGTATACGCTTGAAATCGCCGATGGTCGTAAGTCCCTCGGCGATTTAATCGCACTGCTCGATGTTTCTGCTATCGATGCAATGACGATCTGCGGTTACAATGAAGAACGCCTCCCTAAAGCACTGTTTTCAATGGAAGAACTTAAGACGCTTAAGTTTGATCATTGTCTAGAAATGAAGTGTCTGCCTGCCGGGTTGACGCGCTTGCCTAATCTCGTGGATCTTGCTTTTCAGGATTGCCCGGATTTCTACGATCTTACGGGCATTTCCGAGCTTGAATCGCTGCGTGCTCTTCGCATTTGTAGCTGTTACTGTTTTGATGCACTTCATCCTGAATTTAAAGATTGCAAACACCTTGAACTGTTGGATATTTCTCACAGCGAGGCAATGCGTGGGCTGGATATCAACGCGCTTCCGGCGTCGCTCCGAATTTTGGATGTTCGTGGGTGTAGGCGTTTGTCTTTGACCGAAATGGACGATTCGCTTTGGCCGAAGATCGTTTCCCTCTCTGATACGGATTGGTCGATAGATGGTCCGCTTCCAACGCAGAAACTCGAAGGCATTAGTGCACGTGTTCAACATCAGGCTTCTCGCAAAAAACACCTCGGCGCTGCTCGTGATGGCGTGGCCGGCGGCGGCGGTGATGGTGGTGGCGGTGATGACTAGGTTTTAGAAGGGGGAAGTCTCCCCCTGAGCGGCTATTTGCTTTGCAAATACGCCGCTACCCCCTCAAAATGCACTACGAAAAGTTACAAAAAAAGCGCTGTTCCGATAAGAACAGCGCTTTTTTTATGGGTGTTTGTTTGTCATTAGAATTTGGGATGGTACCCGCATTTTGAAGCGTATTCGCTCAAAAGCGATTTGAGCAAACGTCGCGCACGGCACAAACGACTCATAACGGTTCCGATGGGAATGTGAAGCTTTTCGGAGATTTCTTTGTAAGACTGATCTTCTACGTCAGCCATGACGACGATCGATTTAAAGTCTTCTGAAATCGTGTTGAGGGCAGACAAAACTTCGTCGGACAAGCCATAGAAGAACGAATGTTTAATTTCTGTTTCAAGCGTAGAAAGTTCTGTTTCTGGCGTTTTTTGTAGTGTTTTGTTTGTTGAATGATTTTCGTTGATCACAGATTCGATATAAGTATTTTCGCGTTGTTTACGACGATACTTATTAATAAATGTATTTGTAAGGATGCGGAAAAGCCAAGCCCGGCAGTTGGTACCGTCTTCGAAGCTATCAAAATGGTTGTAAGCTTTGATCATCGTGTCCTGAACAAGGTCTTCAGCATCTCGTTCGTTGTGTGCGAGCTTGATAGCCATTGCGTAGAGCGCAGACATGTTCGGTATGACTTCTTTTTTGAATCGCTCATTTTTCGTTGCTTCGGCTTCGGTAGACATTTTTAGATCCTAAATACAATTGATAATTTCGATAAGAGCAGAAGAATAGAGGTTAAGCAGAGAGAGGGTAGCGGCGTATTTGCGAAGCAAATAGCCGCTCAGGGGGAGGCTTCCCCCACAAAAGAATGTGGATTTAGGCGCGAATGATGCCTAGGCTAAGTGCATAATCGTGCAATTTTTTGCGCAGGATCTGGCGACCTCTGAAGAGGCGGCTCATGACGGTTCCGATGGGGATATCGAGGTTTTCGGAGATTTCGCGATAAGATTGATCCTGAATGTCAGCCATGACGATGATCGTTCTGAAGTCGTCGGGGACGAGGTGAATGGCGTGGGAGACTTCATCACCGAAATCTTCGCTTTTTTCGACGTAGAGTGAATCGTCGAAAGTGGGTTCGCGAGAATCAGCGAGGTTTTCGGAAACGGGTTCGTCGTAGTCGACGCATTTTCGTTCATGTTGAGCGTGACGATACTGATTGATGTATTCGTTCGTCATGACGGTGAAGAGCCAAGCTTTGCAATTGGTGCCAGCTTCATATTTGTCAAAGTGACGATAAGCACGCATTAAAGTATCCTGAAGGAGGTCTTCGGCGTCGCGCTGATTTTTAGTCAAGCGGAGGGCGTGTCCGAGCAAGGCTTCGCGGTAAGGAAGGACTTCGGCTTCAAATTGAATGTGCTGATTGTTATTTGACATGGCAAACCTCATTGAGGGTTAAGTATTACAAGTAGTTTGTT
This sequence comes from Myxococcota bacterium, assembly GCA_045599585.1. Taxonomy (GTDB): domain Bacteria; phylum Myxococcota_A; class Bradymonadia; order UBA4248; family UBA4248; genus RGIG464. The sequence goes on from JAZRWH010000057.1 coordinate 33,012, forward strand.
GTGGTCATAGGAACGACTCGCAACGCACAAAAAGTGTTAAACAAAATGTGTGCCATACACACAAAATTTTGCAATATCAGTATGCTATAATGAAATGCGCGATAGAGAGAAAAAATGCGTTTATGCGAATAATATGCAAATATGCAAATGGTATATTTAGAAATATGTATTTTGCGTATTATTGGGAAATAAAAACTGTGTGGTGTGGGAATTATTTAGCGAAAGCGCATGTTAAGACATGGGAAAGTTGACAATCGGTACTTTTGCGCGTTAAAGTGAAACATTGTGGTTGTGGACTTAAACCATGATTATTTGTGAGAGATTGGAGGTAATAAGGTAATGAAACGCAATCTGATAGCGCTTCTTTCGTTTTTGTGCTTTTTGTTCGTCATTCCGTGCACTGCGATGGCTCAGGATGGTGAAAAAGAGGTTTATGAAGGTGAAAACTTTAAAATAGAGCCTCCGGCCAAATGGATTCAGGTTTCTGGTAATTTGTCAGAAAAAGAGTTGTCCAAACTGCCCGAGAACGTTCGAGAGCATTACAATGTGCGAAATACCGACGTACTATTTATGAATATCAGCAGTCTTGATGAGCCGACGCAGGGTTTTAAAGACAGTTTGAATATAGTGACGGTATCTGATCCGATTCCTTTGACGGATGATTTAGTCAAGGAGCTGACGGATGTTTTGAAGCAGCAGTACAATTCAATTTTTGAGAATTTTGAAGCTGTTTCGATGAAAGTGATCAAATTAGGTTCGAAAGAAGTTTTTGAAGTTCAGGGAAAATACACGATTTTGAATTATTCGATCATCATGCGTCAGATCTTCATGCCGCTTTCGGGGTCATCGCTCGTTTTGACGTGCACGTACGAAGCGTCGCACGAAGAAGAAGTCAGCAAACTTTGTGAGAACTCGATCAAGTCGTTAGTTTTGAAGTAAGAGCTTAAGCATGCATTAAAAAAGGCTTTCTGGTAACAGAAAGCCTTTTTTTGTGTTCTAGGTAGAATCTAAATTCTAGTAAAAGTTGTTTAAGTTAATGAATTTTAACATATATTTTGTTTAATTTTTCACAAAGGGCTGAATGGACGTGTTGTGTATTGATTGACTTTTATAAGGTGGTGTCGAAGTTAATTTATCCGGAATTTTGAGTCTTGTCCGAAAAACTGGGTAAGGCTAGCAGCTCGCAGAGCGAACACGGGCGTATTGCGGCAAGCAATAGCCCGTGGCCGTGCCGTATTGCAGCAGGCGATAGGCACGGCACAAAAATAGGGAATGATACAAAAGCATTTTCCGTTGTGCCTATGCGACGGGGGGGAATAGAGACTATTGGAGAAAAAAATGGACGAACAAAGAGTTGGTGTAAGAGAAAATATCAATTTTGGTCAGTTATTTAGCGATGTAAAAGCTGAAATTGGCAAAGTCGTGGTTGGTCAAGATGCTTTAGTACATCGTTTGTTGATCGGTCTGATCACGGGCGGACATGTTCTTGTTGAAGGTGTACCAGGACTGGCCAAAACGCTTTTGATCAGGACGTTGTCCTCTTGTTTGTCGGCGAATTTTTCGAGAATACAGTTTACGCCGGATATGTTGCCAGCGGACGTGATTGGTACGGAAATTTTTAACCCTAAAGAAGGTACATTTTCTATCAAGAAAGGTCCTGTTTTCGGCAATTTGGTTTTAGCGGATGAGATTAACCGCGCGCCTGCAAAGGTGCAGTCTGCTTTGCTCGAAGCGATGCAGGAAAAACAGGTCACGATCGGCACGGAGAGTTTTAAGTTGGACGCGCCATTCTTGGTTATGGCAACGCAGAACCCCGTTGAGCAGGAAGGAACGTACCCGCTTCCGGAAGCGCAATTAGACCGCTTTATGATGAAAGTTTTGGTGGGATATTTGTCCAAAAGCGATGAAATCAAGGTGATTGAGCGCATGGCACTTTCTATGAGTGAACCGACGGCGCACCCCATCATGTCAATGGAAGAAGTGTTGTTGGCGAAAAAGTGTGCACAGAAGGTCAATGTTGAAGAAAAAGTTCGTGCATATGTCGTGGATCTTGTCGATGCAACGCGACATCCGAACGATTATGGTTTGAATATGCTTTCGACGTTGATCGATATGGGGGCGTCGACGCGTGCCTCCATTAATCTTATTAAAGCTGCTCAGGCACACGCATTTTTAAGTGGACGTGATTACTTGTCTCCGCACGATGTTAAGACGATTGCACCGGATGTTTTGAGACACCGTATTGCTCTCTCGTATGAAGCAGAAGCACAGGGTAAAACGGTTGATGATGTGATTCAGATGATTTTGGATACGTTGTTGGTGCCGTAGTCGGGGTATGCTTGCGTGTCTGCTTGGGTCAAATTGTTTGTGGTACAGTCTCAAAAAGATACGCAAAACGCAGCCTGGGGGATTGGAGAGATTGAATCGCCAATCACTCATTCGGTTCTTAGAATTCAACAACCATTGTAATTCTTCTCATTACAAGAGGAAATGACAATATTGTCATGCAATAAGCTATGTTAAGTCCTGAAATCATTAAACAGGTCAAGCAGATTCAGATCCGTACGGGACGTCAGGTTAGTGACGTACTTGCAGGCGCATATTTGTCTGTATTTAAGGGCGTTGGGATGGAATTTGACGAAGTTCGTCCTTATGTTCCCGGGGATGATATTCGTACGATCGACTGGAACGTTTCTGCGCGCATGGGGGTACCTTATATCAAGCGTTTTGTTGAGGAACGCGAGTTAACGGTATTGCTTTTGGTCGATGTGAGTCCGAGTCTTGAATTTGGTAGTTTGGAACGATCCAAGCGCGAAGCTGCAACTGAATTAAGTGCCTTGCTTGCGTTTTCTGCCATTGAGAACGATGACAACATTGGTCTTTTGCTGTTTCAGAATGGCGTTGACGAATACATTCCACCGCGTAAAGGGCAAAAACATGCGCTTCGCATTGTTCGTGAGGTTTTGGCGCGTGGACGTGGTGAAGATACGAGCGAAGTCGCGGGGGAAACGTCCTGGTGGCGAAAACTTGGCGCGGCAATCAAAGCAAAGTTTTCACGCTTAAAAGCAGAAACGCGTGGAAAAGATCGTCAAACGAGTATTCAAAAGGCGTTGGAGTTTTGTCATCAGGTACTACACCGTCGTGCCGTCATCTTTTTGATCAGCGATTTTTTGGATGATGGGTATTTGGATGCTTTGAAAAGTCTTCAGCGTAAGCATGATGTGATCAGTGTCGTTGTCAATGATGGTCGTGAGTATGCTCCAGTTGATGTCGGTTTGCTCACGATTGAAGATGCCGAAACGGGGGAGATCCGTGAGGTTGATACAGGAACGAAGGCATTTCGTTTGGCAGCAGCAAATCAGGCTAAGCAACGCGTTGAGCAATTAAAAGCCTCTTTTATGAGTTCCGGTTGTGATTTGATTGAAGTCGATGCGCGAGGATCGTTGATCGATCCGCTTTTGGCATTTTTTAAACAACGTCAGAAAAGGCTTCGATAGGGCTAAAAAATGAGAAATGGAAGAATCACAGCAATTTTTATGGCGGTGATGCTGTCTGTATGCAGCTGCAAGTCCGAAGTACCTTTGCTGGAAGCGCCAACTGAGGTCGAACAACCATCGTCAAATGCGGTTTCATCGATTGTCCGTGAGACGACGCTGGGGCCTGTACATGTTGTCGTGCGCTTAACGCCCGAAAAACCCGTCATCGGGGATCCGGTGACCTTGACTTTAGAAGCTGATTCTGAGGACGGGGTCCGCGTGGATATGCCTGAATTCGGTGATCAACTTGGTCGTTTTAACATCTCATCTTTTAGGCATAGTCAGGACAAGCGAGCTGATGGTAGAAATTATCAAAAGCTGGTCTATGCGTTGGATTTGCCGATGAGTGGTAAACTTCGTTTGCCGTCTTTTTTAATTGAGTTTGTGGATGATCGAGCGACAGCCGAAGCAAGTGTATGCGGAAAGCTTCAGGAAATTTTGACGGAAGAAGTCAGTTTTGAAGTGGCCTCTGTGCTTCAAGAAGACTCCGTTGCTAAACCGTTACAACCGCTGAAAGACGAATTAGATGAACTGGTTTTGCCTGAAGTCGCGCATAAAGATTCGTCGATGGTTTGGTGGATTGCTTGTCTTTTCGTGTTGCTCCTTTGGGGCGTAGGTACAGGGGGGTATCTTTATTGGCGAAAAAGACGCGTTAAGTTCACTTTGCCACCCCATGAGATTGCACTTCAGGCATTGCAAGATCTGAGCCGTAAAGGCATGCCGAATAGTGATGAAGAAATTGATCATTGGTATGTAACGCTCTCGGATATTTTAAGAAATTATGTCGAAGGCAGATATTCACTGCATGCTCCCCGGTTGACGACAGAAGAGTTTTTTGAGCTCGCAAAGTCAAGCGATGCGCTGAATGCGTCAGAAAAAGCGCGTGTGTGCGATTTGTTAACGCGTTCAGATCGTGTAAAATTCGCAAGTTTTCACCCAAGCAATGCAGAAAACGAGGATATGTTTAACAGTACGCGCCAATTTGTTGAAGAAACGCGTCCTGTAGAGATCCAACCTGTCGAAGAACATAAAAAATAATCGTTAGATATTATCTAAATAGGCATAATCATGATCGAGTATCGTGAACCACTACTTATTTTACTAGCCATACTGGCGATCCCGTTATTTATTCTGATGCTGCGTCCGGCAGGTAGAATGAAATTTTCGAGCTTTAAAGTTTGGCCGGTGCGCGGAACGAGTTTTCGTTCGGAAACGTCGTTTATACCGCCGCTTTTGCTTGGATTGGGCTTTGCGGCAATGTGTGTTGCTTTGGCTGGACCGCGCATTCCTGGCGGAGAAGTTAGAGAGCATCGAGAAGGGATTGCCATGATGCTCGTTGTCGATAAATCCGGTTCTATGGATGCACTGGATATGGCAACGGAGGAAAAGCAAAATCAGAATCGTCTTGAGGCGGTTAAAGAAGTTGTCACGGAGTTTGTTAAGGGTAACGGCAGTACACTTACCGGTCGTTATGATGACTCAATTGGTTTGATTAGTTTTGCATCGTACCCTGATACCGATTGTCCGCTGACATTGGATCACGTCACGCTCATGCAACTCGTTAAAGATCTTTCGATGGCAGATCGAAACGAAAGTGCGACAGCGTTAGGTGACGCTTTAGGATTGGCGGGCGAACGCTTAAGGGAAGTGCCTGCCAAATCCAAAGTAATCGTATTGTTGACGGATGGTGTGAATAATACGGGATTTGAAGAGCCTCTTGAAGCGGCGAAGATGGTCGCAAGTATGGGGATCAAAGTTTATACGATCGGTGTTGGAACGAATGGTACGGCTCCGATGCGCGTTAAAACGTTGTTTGGAAGCACAATTCAGCAGGTCCCCGTTGAGTTGGATGAGAAGACGCTTACTGAGATTGCTCATATGACGGGCGGCGAGTATTTTAGAGCGACAGACCGGGCAGGACTTGAATCGATCTATGAAAAGATTGATGCGCTAGAAAAAACAAAGATCAGCGAAACGAGATATCTTCATTATGATGAGAAGTTTGAAATGTGGGTGTTCTTGGCATTGTTACTGTCAACAATGGGATTTTTGCTGAAAATGACCTATTATCGCAAAATACCGTGGTAAGAATTTAAGAGAGATATTTATATATTGACGATATATAAAGTTTTTCTGAACGAACTTGTAAGTGCGCCGCAGGCCGAGAGGGTAGCGGCGTATCGCCAAAGCGAAGGCGGTTTGAATTGCAGACTTTGTCATTCAGCATTCTTCCTCCGTTGTTTTGGTAACAAGACTGCTAGCAGATACTCGCCCAGCCTTCGGTGCAGGCGATAGACGCTCAGGGGGACACCTCCCCCTCAAATCCGAATCAAAGAATTCTAATAGAGAGTCCAGATAATGGAGTACATACAATTTCAATATCCAGAACGCATTCATTTTATATGGATCATATTTGGTTTGGTCGTTCTATGCAGTGTATTATTATGGCATCGCCGTGGGCGTCTGAATCAGTTTATGTCGCTCGAAATGCAGTCACGTTTATTGACTCAAGCATCGTTGGGGAGGCGTATTGCTCAGCTGATATGTTTTGCTCTGGCGGGAATCATGTGCGTCATTGCCCTGATGCGTCCGCAAATTATTACTGAGAGCACTGTAGAAAAATCGAGAACATCGGCCAACATTTATGTTGTTTTGGATGTATCGAAGAGCATGCTTGCAACGGACGTTTCGCCGTCGCGACTTGAGAGAGCTAAAGCTGAAATTAAAGATATGTTGCCGTCCTTTGCTGCAGATCGCGTGGGGTTGATGGCTTTTGCAGGGCGCACGACGGTTTTGTCACCGCTGACTGCGGATCATGGCTTTTTTAAGCTTGTGCTGGACGGCGCCGGACCAGGAAGCGTCACTTTGGGCGGAACGAATCTGGGTGAAGCGATCCGCAAGGCTACGACACTTTTGGCTCCGCAGGAAGGCCCCAAAGCCATTCTGCTCATCAGCGACGGTGAAGATCATGACTCGTATCCTATCGAGGCAGCTAAAGAGGCCAAGAAAAATGGTATCGTTATTGTGACGGTTGGTTTTGGCTCGGAACGCGGTACAACGATTGACGTTTTGGATAAAAAAACTGGACAGAAAAAACGTGTCGTTGATTCGGCTGGAAATACCGTTATTTCGAAACTTGACGGTGCTACGCTGAGAAGTATCGCTAAAGAAACAGATGGCTCTTATGTTCCAGCGGCAACAGGCGTCCTGGATTTAGACGGAATTATGCGAAGTGTCATTTTGCTGTTGGTCGAAGATGTCAATGCACAAGAAACGAAGGAAATGCGTGTCGAACTTTATCAGTGGTTTGTCGCATTTGGCCTGGTATTTCTCGCTGGATTTATGCTTCTTGAAGGCAGTCGGCGAACACGCCGTAATGCGGGAGCAAAAGCATGAAAAATACATTCATAAAAATTATTTTTAGCAGTATTGTTTTGATCAGTTCACAGACTGTTTGGGCACAAAATGCACAAAATGGTGCATTAAATGTTTCTCCCACAACAACTGAAGAAGAGACTGAAGAAAATGTGGTGGGCGTTTTTGATGATCCAAATCTTACACCACGCGATATATATAATAAAGCTCGAGTATTGTTAATTCAGAGTAAGGACTATGATTCTGCTATCGAAGGCTTTTCTAAAGCACGTGATGCAGCTGCTGGATATGATAATGAGCTTCATTATTCTGCTTCGTATAATTTGGCATGGACTTATGCGGCAAGAGCTGAATCTAAGGGCGATCCGAACAATTTAGATTTTGAAACGCTCAAAAGTGTAGAAGAAGATTTAAGTTTGAGCGTCGCTTGGTTTAGAGATGCGGTAAGGCAGCGTCCAAGCCTGGATGAATGCAGGGAGAATCTTGAAATTGTATTAAAACGTATGACTTTTGTGCACGACATTATGCTGCAAAAATATTATACAATAGAGAAGCAGCTTGAAGATGTTCTAAAAGCAGAACAAGACATACGAAATCAGACGCGCGAGTTGAGCGAGTCGATGCAAAGTGCAGGATATGGCGTGGATCCGCTTCTGTATCGGGATGGGTTCAAAAATATTTCTTCGGTGCAGCGCTCGGCTTTAACGGATGCAAACCAGCTTGCCGAAAATGTGTCGGATGCTTTGGCAAAAATCGAAGCTATTCCTAAAGAACAGCGTTCGCAACAAGACGAAATGCGCGCATTTCAGCTAAAAATGGCGGAGCCGATTTTGGAACAGGCGCGTCAGAGTATGGCTCACGCTCGTAGTCAGTTGCGCGATCTATCGATGAACGATGCCTGGCGTCTCGTCAATCAAAGTTACAATTTATTGAAGCAGGCGCGTGAACAATTTGATCAACCGCTTGCTACGCTTCAACATCTTATACAAGACGAAAGTGATTTTATTCGCCTCGCAACCTCTCGCTTTATGTTGACGTCTCCTGATGCGATCGAAGCGATTAAGGCGAAAAATCCCGAGGCAGACGTCGTGCTTCCGAATTGGCTTAACCTTCCGCTTTTGTCGGATGCTCAACAAGATGTCAATGTGCGAGCTGTTCGGTTAAGTGCCATGTTAAAAGCTATGTCGGAGGGCGCAAACAATCAACTTCAAAACAGTCAGCAGAACAATCCTCAGCAGCAAAAGGCACTACAAATGCAGGCTGCACAGATCGATAGTGCGCTTCCGCTTATCAATGAAGCTGCGGAGTATATGCAGGCTGCTATAAAGTCTATTTCGAATGACGATGTTAGAGGCGCTGCCGAAGCAGGCAATAAAGCTTTGAAGAAACTCGTTCTTGCGGCTGAACGATTTACGGATTTGAAACATTTGATCGAAATTGCGTACGGCGAACAGAGGCAGATTGCTTCAATCGTGGATGGCGTGATGCCTAATGTATCGTCTGGGGCTGAGAAACACGCGTTAACCAAACAAGAACAACGCACGATTTTGGCTGAAGAACTTGCGACAAACAATGATCGATTGGAGCGCTTGGCGGATCTTTTGGCCGTGGCTGCTGCAGAAGCAAATCAGCCGCAACAGGGACAGCAAGAATTATCTGAAGAACAAAAACAGCAGATCCAGCAAATGTTTGATCAGGCGGAGATATTGCGTCAAAACGCTCTGAACGCCACAGCTTCGATGCGCGAAAAAATAGCTGCACTGCCTGAATTTGTCGACGAAGAAGCGCACTTGTATGCAGAAGCTCTGGATGAACTTGATGAAGACAATCAAGTCGCTACGAAGAGCTTGGAACAGCTTCGTATGCTCTTCTTTACGATCGTTGAACATGTCGCAGAACTTGGGCGGCAGCAGGCTGAAACCCTCGATCAGATGACGGAAGCCTCAGCTGCGGCATTGACGCCTCAGCCTAAGCCGTTTGAACCGATTCTCGATCGTCAGAATAACCATGAAGTGATGGCTGATCAGCTTGCGAATGCGCTTCGAGAACAAAGCGAAAAGATAAAAGAATCCCTTTCGCAAGCAACTAATGCTGAAGAAAAACAACAAATTGAAGAAATGAGTCGACGTTACGAACAAGCTGCCGATGAGCTTACAACGTCTGCAGCTGATATGCGTCAGGTTCAGGCAAATATCAAAAGTGGAGAAAATCATCGTTCGGAAGCTCTTGAAGGTCAGCAATCTGCGCTTGAGCATATTCAAAATGCACTTCAACGGCTTCAGCCTCCTCAGCAGCAGCAAAACCAAGATCAGCAGCAGCAAAACCAAGATCAGCAGCAGCAAAACCAAGATCAGCAGCAAAAACAGGAGCAGCAAATGTCCCAAGAACAAGCTGAGAAGAAGATTCAGCAAATTCGAACCCGCGAACAGGATCGTCGTCGTGAACGGGAAGACAAACTTGGGGGAGCTATGGCGCCTGTAGAAAAAGACTGGTAAAATTAAAAAATCATGTATTATGTGAGCGTGGCGCCTTCAATTGGGCGCCGTTCTCAATTTTTGAGCTTTGGCTTTATTATAATTCATATGCGCACTCTACTTAAAAATTGTCTCATAGCCCTAACCCTTGCAGCGGCTCCGATTTCTTTGACAGTCTCATCCTCTGCTGTGGCTCAGTCGATTCAGCTTAGCACTGATTCTGAAGATATATATGTCGGTCAGCCGTTCATATTAAATATTGTATTAACCGATTTTGATGAAAATCCTCAGCCTCAGATTGAAGGGTTGAAAATCAACAAAGTTGGAGATACTCAAGAAGAGGCTGATGTTAAACTTTTAGGCGTTTCTCCTCGTGTTTCATCGATGACTACAATTATAAATGGCAGGAGAACGTCAAAAAAAGAAGTTAAATTTGTATATAGGTACAGCGTTACCCCCAGGAGTAAGGGAAAGTATGCGATCTCTGCTTTTAATGCCAGTCAGGGTGTAAAAAGTGTAGAATATGATAAAATGGCTTCTTTTGAGGCCGTCGATGTCTCAGAAACGTCGGATATGCGTCTTGTGCTAGAGTTGCCTCAACGCTCATTTTGGAAGGGCGAGTCGTTTGAAGTTGTTTTGAACTGGTACCTTCGAAAAGATATTCGATCGAAATCGTTTACGATTCCAATGCTCGAAATGAGCGATTATTTTGCAATAGAGCCCATAGATGCATCAAAATTACAGCGTACTCAAGGGTTGATGCTTGATATTAATGGACGACAGGTTCCATGCACCTATACGCGCGATAATGCAACGCTTAATGGCGTGAGTTATACGCGTTTTAGAATTCCTCTTAAGGTGATGTCGCTTAAAGCCGGAAACATAACCGTTTCGCCTTCCTCCGTCGTTGCTGAGCTAGAAAGCGGTACGGGGTTTGACAGTTTTGGTTGGCCTTCACAGGCGTATAAATCCTTTAAGGCTGTTGACGTAGAACGTAAAATAACGATTAAAGAGCTTCCTGAAGACAATCGCCCTGATTCGTTTACCAATGCGTTAGGACAGGATTATGATATTAAAGTTTCTGCTGATAGAACAATCGTTCAAGCAGGTGATCCGATTATTTTAACAATTGATATTTCGTCTTCGAATGATTTAAGTGGTCTCATTTTGCCTGCTTTAACGAAGGCTGGACTCAACGAAACTTTATACAAAGTCATGGATGAATCGCCTATTCCAGAAACGATTGATTCTGGAAACGGTCGAATTATTAAACGTTTCAAAGTGCCCGTGCGTGTTCTCAATACGCGTGCTCAAGAAGTTCCGCCAATCGCTTTTTCATATTTTGATCCAGTTCGTGAGACTTATGCAACGGTAAGAAGTCAACCCATTGCCTTAAGTGTGTCAGCTGTGCAAAAAGTTGGCGTTGCGGACGTCGACCTGAACTCCAAAACCGCAGGAGCGCTCGCTGCTGCAAATATAAATAATAATTCTAATGCTTCAGATGGCCAAGAAAATGCCCAGGCTGCTGCTACGGTGTCGTCTGGTTTGAAATTGGGTGTTTCAACAACTGACGCTGATTTGGTGTCGCCGATGTCTCAAAGCACCGTTCGCGCCATCGAGATTGGCGGCTACGCCTCGCCTTTCTTATTGTTGTTTGGCGCTGCCGCTTTGAGAAGGGCTCGAAAACGCTCCGAAAAGAATAAGCCCCAACGTGATGCGGCACGTCATTTAAAGGATGCGCTCAAAGAAGCTCAAAACAGCGATCCCAAGCAGGCTGCAGCACGCATTGCAAATGCATTGGCTGCTTTTGCTGCAGCTACAGAGACCGATCAAAAACCTTTCCAAAAAGTTTTGTCGGATCTGGATGCGGAGGCTTACAATCCCAAAGCTAAAGCTTTGTCTGACAAAGTTTTGAATGAAATGCGCGTGGCGGTTAAAGAACATACCAATCCGAAATATTCTAAAATGGTCTCCTCTATTTTCGCGCTGTTGATTTCATTTTTTGCGTTTACCTACGCTCCGGATTGGGCGATGGCACAAACGCCGGCACCATCTGTTGAACAGCAAACGACATCTCTGTCCCTGGAAGATCAACTGAAGGCTGCAGCGAATGCTTACTATGCTGCAATGGCCGTAGAAAATCGCAAAGAACGCCTCGAAAAGTTTTCGGGTGCCGCTTACCAGTTCCGTGCTCTGAGCGAAGCCTATCCGGATAACGCAAAACTCTGTCTCGATTGGGGAAATGCTGCTTTCAATGCTGCTGATTTAGGTTCTGCATCACTCGCTTGGCGCCGCGCGCTGCTCCTCGATCCGACGCTTGAAAATGCAAAATCAAACCTGAGTTATCTTGATTCGCTCTTGGGCGTGAAAACAACTCAAAAACAAACGGATCTATCTTCGAAATTTTTCTTTTTAAACCAAACTTTATCGGTTGATCAGCGACGTGTTGCGGCTGCATTGTTGTTCTTTTTTGCAATGTTGCTTTTCCTTCCCAACAAACCATCCGTAAAACGTGTACTTCGTCCCCTGGCTATTCTTCCGCTCATTGCCTGGTTGTGGATGCTTGCTAGTGTCGTATCCCAAGATCAGCGTAACGATGAAGTCGTCGTCATGTCTGAGGTCTTTCTCAAAACGGCAGATAATGCTGGGTCTGCGAATGTTTCATCAGCCCCGATACAATCTGGAACGCCTGCAGTCATTGTAGAAACGCGCGGGGAGTGGGTGGAGGTTCGTCTGCCTGGTGAAGGTCAAGGTTGGCTTAACGTTTCTTCGATTGAACACATAAAAAAGTGAAATAAAGTCGAGGTTACGCCATTCTAAGATCATTCACATCGTGCGATGGGCTTTTTTTTTGCATAGGGGGCAAAGCCCCCACGCGTCTATTGCCGAAAGCGGGCTTAAGGCCCTTTTCGGCAATACGCCGCTCCCCCATGTGCGGGGAGACCCCGCAACGCCCCGGTCAATGAGAATAGGGTGGCATTTAGTTGTCATCGATAGTTAGTACAAAGCAGTCAAGGGGAGCATGAGACGTCTTGATGCCACTTATAAAGGGGAACCGTATGATTTAAATTGCGCGACGGGCTTGTTAGGCATAAAAGACATTTGACTTGTCAAGAAAGGTTTTTTGTTCAAGGAAAAGTGGAGAGGTGGCCGAGCGTATTTCGTGCAACGAAAAAGCATCGGCCAGCGGAGCCGTATGCCGTAGGCATAGGCGCAGCCGCACGAAGCGTATCGAACGCCGCAAGCGGCGAGCGATGCGAAGTGCGTGTAAAATAAGAAAAACCATGTCGACGACGTTGGTGATTTGAATTATATTCGGTTAAAAAGAAGAAAAGCCATATAAAATATAAAAATAAAATATATATGACGCGATACTAAAAATGTGTTATATTTTAAACCACTGCAGTTAGATTCTCCAACTGACAGTTTGGCATACAGCGGATGGCGCAGGTCATTTGGCATCAAGTGTATATTTTGACAAAGGTGAGTGGATAATGTTGGATGAAAACAATGTGAAGCTTCTGTCTGAGATAGCGCAGGTGAGGACGGGACTCGTTTTGGCCCGAAAAAAGGCTGAAGAGCACGATGAGAATGCTGTGCGATATCCATTATTATCGATGAAATCGATCAAAGACAACGGGATGGTAGATCCTACTGTTTTGGAGACGTTTTATGCAACGAGCACGTTGAATGAGGAGTATGTAACGCACGAGGGGGATATTATCGTGCGACTAACGGCACCATTCACGGCAGCCGAAGTTGGATCGAACGCGGAAGGAATCGTCGTTCCGACGAACTTTGCGATTATTCGAATTAAGAATAAGGCACTGGAGCCAGGCTATCTCGTTTGGTATTTAAACACGTCAGGCGTAAAACGAGACATTGCATCACAGACGACGGGACACTCCGTGATTGCAATTCGTCCACACTTTTTCAGCAATCTTCAAATTACAATTCCATCCAAGAAGAAACAGCAGCTTATTGCTGAATTTTATCATTATTCTTGCGAGGAAAACGAAATTGTAAGCAAACTTCTTGTTCTGCGTAAGAGTTTGAACGATCTTTACTTACAGCAATCGATTCAGCAGATAGAAGAATAATAGGTAATGTAATTTGAAACCGTTAATAACGGGATGTACAGAGGTGAATGTATAAATGGCTGCAGCATCATCAGAAAAAGTCAAAGAAATTTATCGTATATGTAAGAATTATTTAGCGGAAAAAATGCGAGATGATTATCTCGTAGGTTTTTTGGGTCTCATATTTTTGCATTACTGTGAAGCTACGCTAAAAATAGTGGATCTTGCGCCTGTTTACGAAGCGCGTGATGACAAGTCGATGCTCGATTTGCTTGACAGTTTTGCGCGTGCGATAGAGATCAATCAAAATTTCCGCATTCGTTCGATCTTTCCAATCTCGTACTCTAAGATGGTCGATGACGTCAGCTTTGTACGTATGTTAAAGCAGGTGATCAAAGTCTTTGTATCGCTTGATCGCGAGGAGATTCTTCCCGCCATCGAACTTTTAGAATATGCGATCAATATTTCTAATATAAGGGAAAGTCGCGAAAAAGAGCCTTGTACGCCAGATTGTGTTGCCAAACTTTTGGCAGAACTTCTTGGGGCGAGGGACGAACATCCCAAAACGGTATATGATCCGTGCTCGGGTTATGGCACGATGCTTCAGTATGCAGCACAGAAGTTAAACTGTAGCATTGCTGGACAGGAGATTAGCGAAATTACGCGAGCGATCAGCATTATTAATCTAACGATTCGCGGTATTGATGCGCATAAGATCTGGTTTGGAGATGTTTTTTCGCATCCGCACAACGTCATCGGGAGTAAACTTGACCGATTCGAAACGTTTGATGCCGTCATTGTGAATCCTCCGTTCTGGGGAAAAGACTGGAATGCCAACATGGTTTCGCCCGAGTTGAATCATCACATGACGTGTGAGATGGATCCGTGGCATCGATTTGACTATGGTGTGCCTTCTCCGGCGAAGAGTGAATATGCATTTTTGATGCACAGTTCAGCATGTACGAAGAAAGGCGGTATCGTAATGGTTGTGGCGCCTTACGGTGCTTTGTTCCGCACGTCGGCAGAAGCGAAGATCCGTAAGATTATGCTTGAGAGTGGGCATCTTTTGGGTGTTATTGGTCTACCTGCGCGTCTTTATGATTCAACGCCAGCGCCTGTTTGTCTGATCATTTTCCGTAAAGGTGAAACGCTCAACGACATCATTGCGGATCAGCAGAGTGAGCCATTGAATGATGTATTCTTTATCGATGCTTCTCAGTTAGGTGAGGTATCGCCCAGCAAGCGTACGAGACGTGTTTTGAGCGACAAGAACATCGAGAAGATCGTGAACACCTTCCTTGAAAGAAAGGATATTCCGCTTTTTGCTCGAAATGTTTCTTTGCAAGAAATTCGAAAAAATGACTACAATTTGAATATTTCGCGTTACCTTAGCAATCGTGATGACGCAGATTTGTTTAATCCTGACTATCTTGAAAAAGAGATTACTTCTCTCGAGACGCGACTTGTAGAGGTACACGCAGAGATGGATCGTCTTTTGACAGACATCAGGAAATTGGAAGACTAGCTGCTTTGAGACGACGCAGGGAAAGCTTCTAAGTGCGTAAGCATTTGACGGCATAGAAGCTTTCCCTTTTATGTTTGAGTGAACGATCTGTAAGCGAAGTACACGATAGAGTGTATTAAATATTTATGCATCTTTATAAGTCCATGGTCCGGGGGATATTTTTTAAGAGAATGGAACATGAGGATGTAGGCCGCGAAAGTAATGATGAGCGGTTGCTATTTAACGATCGAGCAAAAAAAGAATAGTAGACATCGGGCGCGGAATTGCATTAAAAGGGTGACGGCCTGTTCTTTTACTAGAAGGAGACGTTTCTTGGTAAAGCTTGTCTATAATGATCATACTGGTCGAGAGCGCTTTGTCGAGATGGGTGCTCAGAATACGGTTGTGATGGTTGGTCGCAATCCTGAGTGCAGTATTCAGACAAATAATGCGTCAGTATCTCGTGTTCATGCGATGCTAACCTATAAGGACGGAAAGCTGTTGGTGCAGGATCCGCCCAACGGCAAGCCAATGAACGGCACAAAAGTCGATGGTATGCGCCTCCAGCCAGGTGAAGTTCTTGAGCTGTTTGCGAATAGTGATCTTCTTTGTGGAAACTTCCACATCAAGATTTTGGATTCGGTAGGAGATCGTATTGCCCACATGGATGGGTATGCAGCTCAAAATGCCCCCTATCAGCAGTATCCCCAAGGTGGTGCTGATGCTCAAAAAGCCAATTCAGCCAACTATGATCCGCGTTTGCAGCAGGCGCCTAATGCAGCGTATACGCAATCACAGGCAGCCTATGCGAATGCGCCTAAAAATCAGGGGTTTGTAGCAAAAGCAGCGGCGGGTTCCCCAAATGCAACTGTTCAAGGTTTTGCCTCTGCACCGCAAAACTTTGATCAAAAAGACCGGCCGCGAGATGTGTATCGAACGGAAGGTGATCCGGGAACGAGTCGTGGGCCGTTCGACCAAAATCAGAACATGAGGGGAGCCGCGTTTGACTCTGGACGCAACAAGCGCATGACGCGTGGTGCAGGGTCTTCGGCTTATCACCCTGCGCAACAACATGCGGCACCCGCTATGAATGGTGCTGCGTCAGCTGCATCTCCAAATAAACCTATGCCGTCCGGTGATCTTTCTGCTGCTGGACGTGAATATGAATCGCTCCGGGCGAACAATGCAGCGCTCGAAGAAGAGATTAAATCTCTTAAATCGAAGCTCGAGGACCGTGATCGTGAGCTCTCTGACATCAGTCAGCGTTGCGAGTGCAATGATTCGTTTACGACGAGCCTCAACGATATGATCAAGAATCTCAAAGATCAGCTTGACCATCAAAAAGAGCAGAATAACGAAAGCAAAAAAGAACTTGCGGATGCGCTCGAACGTTCGAATTCGCTCGAAATTGAAATTGCTACGCTTCGCGAATCCCTTGAATCGAAGGGAATGGCTTCGTCAAACGCCGAATCGACAATTAATGATCTCAAAGGACAGGTCTCTAGCCTTAAACGCCAGTTATCAGAAGTTCGTCGCGAATTAGATTTGGCCCAGTGTAACGTGCGTGAAGAACGTGAAAATGCCGAGCGACTTGAAGAAAATGTCACCTCGCTCAATGCTGCCCTCGAAGAATCTCAGCGCCATTGTCGCGATATGAAAAAAGTCGTGGAACAGCACGAATCTATGTTTGATGAGTTGCGCGCTAATCTTGAAGATAAGACGGCTGAAGTGCGACAATTGCAGGATCTTCTTAAAAAATCCGGTTCAGGCAATGCCGCATCTGCGCTTAACGAACTTTCGCAGGTCAAAGATGCACTCAGCAAAAAGACGAGCGAGTGCGAGAGTCTCAAAAAAGAAATGGCAGCGCTTCAGGCGGCTGCGCAGAATGCTCCTGCTGCTGGCGATTCATCTTCACTTGTCGATGTTCCTCACCTCAAAGAAGTTTCTCAGAGTATCAGCGATGCCGTCGGGCAGTGGCGCGGCGACCTGCAGACGCTCGAAAATAGCATCAGTGATCTCCAAAGAGCGTTCGTGCCCTACGTGCGCCTTGATGTAAATTCGCTTAAACCTCAAGACAAAGCTCGTGTCGAAAATATGCTAAAACAATACGATCCTCGAGCTATCTTCGAAGATATTGGCAACGCACTTGAGTTGAGCCAGACTTGTCTCGGTGAACTTAAGGGGCATATCGTTGAGCTGAAAACTTCGCTTGATGTTGATGATGCATAGGCAATATAAAAAATCGGTTTTGTATCACTAGAATGATAACCAGGCTCCGTGATCGGCTCGCGCCACCGAAGCCGTTTTGTTTCACATCCAAATGGGAGAAAAATTATGGAAGGTATGCGTAACGCTGTTTCTTCTGAGGAAGAAATTGAGTATCTGATTCGTGCAAGATATCCGCTCTTTTACGTAACCAGTACCGAAGAAGAACGCGTCGAAAAAGGACTCCGCACGATTTGCGAACGTCGTAATCGCCGCTTTGTTACTTGGTCATGCACCGAAGGCTTCAAGGGCGGTGATGGTGACACGTTTAATGATATTCGTGATCCCCAGCGCGCCATGGAACACATTTTCCGTTATGAAAATGATGCGCTCTTTGTTTTGCGCGATTTCCACCCTTACCTCTCCGACCCGAACGTCACGCGCCGTCTCCGCGATCTTAGCCGCGAATTCAAAACGAGTCGTTTCAAAAAACACGTTCTCCTTCTCAGTCCTGTCTTCAAACTTCCTGCTGAACTTGAAAAAGAAGTTAACGTCATTGATTACGATCTGCCTAACCGCGCTGTTATCAATGAACTCGTTATGCAGGTCCTTAAAAGCGTTCCTGATGAGCTTTGCCAGGGCGTTCGCAACGATCCTTACCTTCGTGAACGCGTCGTTGAAGCTGCGCTCGGCTTGACTGCTGTTGAAGCTTCCAACGTTTTCTCGAAATCCCTCATTATTAAACGTGACTTCGATATCGAAACGATCGTTGATGAAAAGAAGAATCTTATTCGTAAAAACGGTCTCCTCGAATTCTATCAGTCAGATCTCAAACTTCGTGACATCGGCGGTCTCGAAATTCTCAAAAGCTGGCTGAAAACACGTAACCTCGCTTTTAGCTCCAAAGCCCGTGAATTCGGTCTTCCGCTTCCTAAAGGTATTCTCCTGCTCGGTCTTCCCGGCTGCGGTAAATCTTTGACGGCTAAATCCGTTGGCGCTCTTTGGAAAATGCCTCTCCTCCGCCTCGATGTCGGTAAGGTCTTCTCTTCGCTCGTAGGCTCCTCCGAAGAAAATATGCGTAAAGCTATCGCTACAGCTGAAGCTGTTGCGCCTTGCATTCTCTGGATGGATGAGCTCGAAAAAGGCTTCTCTGGCACAAAATCTTCTGGCTCTACGGATGGTGGTACCGGCGCTCGTGTTTTCGGTTCCTTCATTACTTGGCTCCAGGAAAAAACTAGCCCCGTTTTCGTCATTGCTACGGCAAACGACGTTTCGATGCTGCCGCCCGAACTCCTCCGTAAAGGTCGTTTCGATGAAATCTTCTTCGTCGACCTCCCCAGCCCCGCTGAACGTAAAACCATTATCGAAATTCATATTATCAAGAAAAACCGTAAAGTTGCTGACTTCGATATTCCCAGAATCGTTGCTGCTACACAGGGCTTCTCTGGTTCCGAAATCGAACAGGCTGTCGTTTCGGCCCTCTT
Source organism: Myxococcota bacterium (assembly GCA_045599585.1). GTDB lineage: Bacteria > Myxococcota_A > Bradymonadia > UBA4248 > UBA4248 > RGIG464. The sequence continues at coordinate 51,669 of JAZRWH010000057.1, forward strand.
CGATGCCTATGAAGCTAAAAAAGATATCGATACCGATAGCCTCGTTCGCAGCTGCAATGAAATCATCCCACTCTCGTATCAGATGAAAGAACGTATCGACTACATGCGCGATTGGGCTAAATCCCGCGCCCGCCGTGCCTCCCTCGATGAGGAGAGCGCCGATGTCGAAGATAAGCAAGTTCGTCACCTCGAAATGTAGTTTTATAAGGATTTCTTATGAGTCACTTCTCTACTGTTGAATCTCAAATGAAAGACCTCGAGTGCATTCTCGAGGCAATTAGCGATCTCGGTTATACTTATACTCAGGCTGAAGAAGGCGTTAACGTTCGCGGTTATAACGCTCAGCTCGAAAAAGCTGATATCTGCATTAAAGTCAGCGGTAAATATGACGTCGGTATCCGTATTAACGAAAATGGCTGCGAACTCCTCGCTGACTGGTGGGGCGTCGAGGCTACACGCGGTCTTACCGAAGAACAATTTACTAACCAACTCCAGCAGCGATACGCTTATCATAAGGTCCTTAAAGAGGTTAAAAAGAAAGGCTATACCCTCGATATGGAAGAAACCAAACAAGATAACGTCATCTCTCTGACCGTTCGTAAATGGAGCTAATGTCTTACTATGGCTACAAAAACTGAAATCGAATTCTCTATCAATCCTGATGGTTCCGTCGAAATTCATCCGAAAGGCTTCAAAGGCAAAAAATGTACTGAAGTTACTAAGGAAATCGAAGAAGCTCTCGGTATCGTTAGAAATGTAAGCTATACTGCTGAGTATTATGAGCAGGAATCTACAAATTATGTCTCCGTTAATAGCGGTAGCGACGATAATAAGTAGCCTTCCTTACTCAATTGATAAAAAAGCGGCTTCGGCCGCTTTTTCTGTATTCTTTTGACGTTTGCTGACCTTCCGCCTTAGAGGCTTTCTATGGATGAAAAACAACTCGATCTGTCGATCATTCAAGTGAATATTGAGATGGATCTTAGCAAAGATGAACGAAGGTTTTATCGCGTTGCAACCATCGATCAGCGCATGGCTTCGACTACCCGAAAGCCTCAGCCTCGTGTGAGTATCGAAATCCCTCTCTGCCGTGATCACCGTGACTTCGCTCAGTATATCTCCAAAAGACATGCTCAAGAAAATGATAAGCTTGAAGAATTGGTCTACGATCGCCCCGTTGAACTCGAAGATCAGGTCAGAGAGTGCACGCCGCAGTTTATATTGCGTAATATTCCAAAAATAGAACATTATTACGACCTCGACCGTAGACTCTATTTTGATGAAGAAAGTCTCCCCGTCGAGGAGGCTTTTGAGGCTTTCCAAGAGGCGCATACCGCTCGATTCGATCCGCCTGAAATGCCTGATTTCAAAAGTATCGCAATTATTAATGACTTCCGCGTTTTCCTCGAAGAGATCTTTTATCTCTGCCCGTGGGACCAGATTTCACATCCACGCCGAAAGCCGCCTGAGGATTCGCCTTGGCACCCGAAATATTCGAATGCTCAACTCGCGCAGTACCTCCTTGATGCGCAAAATACACTCTTTATCTTTAGTGAGCGCGGCATTACAACCATGGCAACTAAACCCAGAGAGTATGTCGATAAACCGAATAATAAACCCTTGCAGTCATTCGGCCTTCCGCCTGGTTGTTAATTGTATCTCATATAAAAAGCATTTTTATAATTGTAATTTATAAAAATGCTTTTTTTTGTATCTTGAAGTTGTTATTGCTTCTTATAAAAATAGTCCATTCTATCAATAATAACTTCGTTCTGTTTTTATGTTTTGTTTTGAGGGGGAAGGCTCCCCCTGAGCGGCTATTTGCAAGCAAATACGCCGCTACCCCCTCTGCCACAGGCCTCAATATTATCATTACAAATTATATAAATTATCAAGGCACATCGTGGTTTAGTGTTTTGCCCTAAGACACTTATTGAGGATGAATAACACCTTCAGGCGTAATAATCCCGCTGACGAGTTCGTGTGGCGTCACATCAAAAGCAGGATGACGCGTTTTTACCCCTTCGGGCGCAATGCGCTTGCCTTTAACATAAACGACCTCGTCCGTAGACCTTTCTTCGATAACGATATCTTTGCCTGATTCAAGTTGGGGATCAAATGTCGATGTCGGAGCTGCAGTGTAAAAGGGAACTTTGTGGAATTTGGCAAGAACAGCCAAACCATAAGTGCCTATTTTGTTTGCAAAATCTCCATTTTTAGCAATTCGATCTGCTCCTACGACGATCGCATCAACAAGACCTTTTTGCATCATATGTGCAGCCATATTATCGGTGATGAGTGTACAATCGATACCATCTTGCATGAGCTCCCATGCTGTGAGCCGAGCGCCTTGTAAATACGGACGCGTTTCGTCAACCCATACGTGTAAATGTTTGCCAGCAGCTTTTTGACGTGCGTCAATTTCACGAATAACAGCGAGTGCAGTTCCTAAGCCACCTGTAGCAAGGGCACCAGCGTTGCAATGTGTTAGGATGTTAGAAACATTGCCAATGGCATCTGCACCGTGTTCTGCCATCGCCTGGTTCATCGCAATGTCTTCGTCCCAAATGAGTTTGGCTTCTTTAAGGATCGCGTCGACATTACTATCGCCGAGATGTGCTTTGACACACGACATCATGCGGTCGAGTGCCCAAAATAGGTTAACTGCGGTTGGGCGTGTCGCGGCAAGTTTATCGCGAGCAGCTTGAATTATTGAAAGACGGTCATTAGCATTCCAGGCGTCCCGTGCTGCGTAATAAATCCCATAAGCAGCAGAAATGCCGATAGCGGGAGCACCTCGAACGACCATCTCTTTGATTGCTCGAACGATGTCGTCAACATTGTGCATGGGAATAAAAGTTGTTTTTTCAGGCAGAGCTAACTGATCCAAAAGATCAAGTTGTTTAAGGTCTGCATTCCAGCGAAAAGGCGAAACAACGGAATGAATCATGACAAAACCTAAGCTTAAAAAAAGGTAAAAAAAAAGCCGGCTTAAAAAGTCGGCTTAGAATTCCGCGGCCAGGATTCGAACCTAGATTGTCGGGGCCAGAACCCGGTGTCCTGCCATTGAACGATCGCGGAATAAGAAAGAATTTGAATTCCGCGGCCAGGATTCGAACCTAGATTGTCGGGGCCAGAACCCGGTGTCCTGCCATTGAACGATCGCGGAATAAGAAAGAATTTAAATTCCGCGGCCAGGATTCGAACCTAGATTGTCGGGGCCAGAACCCGGTGTCCTGCCATTGAACGATCGCGGAATAAGAAAGAATTTAAATTCCGCGGCCAGGATTCGAACCTAGATTGTCGGGG